>NZ_JBKEAY010000232.1:0-13559 GCF_047972865.1 Microbacterium sp.
ACACCCGACCTGCCGTACACGATCGCGCGGGGACGGATCGCGGGCGGGTCGAGCACGATCAACGGCGGCTACTTCGTGCGCGCCCGGCCCGCGGACTTCGACCGGTGGGCGCGGGTCGGGGGCGACGCCTGGGGGTACGAGCGCGCCCTGCCCGTGCTGCGCGCGCTGGAGTCGGACGGCGACCTGGGCACAACCTCGGTCCACGGCGACGAGGGCCCGATGCCGGTGCGGCGGCCGCCCGCGGCCGGTCACGTGACGTCGGCCTTCGTCGCCGCTGCACGCGAGATGGGCTTCGCAGATGAGCCGGACAAGAACGCCCCGGGGACGCCGGGGATCGGACCTGTGCCGAGCAACGTCGTCGACGGCATCCGGGTCAACACCGGCCTGGCCTACCTGGAGCCCGCGCGCGGGCGCCCGAACCTGCGCATTCTGGGGCGCACGCGCGCGCTGCGGGTCGCGTTCGAGATGGGCCGCGCCGTCGGCGTCGAGACCGCGTCTGGCCGGATCGACGCGGACGAGGTGGTGCTGTGCGCGGGGGCGATCGGCTCCGCCCATCTGCTGATGTGCAGCGGAATCGGCCCGGCCGACCAGCTGCGCGCGGCCGGGGGTCAGGTGCGCGCGGATCTGCCCGTGGGGGCGGCCTTCAGCGACCACCCCGACATCGCCGTGGGCTGGCGTCCGCGCTCAGCGGCGTTCGACCCGGCGCCCGCGATCGCCTTTCCCGCCGCGGTGAACTTCTCCTCGGGGATGGATGTGTCGGGAGCGCGTGTGTCGCGGGCGGGCACGTTGGCGGCGGGCGCATCGGGGGCGGATGCCGACGGCGACCTCGAAGTGCTGCTCGCCGTCTCGCCGCTGGCGTATCTGCTCACGGGTTCGACCCGCATGTGGACAGGGGGCGCAGCGGCGGCGCTGCGGCATCCGATCCGGTTCACGCGGGCGCTGACGGGAACCTCTGCCCGCCGCGCGGCGGCACAGGTCGCCCACGGAGACGACTACCAGCTGATCGTCGGGCTGCAGGCACCGAGGGGCCGGGGCACGCTCACGCTGCTGGGCGCAGACCCGCTCACCCAGCCGCGCATCCAGTACCGCTATCTGGCCGAGCCCGACGACCGCGCGCGCATGAGGACCGGCATCCGCACCGCGATCGACCTGCTGCATTCCGCGGCCTTCGCCGGCGTGTTCGACCGCCTGACCGAGCTGGACCGGTCGGATGCCGCCGACGACGCCGCGCTGGACCGGTGGATGCTGTCGCACCTGGGCACCGCGATCCACATGTGCGGCACCGCGCCGATGGGCCCGGTCGTCGACGGCGCGGGGCGAGTGCACGGCGTGCCCGGGCTCCGCGTCGCGGACACCTCGATCCTGCCCGATGTCCCGCACCGCGGCCCCGCCGCGACGGCGGTGTTCAGCGGGGAGTTCGTGGCGCGGGCGATGCGGGCGGGGTGCTCCTCACCAGTCGGCGGGCCGCTCGCCCCGCCCGTGCGGCTACAGCCCCCGCAGCCGCGGCGCCAGGTCCCGCTCGAACAGCGTCATGAACCGTTCCTGATCGCCGCCGGGAGCATGGAACACGAGGTGGGTGAAGCCCCAGTCGACGTACTGGCGGATCTGGGCGACGACCGCTTCGGGATCGTTGCCGACGATCCAGCGCTTGGCGATCTGCTCGATCGGCAGCGCGTCGGCGACCCGCTCCATCTCCACCGGGTCGGTGATGTCGTGCTTCTGCTCCGCCGACAGCGACAGCGGCGACCAGAACCGGGTGTTCTCCAGGGCGGCGTCGACGGTCTCTTCGTAAGACAGCTTGATCTCGATCATCCGGTCGATGTCCGAGAAGCTGCGCCTCGCGGCATCCGCCCCCGCCTTCACCGCGGGGACGAGCTTGTCCTCATACAGTTCGCGGCCCTTGCCCGACGTGCAGATGAACCCGTCCCCGGCCCGGCCGGCGTACTTGGCGACCAGGGGGCCGCCCGCCGCGATGTAGACCGGGATGCCGTCGTCGGGCACGTCGTAGATCGATGCGTCGTGCGTCGAGTAGTACTCACCCTCGAAGCTGGTGCGATCCCCGCTCCACAGCGCCCGCATCAGGCGCACCGACTCGCGAAGCCGCGCGAACCGCTCCTTGAAGTCGGGCCAGGTCTGCTCACCCGCGCCGCGGAATCCGGTCGCCACCTCGTTCAGCGCCTCCCCGGTCCCCACTCCGAGGAAGATCCGCTCGGGGTACAGGCAACCCATGGTCGCGAACGCCTGCGCGATCACCGCGGGGTTGTAGCGGAAGGTCGGCGTCATCACGCTGGTGCCGATCCGTACCCGCGAGGTGCGCTCGCCCACGGCCGACATCCACGCGATCGAGAACGGCGCGTGCCCGCCGTTGTGCCGCCACGGCTGGAAGTGGTCGCTCACCGCCACCGACTCGAACCCGTGCCGCTCGGCGGCGACGGCGACCTCGACCAGCTCACGCGGGCCGAACTGCTCCGCCGACGCTTTGTACCCCAAAGTGATCATCCGCGCCCCCTCATCCCTCCCGGCCGGTGCGGCCGCTCTCTCATCTTTCCGTACTCTGATCGGCCGGCGCCGCCTGGTCCCGCAGAGACACCACCGGCCGCCCGTCGACGCCCGGCGTGACGGCGACCTCCACCTGCCACACCGCGGTGACCAGCTCCGCGGTCAGCACCCCGGTCGGCGCGCCGGCGGCGACCACGCGCCCCTCCGAGACCACCACGACATGATCGGCGAAAGCGGCGACGTCGTTCAGATCGTGCAGCGTCGCGACGACCGTCACGCCCGCATGCGCGGTCGTGCGCAGTAGCCGCAGCGTTTCGACCCGTGCCTTCAGGTCCAGGTGATTGGTCGGCTCGTCGCACAGCAGCAGCCGCGGCTCCTGCGCGAGCGCGCGGGCCAGGTTGACACGCTGCCGCTCACCGCCCGACAGCCAGGCGACGTCGCGATCGGCGAGCGCCTCCGCCCCGGCGCGGCGCAGCGACTCCTCGACGACCAGATCGTCGGCGGCGGAGTCCCCCGCCAGCAGTCGCTGATGCGGCAGGCGCCCGAGACGCACGATCTCGCGCGCCTGCAGCCCGTCGGCGGCGACCCACTCCTGTTCCAGCAGAGCCACCCGTCGCGCCCGGGCGCGACCGGTCACACCGCCCAGCTCGTCGCCGTCGAGCGCGACCGACCCGGCATCCGCCCTGGCCACCCCCGCGATCAGCCTCAGCAGCGTGCTCTTGCCGGCCCCGTTCGGCCCCACGATCGCGGTGACCTCGCCGGCCGCGGCCGACAGGCTCACGTCGTCGATCAGCGTCCGCCCGCCGCGCGCGAAGCGCAGGCCGCGGCACTCCAGCCCGGTCATGCCGCCCGCCTCCGTCGCATCAGGATGATCGCGAACACGGGGCCGCCGATGAGCGCCGTGAGGATGCCGACCGGCAGTTCCCGCGGGGCGAACAGCGTGCGGGCCGCGGTGTCGGCCCACACCAGGAAGATCGCGCCCGCCAGAAACGCGACCGGCAGCACCGCACGGTGACGGGTGCCCACGAGCGCCCGCACCGCGTGCGGCAGGATGAGCCCCACGAACCCGATCGCGCCGCTGACGGCGACCAGCGCCCCGGTCAGCAGCGCGGTGCACGCGAACAGCGCGAACCGCAGCCGCTCCACCGGGATGCCAAGCGCCGCCGCCGACAGGTCGCCCAGCGCGAACCCGTCGAGCAACCGCGCCGACACCAGCAACGGCAGGCCGCACACCAGCACGGCAGCGGCGGCCACCGCGGCATCCGTCCAGTCGGCTCCCGCAACCCGGCCCAGCAGCCACCCGAGGATCTCGCGGTAGCTGTCACCGGTGGCGCTCCAGAAGATCACGAGGCTCGTCAGCGCCGACGCCACCGCCGACACCGCCAAGCCTCCCAGGATCACCCCCGTCGACGACAGCGCACCCGATGCGCGCGCGAGCGCGAGGGTGCCCACGAGCGCGAGGAACGCTCCTGCGAAGGCCGCGAGCGGCAGCGCGACCGCCACCCCGAGCACCAGCACGACGACCGCGCCAGTGGATGCCCCCGACGACAGCCCCAGCAGGTACGGATCGGCCAGCGGGTTGCGGGTGAGCGACTGCATGACGGCGCCGCACACCGCCAGCCCACCGCCCACGGCCGCCGCCGTCAGCACGCGGGGCGCGCGCAGCTCCCATACGATCGCGTCACGCGTGGCCGACAGGGTCGGCTCGGTGCCGAACAGGTGCGACCAGGCCGTCGCGGCGACGTCGGCGGGCGAGATGTCGGCCGTCCCGAGAGCCACCGCGACCGCGCACGAGGCCACCAGCGCCACCACCAGCACCCCGACGACCGGGCCGACCCGGTTCCTCGCCCGGCGCCCGGCGCGACGTCCGGCGCCACGTCCGTTGCGGCGTGCGGGTGCGCGTGCCGCGGTGGCCTCCCGCGTCATCGATCGTCCAGCTGATCGATGATCGACGCAACCGCCTCGACGTTGCGGATGCCGGCTTCCGTCGCCGCGAAGTCGACCACGACGAACCGGTCGGCACGCACGGCATCCAGCGTCGAGGTCACCGGGTTGTCCTTCAGCAGCTGGATCTTCTCGTCGGCGCTGTTCCACGTCGAGTCGACCAGCACGATGACGTCGGGATCGCGGTCGGCGACCTCCTCCCACGACGTCGACGTCCAGCTGTCGTCGACGTCAGCGAACACGTTGGTCAGCCCCGCCTGGGCCATGATCATCTCGGGTGCACCGATGCCCGCCCCGACGTAGGGCTGGTCACGCCCCGACGAGTACCACACCGCCCTCAGACCCTCACCGTTCGGGAGCAACTCGGTCAGCTGGGTGCGCTGCTCATCGATCAACGAGTCGGCGAGACCAGGCTGCCCGAGCAGCCGCGCCACCTCGTCGAACTCGGCGAACACCTGGTCGAACGTCAACGGGTCGGGCCGGTACTCGGGCTCGCGGCACGCCGCCGCCGCGACATAGGTTGTCACGCCCAGCCGCTCCAGGTCGGCGCGCTCGCCCGCACCGTCAGCGGAGAACACCGATTCCCACCCCGCGTAGACGAGGTCCGGCTCCAGGTCGAGCACCGCCTCCTGCGAGGGCGCCTTCTCCGACAGCACCGGCACCTCCGCGGCCTCGGCCTCGTACGCGGCCGGCACCGGTCCGTCGAGGAACGCCGTCCCCACGATGCGGTCGCCGACTCCGAGGGCCAGCAGCAGCTCGAACGCCGATGACTTCACCGTGACGATCCGACTCGGCGACTCGGCCGGCACCACCACCGGCGTGCCGCAGTTGTCGATCGTCTCCGCGACCGGGTCGGCGGTCGGCGGCGCGGCCACGGACGGGCCGCCAGCGCATCCACCCAGCAGGGCGAGCGAGGCGAGGGATGCCGCAGCGGCGGCGCGGCGGGTGAACGAAGGCATGCGTCTCCTCGGCGTCGTGAACGAACGCACATGAGGAGTGCGGTGATGTCGGCCCGCATCGACGGGGCCGCCTCGGAGGCACAGTGTCCGCCTCCGGGGCCACTCTACCCGCGGCCGGGCACCTGGCGGCGGGTCAGCCGGCGCGGCCGTCGGCGAAGCCGGCCCGGTACGCCTCGTCGGAGCCCAGCCGGAACATGTCGCGGTCGGACGACCGCACGATGCTCGCCGCACCCGGCAGCGTCAGCGGGCCCACCAGGTCGGACCTGCCGCGTACGACCGCGACGGGCAGACCGCCCGCCTTCCCCTTCACGAGGTCGCCGGTCGCGGCCAGTTCGTCCGCGACGCACGGCGCCGTCACCACCAGTAGGCGACCCGCCGAGTCCGCCACCCCGCGCAAGTCCTCGATGACCCGCACCCCGGCCGCCCCGATCGCCACGTCGGTCTGCCCACTGCGCCACGGTCGCCCGAGGGTATCGCTCACGATCACCCCGACGGTGACCCCGGTGCGCTCCCGCACCGCCGCGGCGAGCGCACGCGCGGACGCGTCCGGGTCGACCGGCAGCAGCAGGATCCACCCCTCCGGCGTATTGCTGGCATCCACCCCTGCAGCGGCGGCGACGATGCCGAGCCGGTTCTCCACGATGCGCGTGGTGTGGCCGTCGGTCGTCCGCGTCGCCACGACCCGCACGGTCTCGGCGGTGATGGCGTCCTCCCGGTCGGCGGCGGCCACGTAGCGGCCCTCCGCCTTCGAGACGATCTTCGAGGTCACCACCAGGATGTCGCCCTCTTCGAGCGCCACCCCGGTGTCCAGGATCAGCGCGGACAGATCATCACCCGGCACGACCTCGCCGATGCCGGGGATCGCAAAGGCCGTCAGCGCCGTCATGCGCGCACCTTCGGCAGCACGTGCGCCCCGAACTGCTCGATCCAGGTGCGCTGGTCGCGTCCCACGTTGTGCAGGTAGATGCGCGTGAACCCCAGGTCGGCGTACTGCTGCAGCCGCGCGCGATGCACGTCGAGGTCGGCCGACACCAACATCCCGGCGGCCACGTCCGCGGCGGTCACCGACCGCACCAGCCGCTCGAAGTCGGCGGGCGAACGCACGTCGCCGCGCCGCACCCGCAGTCCCGCGATCGGCCACTCCTGTACGGCACCTGCCATCGCCTCCTCCTCGGTCGGCGCCCACGACAGGTGCACGTGCAGCACCCGCGGCATGGTCTCGGGGTCGCGGCCGCGCTCGCGGGCGCCGGCCGCGAACCGTTCCAGCACGCGCGCAGCGCGGTCCACCCCTTCGGCGTTGGTCACCAGCCCGTCGGCGACCTGCCCGGCACGGCGGGCCGTGATCGGACCGGACGTTGCCACCAGCACCGGCGGCGGCGTGGCCGGCATGGTCCACAGCCTGGTCGACTCCAGGCGGAACCGGCTCCCGCGGTGGCGGATCGTCCGCCCCGCCGCCGACGCGGCGAACAGCCCGCGGATGATCTCGAGCGCCTCGAACATGTCGTCGATGCGCTCTCCCGCCTCCGGCCAATACCGGCCGACGATGTGCTCGTTGAGGGCGTCCCCCGACCCGACCCCGAGCCACACCCGCCCCGGATAGAGGGTGGCCAGGGTCGCGGCGGCCTGCGCGACCACCGCCGGGTGCGTGCGAAACGTGGGGGTGACCGCGACCGGGGCCAGATCACCGCGGATGTGCGCGCCGATCGCCCCGAGCATGGTCCACACGTGCGAGGCGGCCTCGTGCCGGGTCAGCCACGGCTGGAAGTGGTCGGTCGCGACGATGCCGTCGAAGCCGTGCCGCTCGGCGGCCACGCAGTGGTCAATGACCTCGGCGGGCGCGAACTGCTCCAGTGTGGCGGCGTACCCGATCCGCATCGCCCCTCCGCCCCGGCTTCCCGTCGTCGATCGGTCCCACTCTAGACGGCGGACTCACCCGAGGGGTTCGGCGGCGTCCGGCGCGTGCCGCCCCGCGGCGCGGATCGCCCCCACCGATGCGGCGATCACCAGCGCGATCCCGACCGTCTCGAGCCACGACATCCCCTGGGCGAGGAAGATCCAGCCCGCCAGCGCGGCCGTCGCCGGTGCCAGGCTCATCAGGATGGCGAACGCGGATGCCGGCAACCGCCGCAGCGCGAGCAGCTCCAGCGTGTACGGGATCGTCGACGACAGCACCGCGACTCCGGCGCCCAGCGCGACCAGGTCCGGACGCAGCAGAGCGCTTCCGGCGTCGGCCACTCCGAGCGGCAGGGCGAGCAGCGCCCCCACCGTCATCGCCCAGGCCAGACCGTCCAGCCGGGGGACGGCCGCCCCGACGCGCGCGGAGGCGAGGATGTACAGCGCCCAGCTGGCCGCCGCCCCCAGGGCGAACGCCACCCCCAGCAGGTCGAGCCGGTCCCAGCCGCCGCCACCCAGGGCCGCCACCCCCGCCAGCGCCAGTCCCGCCCACAGCCACGCCGAGGCACGACGCGCTGCGACGATCGACAGCGTCAGCGGGCCAAGCACCTCGATGGTCACCGTCACCCCGAGCGGCAGTCGTTCCAACGCGAGGTAGAACAGCGAGTTCATGAGCGCCAGCACCGCGCCGAACCCCACCACCGCGCGCCACGCCGCGGCGGTGTGGCCGCGTAGCCGCGGACGGGCGATCAGCAGCAGGATGACCGCGGAGAACACCAGGCGCAGCATCACCATGCCAAGCGGCCCCACCCGGTCGAACAGGACGACCGCGAGCGCCGCACCCGCCTCCTGGCACGCCAGGCCCGCGATCACGAACACCGCGGCGGACACCGCGGGTCCGCGCGTGCTCACGAGCAGACGGCCCGTTCGGCGACCTGAGCGGCCATGTCGGACGGGGTCCAGGGGTAGCCGGTCTCGGGGGTGGCATTGCCCTCCGCGGCGGGCGCCTTCGAGGCGATGGCGGCCAGCTGCCATCCGAGGGCCCGCATGAGCGTCGTCGACGCCCGCGAGTTGTTGAGCACGACGACCACCGTGAGCCCCGTGGTCCGGTCGGCGAACGCCGCGGTCATGTAGCCCGGGAGCGACCCGTACTGACCCACGAGATCGCCGGCGCGGTACAGCCCGCCGCCCGCCGTGAACCAGGCCGGCTGCTTGCTGCTGATGGTCACCGGGTTCTCGAGCCTGCTGTCGTCGAACGAGCGCAGCCCGAGCGCGGTCGCCTGCGCGTAGCGGGCCAGGTCGTCGAGGTCACTGACCACCCCGCCGGCGGTGCTGCCCGCCGACGGCGACAGCGCGGTGTAGTCGTTCGGATCGATGCAGTCCGGTTCGCCGTCGACGTTGTCCGAACGGTACCCGGGGAGCACACTCGAGTCGGGCATCGTGTCGGGCAGGGAACTGGAGTCCATCCCGATCGGCTCGAACACGTACTCGTCGAACAGCTCGGCCTCGGTCTTGCCCGTCGCCTTGGCCAGCGCCATCCCGAGGAGAACATACGCGGTGTCGGTGTCACCGAAGGCGCTCCCGGGCGAGAACGCCAGTCCCTGCGAGGCGCCGTACGCGACCAGCTCTTTCGGATTCCACACCCGGGTCGGATTGGCCAGCCACCGGCCCTGCAGCTCCGACTCGTAGGCGCGCAGCCCCGAGGTGCTGTCGCACAGCTGCCGCAGCGTCACCCCCTCCAAGCCGGGGTACCCGGGGAGCCAGGTCGTCACCGAGTCGTCCATCCCGACCACCCCTTCGGCGACCAGGGCGTACAGCACGTCGCACGTCATCGCCCGCGTCACCCGCGTGGCTTTGAACCGCAGGTCGGTCGTCGGGGTGTCACCGCCGGGTCCGGTCATTCCCAAGCCCTCGGTCCACACCCCCGCCCAGGGAACCCACACCCCCACCAGAGCGCCCGGCGAGCCGGTCGCGGTCATCGCGTCCTCCACGGCGGCGCGCAGCTCCCCCGTGACGCCGGCCGACAGCTCCGCGTCGACCTGCGCCGGCAACTGCACCGTCGAGGTGGCGTCGGGGGAGCACGCGGTCGCACCCAGCGACACGGCGAGTGCGACGATCATCGCGCCCACACGGCGGACGGGACTCATGCGCGGCATGCACTCTCCCTCGGATCGGACCGGATCCCAACTTACCCGCCGGATGCCGATCCGCCGATCATTAGTGTGAACCCATGACCGATGTGTTCGATGACGACGTGGTGCGCGCGATCCTGCAGCACATGAACGACGACCACCGAGACGACAACGTGCTGATCGTGCGGGCGTTCTCACCGCACTCCGACATCGTGGCGTCCGAGATGATCGGGCTCGACGCGTCGGCCGGGAGGTGGCGCGCGGTCGCCTCGGACGGTGCGAGCGAGATCATCGAGGTGCCGTGGCCCGGGGGCCCCTCATGGAGCGGCGCGAGGTGCGCCGCGAGATCGTGGCGCTCTACGACGCCGCGTGCGCACGGCTGGGCCTCACACCGCGACCGCACGAGTGACGGTGAACCTTCAGTTTAGATGACCCTTAGCTTCAGCTAGACTGTAGGTATGCCCGACATCATCCCGTTCTCGACCGCACTGCGCGAGCGCTCCAGCAACGCTCACTCCGGCAGCGAACACTCCGGGTTCATGGCCGATCTCATGCAGGGTCGCGGGTCGCGCGACGACTACATCGCGCTGGTCGCGCAGCACTGGTTCATCTACGAAGCCCTCGAATCGGCCGCCGAGCACATGCAGGACGACCCGGTCGCCGCCCCCTTCATCACCGCCAAGCTCACCCGGCTGCCCGCGCTGGAGGCCGATCTGCGGTTCCTGATCGGCGACGACTGGCGCGAGCGCATCGAGCCGCTGTCGACGACACGACGATACGTCGACCGCATCCGCCAGGTGGGGCGCACCTGGCCGGGCGGGTTCATCGCGCACCACTACACGCGCTATCTCGGCGACCTCTCCGGCGGCCTGTTCATCGGCAAGCTCATGGCCCGCCAGTTCGGCTTCGACACCAACGGCATCGGCTTCTACATCTTCGACGAGATCGCCGATCCACGAGCCTTCAAGACCGTGTACCGCGACCAGCTGGACTCCGCCCCGTGGGATGCCGAGGAACGCGAGCAGGTGATCGAAGAGGTGCTGGTGGCCTACCAGTTCAACACCGACCTGTTCACCGACCTGACCGCCGCCAGGTCCGCCCGCACCGCCTGAACCCGGTCACGCCCGGGCGGCACGGATGCCGGCCATGAACCGGCGCACGTCCTGGTCGACGAGGATGTCGGCTGGCCGCAGCGGCCGCGACAGATACAGCCCGTCGAGCGAGGTCAGCCGCGACAGCGCGACATAGGTCTGACCGGGCGCGAACGCCCCCGACCCCAGATCGATGACCGCACGGTCGTACGACTTGCCCTGCGACTTGTGGATGGTGATCGCCCACGCCAGCCGCAGCGGGAACTGCGTGAACTCGGCGACGATGTCGCGCGTCAGTTTGCGCGAGCCTGGGTCGTACGCGTACCGGAACCTCTCCCAGACGGCCGGCTCCACGTCGTGCTCGGTACCGTCGACGTCGACGCGCACCGACCCGCCCGCGATGCGCGTGACGGTGCCGATCGAGCCGTTCACCCAACGCGGGCCGTCACCGCCGAACCCGGCGACGTCGTTGCGGAGGAACATCACCTGTGCACCCACCTTCAGCTGGAGCTCGGCGTCGGCGGGGTACGCGTCGCCGCGGCCGAAATCGCCGGTGATGTCGGCGCGCGCGGTCTGCACGGCACCGGAGAGCGCATCGAGGTGACGCTGGTTGATCCGGGCGACGATGTCGTTGCGCGTCGCGAGGGTGATCACCGGCGGCTCGCCGTCGACGGGAGCCGGCACCGGGCGCGCACCGGCGGAGTTGAGCGTGTGGGCCATGTCGGCGGTCACGACCCCGTGCCGCACCGCGTTGAGGATCTCTTTAAAACCTGCGTCGGC
The DNA here is from genome assembly GCF_047972865.1 of Microbacterium sp. Lineage (GTDB taxonomy): Bacteria > Actinomycetota > Actinomycetes > Actinomycetales > Microbacteriaceae > Microbacterium. The sequence goes on from NZ_JBKEAY010000232.1 coordinate 11,299, forward strand.
CTGACGGTGGATGTCGCGCAGCTCCTTGATGTGCAGCGGCGCTCCCACCCGCCCGAGGTCGAGCAGCCCGTCCGAGCGCACCGGCCCATCCTGCCGCGGCCCGGCCCACACTTGCGCGTCGAAGAACCAGAACGAGCGGTAGTGGTCGGTGATGTACCGTCGTTCATCGCCACGCGGCGGCACCGGTGAGAGCTGATAGGGGTCACCGAACATCACGATCTGCACGCCGCCGAACGGTTCGCTGCGCCGACGCCTCGCCTGCCGCAGCGACCGGTCGATCGCATCCATCACATCGGCGTTGACCATCGAGATCTCATCGATCACGAGGGTGTCGATCGCGTTCAGGATCTTGCGCGTCGGCTCGGGCTGATCCAGCTCGCTGTCGGCGATCAGCCCGATCGGCAGGCGGAACAGCGAGTGGATCGTCTGCCCCTCGACGTTGAGTGCCGCCACCCCCGTGGGTGCGCACACCGCGATCTGCTTGTCGGTGTTCCAGGCGAGGTGCTGCAGTAACGTGGACTTGCCGGTGCCGGCCCGCCCCGTCACGAACACGTGCTCGCGCGTGTCCTCGATCAGGCGGAACAACTCCTCCTGCTCGGGCGACAGAGGCGGAGTGCTCACCGCCCCCATGCTAGCTCTCAGGCGCGCCTTCCTAGACTGGGCGCATGCACCAGCCGGCGGGAGGAGCGGCGGCGCCTTTGGCGCGCGCCGGCGCCGACCGCCGCGCGCGGCGCACTCTGCGGCGCGACCTCATCGCCCTGGCGGTGGTCGGGGTCCTGCTGGTCGGCGCTCTCGCGTCGGCCACCGCCGTCACCTACCAGAACCTGTACAGCCCCACCGCGTTCGTACTGCGCTACCTCGACCTGCTGGCCCAGGGTCGCGCTGCCGACGCCCTCGCCCTCCCCGGCGTCGCGATCGACTCGGGCGAACGGGATGCCGCCGGGCTGCCGGTCACCGCGAGCGAAGCACTGCTGCGGGCCGATGCCCTCGCGCCCCTCACCCAGGTGACCGCGATCGGCACGGAACAGCGCGACGACGCCACCGCCGTGACGGTCAGCTACAACGCCGGCCGCCACTCCGGCACCACCACGTTCCTGGTCGAACGCTCCGGATGGGCGGGGGTCGCCCCGGCGTGGCGGTTCGCGCAGAGCCCCCTCGCTGTCATCGAGCTGACCGTGCGCGGCGCGATGCAGTTCCAGGTCAACGGCTTCCCGGTCGACAAGCGCCAGGTCTCCGCTGACGGGGCCGACGCCGACCCCCTCGACCCGCTTCCGCTGCTGGTGTTCTCGCCGGGCCTGTACTCCCTCGCGGTGCAGACCCCGGCGGCGACGACCCCGGGGGTCGCGGTGCTCTCCGACAGCCCGCTCGCCGAGGTTCCGGTGCAACTGCAGGCCGAGCCGACCCCCGAACTGATCCAGGTCGTGCAGGACGAAGTGGCGGCCTTCCTCACCGCGTGCGCCGAACAGACCGTGCTGCAGCCCACGGGATGCCCGTTCGGCCGGTTCTTCCAGAACCGGGTCGTGGGCGACCCGGAGTGGTCGATCCTGGCCCAACCGACCGTCGCGCTCGTCCCCGCGGGCACCGACTGGGGCATCCGCCGCACGCTCGCGGTGGCCCAGATCACCGTTGACATCCAGTCGCTGCGCGACGGCAGCATCCTCACCGTCACCGAAGAGGTGCCGTTCTTCCTCGGCGGGACCGTGACGATCCTACCCGACGGCACCGCCTCGATCGACGTCGTCGCCGTCGACTGACCGTCACCGTCCCGCGTCACCCACCGCCCCGCACCGGCTGTCGGTCCTTCTACGCGGTTCTCGTGCCTACGCCGGCCAGCTCCTGCCCGAGCCACGTCACGGCGCCGCTGCTCATTCCTATACCTTCGGCCAGAAGTGTGCCCGAAAGGCCGTTCATCTCAGACGCGCAGCCTCGTACAGTCGACTGCTATGAGGGGCGGAGCGTTGGCTCGCTGCAGAAAGGAAAACAGCCATGAAACAACAAAGTGCGTTTCGCCTGATCGCCTGGTGACGGTGCATCACCAGCAGGTTGCGGTGCCCGGGCATGCTCCGGCGCCGCAACCTGTCACCCTGTCCACGGCGCTCCTGCGCCGACGCTGGCGTGCCGACCATGCCTTGATGCGTCGATTCTTGCAGCGCATCGACCACACCGACGGTGCAGTCATGCGATGGTGCGCTGCGGAATATCCCGCACGTAGCACCGACTCCGTCATGAGCCGAATCCTCGGCGTCTCGCTCGCTATCGAC
>NZ_JBKEAY010000261.1:0-11725 GCF_047972865.1 Microbacterium sp.
CACAACCGCGCCGGGCATCGCGGGCGCACCCGCTGCCGCCAGGGCGACCAGCGGCGTCCCGCCGCCCTGAGCGGAGGCCAGGTAGGCCGTCGCGACCCCCGCGCCCACCGCGAGCGGGAGCACGATCAACGACAGCCGGTGCGAGACTTCGGTCGCTTCCGAGGCGACGATCGTGCAGCGTGCGCACTGGCTGAGATGGTCGGTCGCGCGGGTGTGGTCACGGCGTCCGAGGTTGTTGCGGGCGTAGGCGCCGAGGTGCTCGATCGTCCACTGGCACTCCGAGCCGGGCTCGGCGTTGCGCAGGTGAGCTTGGATCCAGGCTTCGCGCAGCCCCTCCCGCGCTCGGAACGCGAGCTGCGCCACCGCGGTGGGCTTCATGCCCAGCAGCGGCGCGATCTCGGCCGGCTTCATCTGTTCGATCTCGGTGTACCAGAGGATCTCCTGCCACCGTGTCGGCAGCGAGCGGAACGCCCGGTTGGTCAGGCTGCGGTCCAGGGCCTCGTCGGTGGTGTGCGCAACGGCTTCGGGGTCGGGAACCGTTTCAAGTTCGTCCATCGCGGACTCGCGCTTGGCTCGGCCCCATCCGGCGGCGGTGTTGCGGATGCTTGTGAACAGGTACGCCCGAAACGCGCCCGTCGGCCCGCCGCCCTTCTGGATCGCGCTGAAGATGCGGGCATAGGCTTCCTGCACCAGATCGTCCGGGTCGAGGCTCGAGGTCACCGAACGGGCCACCGTGATACCGGCGCGATAGTGGCGCTGCCACAACTGCCCGAACGCGCCAGCCTCTCCCGCCCGCGTGCGCTGCACGAGGTCGGCATCGGAGACGTCGTTCACGTCCGCGGTGTCATCGGGGTCCATCGATCTCATCCCGGGGTTGGGGCATCCTCACCCAGAGAGACGGCTCCGCCCCCGCTTTATTATGTGCCTGCCTCCATTGTGGACCACCCGGTCGGGGGCCCGATGAAAAAGTTCTGCGAATCGCGTAATGAACGCGGGCGGGGTGCATCTCTCAGTGTGAATGGCTCTGCTGTCCCGAATGCAGCAGGGATTCGTTCGGCCGGGGCTGTGAAATCGGGGGATCCTCACAGCGCTCTGACGGGGGAACGGTGGGGGGCGATGCGGGGGCATCGCCCCCCACCATCTCGTTACCGCGACGCGACACTCGCTCCCGCCGTCCACACCTCGCGCACCGACAGTTCGCCATCCAGCAGCACGGCGTCGGCGGGTGAGCCGACCGCGAGCGACCCGCAGCAGCCGTCCACGCCGATGGCGCGCGCCGGCACCCGGGTCACGGCGGCCACCGCATCGGGCAGCGGCACGCCGATGCCGGTCACCATCCGCAGCGCCGCATCCTGCGTCAGCGTCGACCCGGCGATCGAGTCGCCCTCGGTCAGGCGCGCGGTTCCGTTCGTGACGGTGACGGCCAGCCCGCCCAATGCGTACTGCCCGTCGCCGGCGGCCGCGGCCGCCATGGCGTCGGTGATCAGGGCCACACGTCCGGGCGCGCACTGGAAAGCGAGGGCGACGACGTCGGGATGCACGTGAACGCCGTCGGCGATGAGTTCGAGGGTCACCCGCGGATCGCGCATCGCCGCGACGACCGGACCGGGGGCGCGGTGGTGGATGCCCGGCATCGCATTGAAAGCGTGCGTGAGCAGCGTCGCTCCGGCGTCGAAGGCGGCCGCCGCCTGCTCCGCCGTGGCATTGGTATGCCCGACCGCGACGGTGACACCGGCATCCGTGAAGGCGCGGATGGCGTCCAGCCCGCCCTCACGCTCGGGGGCGATCGTCACCTGGCGGATGGTGCCCCGCCCGGCCGCGATGAGCCGTTCGACCTCGGACGGGTGCGGGGCGCGCAACAGATGCTCGGTGTGCGCGCCCTTGTGGCCGGGGTCCAGGAAGGGGCCTTCCAAGTGGCTGCCGAGGACGGTCGCGTCGGTGTCGGTGAGGTCGGCGATCATGGCCACGCGGGCGCAGAGGTCGTCGATCGATGCCGTGACCAGGGAGAGGACCGCGCGCGTCGTGCCGCGGGCGCGGTGGGCGGCGCGGGCCACCGCGACGGCATCCGGCCCGTCGTCGAACGCGCCGCCGCCGCCGCCGTGACCGTGGATGTCGACGAAGCCCGGCGTGAGCCACATCCCGGCGGCGTCGATCGCATGCGCCCGCACGGGAAGACGCTGCCACGACGTGCCGACACCGCGTCCGGTGACCAGCCCATCGGTGAAGGCCACCCAGGCGTCGTCATGGATCGCGCCGTCGTCGACCAGTCGAACGCCGTGCACGATGACGGTCACGGGACCTCCATGAGCAACTCTGAGGGGATGCGGGGGATGTAAAGATACCTAACAAAAGGTCTCTTCGAGACTACTCCGCGGCTCCCCGGAACGAAACCCGTCCGCGCACTCGACCAGGAGCGCCGGCGCGCGGCGCCATCGGATATGCTCGGACACGTCGCGACTGGCGTTAAGGTGGGCCACCACCGGGGAGCGACCGACACGGCATCCGACCGCGCGCCTGGGTCGGACTCGTGAGGCGCCGTCGCAGGGCATCGGCGCCCGTATCCGATTCCCGTCGTCAGGAGAGTCATGACCGATTCCTACTTCACCGCGCCCCTGTCCGAAGTCGACCCCGAGATCGCCGACGTGCTCGACCGCGAACTCGAGCGCCAGCGCACGTACCTCGAGATGATCGCCTCGGAGAACTTCGTGCCCGTCTCCGTGCTGCAGTCCCAGGGTTCGGTGCTGACCAACAAGTACGCCGAGGGCTACCCGGGCCGCCGCTACTACGGCGGATGCGAAGTGGTCGATGTGGCGGAAGAACTCGCGATGGAGCGGGCCAAGGCGCTGTTCGGGGCCGCGTACGCGAACGTGCAGCCGCACTCCGGCGCATCCGCGAACGCCGCCGTCCTCCACGCGATCGCCCAGCCCGGCGACACGCTGCTGGGTCTCTCGCTCGATCACGGCGGGCACCTCACGCACGGCATGAAGCTGAACTTCTCCGGCACGCTCTACAACGTCGTCGCCTACGAAGTCGACCCCGAGACCAGCGTCATCGATATGGACGAGGTGCGCCGGCTCGCGCTCGAGCACCGACCCCGCGTCATCATCGCCGGGTGGTCGGCCTACCCCCGTCAGCTCGATTTTGCGGCGTTCCGCGCCATCGCCGACGAGGTGGGTGCGTTGCTATGGGTCGACATGGCTCACTTCGCCGGACTGGTCGCGGGTGGCCAGCATCCCTCTCCCGTCCCGCACGCGCACGTCGTGTCGTCCACTGTCCACAAGACGATCGCCGGTCCGCGCTCGGGCTTCATCCTCACCAACGACGCCGACCTCGCCAAGAAGATCAACACGGCGGTGTTTCCCGGGCAGCAGGGCGGGCCCCTCATGCACGCCATCGCGGCCAAGGCGACCGCGTTCAAGCTGGCCGCGACGGACGAGTTCCGGGAGCGGCAGGAGCGGACCGTGCGCGGGGCGAAGATCATCGCCGAGCGGTTCCGGCAGCAGGATGTCGTCGACGCCGGCATCTCGCTGCGCTCCGGTGGCACCGATGTGCATCTGCTGCTCATCGATCTGCGCAACGCGGCGCTGGACGGCCGCGCCGCCGAAGACCTGCTGCACGAGATCCACATCACCGTCAATCGCAACTCGGTGCCCAACGACCCGCGCCCGCCGCTGATCACGTCGGGGTTGCGACTCGGGACTCCGGCGCTGGCCACCCGCGGGTTCGGTGACGCCGAGTTCACCGAGCTCGCCGACATCGTGGCGCTCGCTCTGCAGCCCGGCGCCGACGTGGCCGCGCTGCGTGCCCGGGTGGATGCCCTGGCCTCCGCCTTCCCCCTCTACCCCGGACTGCAGCAGTAGCACCCCCGCCCCGCCCCGCCCCGCAGTCCGTGGTGCGGGGTCAGGGGAGGACGCGGCTGAGGAAGGTGCGGGTGCGCGCGTGGCGCGGGGCGCCGAACACCTGCGTGGGCGGGCCCTCTTCGAGGATCGTCCCGGCGTCGAGGAAGACGACACGGTCGGCCACATCCCGCGCGAACGCCATCTCGTGGGTCGCCATCAGGATGGTGGCGCCGTCGGCGGCGAGCTGACGCACGAGGTCGAGCACCTCGCCCACCAGTTCCGGGTCCAGCGCCGAGGTGATCTCGTCGAGCAGCAGCACCTCGGGATCGCCGGCCAACGCCCGCACGATCGCGGCGCGCTGCTGTTGCCCGCCGGACAGCCGGTCGGGATGCTGCCGCGCCTGCTCGGCGAGCCCGATGCGTTCCAGCAGCGCCAGCGCGCGCTCCTCGGCATCGCGTCGCGGCTCGCGTCGCACCACCCGCGACGCGAGCGTCACGTTGTCGAGCACCGACAGATGCGGAAACAGGTTGTAGCTCTGGAACACGGCCCCGAACCGCGCCCGCACCCGGTTGGCGTCCACCCGCGGGTCGGAGATGTCCTCCTCGCCCAGGAAGATCTGCCCGTCGTCGATCGGTTCGAGCAGATTCAGGCACCGCAGCAGCGTCGACTTGCCCGATCCGCTTGCCCCGATCAGTGTTACGACCTCGTGCGCCGACAGGGAGAGATCCACGCCGCGCAGCACCGGGCGCGACCCGAACGACTTCCAGAGCCCTGTGGCCCGCAGTACCGCGCTCACAGAATCGCCCCCGCCTGCTCGCGGTCGCGCAGTTTCGCGGTGTACCAGTCGGTGAGGCGGATGCTGGGCACCGCCAGCAGGATGAACAGCAGCCCGGCGACGACGTACGGTGTGAAGTTGTAGGTCTGCGCCGCGACGAGCTGCGCACCCCGGACGGCATCCACCGCGCCGAGGATCGAGATGAGCCCGACGTCCTTCTGCATCGAGATGAAGTCGTTCATGAGCGGCGGGGTCATCTTGCGCAGAGCCTGGGGCAGCACCACGCGTCGCAACGTCTGCCCGTAGCCGAGGCCCAGGGCGCGTGCCGCCAGGCGCTGCGAGGGATGCACGGCTTCGATGCCGGCGCGGATCACCTCGGCCACATACGAGGAGTAGGTGAGGGTTACCGCGAGCACGCCGAGCACGACCGGATGGATGCGCTGGTCCAGCAGTGTCGGCAGCCCGAACCCGACCAGGAACAGCACGATGATGAACGGCACGCCGCGGAACACGTCGGTGTAGACGGCGGCGATCACCCGCAGCGGAAAGAACACCGGTCCGCGCAGGGTCCGCAGCACCGCGACCAGCAGGGCGACGGCAGCGACGGTGAACACCGCGTACAGCAGCACCTGCAGGTTGATGAGGAACCCGTCCCACACCCGCGGCAACGACCGCAGCGCGATCTCGGGGTCGAAGAACGCCTGCTGCACCGCCGCCCAGCCGGGTGTGCGCACGACGAAGAGCCATACCAGCACGGCGAACGCGAGAGTGGATGCCGCCGCCACCAGCACCGACCGCTGTGTCTGGCGGCGGCGGTAGGCGCGGCGCTGCGACTCCAGCGGGCTCGGCGTGTGCGGCGCGGTCACGGGACGACGTTAGCGGACGGGCCGCGTCCGCGCCCGTGCGGGCGGCGGATGGCGGCGGTCATGGCATCCGCGTCACTGCAGGAGGGTGACGCCCTGGCCCGCGCCGAGCCATTCGTCGGCGAGCGCGTCGAGGGTGCCGTCTTCGCGCAGTTCGTCAACGGCCGCCGTGACGACGGGGGTCAGCGGCGAGTCCTTCGCCAGCAGCAGCCCCCACTCGTCGGGTACACCCGCGGCGGGCAGTTCACCGACGATGAACGAGTCCTCGATGTACACCGCGGTGGCCAGGAATGCGGTCGGCAGGTCTAGGACGAGCGCGTCGATCTGGTTCGCCGACAGCGCCGCGACGGCGTCTTCGTTCGAGTCGAACAACAGCGGGTCGACGTTCGGTGCGATCGCCTCGTCGATCGTGATAGCGCTGGTCGACCCGGCCATCGCACCGAGGGTCAGGCCCTTGAGGCCGTCGAGTGAGTCGACGTCGTCGGCCGCGCCGCCGGTGACGGCCACCACGGCCTGGCTGGCGGAGTAGTACGGCGACGAGAAGTCGACGGCCTGCGTGCGTTCGTCGGTGATCGTGTACTGCTGGATGTTGAAGTCGAACGTCTTCGGTCCGGGCGCGATCGCGGCCTCGAAGCTCGTGCGCACCCACTCCACGTCGTCGTGGGCGAACCCGAGCTTGTCGGCCACGGCGTACGCGATCGCCGCCTCGAACCCCTCGCCGCTGGCGGGGTCGTCGTCGATGACGTACGGGTAGTACGCGATGTCGCCGGTGGCGATCGTGAGCTTGCCGGGAGTGATGTAGCCCTCCTCGGCGGCGGCGGTCTCGCCGGCTTCCTCGGTCGGTGTCGAGGCGTTCGAGCAGCCCGTCGCCAGCAGGGCGACGAGGGTCGTGGCGGTCACGAGGGCGGTGCGCAGCGCGGAGCGCGACATGGGGCCTCCAAAGTCTGTGGGGCGGGACGTCTCTGAGCAGAGGGCCGGCGGCGCGCATCGGGGGAACTGCGCGACATGCCTTTCCCATCCTGCCCCGTTCAGCGGCGACGGATGTGCGAATGCGACACGGAACGTCACATCCGGGCGAGAACGCTACGATCCCAACTCGTCCAGCATACGGCGCTGCTCGGCGGTGAGGCCGTCGGACAGTTCGGCGCGGCCCTCCCGAGCGGCCGGCGACTCCGGTGCGGCGGGTTGCTCGGAACCGCCGCGCAACCCGGCATCGGCGCGGTCGTACAACGACCCGGCGCCGGCCTCGATCTTGTCGGAGACCGCCGCGTAGACGAGCCAGCCGATCGCGATGATGATCGGCGGCAGGATGTATGCCCAGAACCAGCCGCCGGCGCGCACCGGTGTCAGCCACAGTGTCAGCACCCAGACGCACGCTGCAACCCCGAGCGCCACGAGCAGTTGCACGAACCACTCACCGACGCGGCTGCGGGGCCGATCGGTGTGGGCGAAGCCCGCGAACATCTTGCGGATCAGCGGGGTGAGGAACATCTCGATGAGGGTGAACACGAGCGCCGCGATGAACACTGCGAACCCGACCCGGGCGGGCGTGAGCCATCCGATCACGAGCAGCACGACCGCGTTGAACACGTACAACGATGCGAACCTGATGACCCACTTCCTCATGCCTCCACTGTGCCACGTCTGGGCGTCGTTACGGCAGGTCCCGTCGAACCCCGTAGGGTGGCGAGGTGAACGTCGTCGTGGGGAACGTGTCGGGCCAACTCGTGGAGCAGTGGATCGAGCGGCTGACGCCGTACTTCTGGCCTCTCGTGGGGGGCATCGTCGCGCTGTATGTCGTGGTGAAGTTGTGGCGCTTCCTCCGCTCCGCAGCGACAACGTACGGGTCCGTGGGAATGTTTGGAAAAGGGCGCGGCACAGCCCCGGCGGACTACACCGAGCACCACCGGGTGCGCTGGCACGCAGACCCCGCCCGGTTCACCCCGGCCCCGGAACACTGGTCGCTCGGGGTGACGGCGGTCTACGGCATCTGCGCCGGCGATCCGTGGGACAGGCTGACCGAGGGCAACCACGAGCAGACACGTCTCGCCCTCGCGGAGGCGTGGGGAATCCGATCGCGGCCGCAGATGCTCGCGCAGATCTACGGCTTGCTGCGCGAAGGACACCGGGTGTGGTTGGAGGATCTCGCGAGCGGACGCGTGATGCCGATGCGGGATGATCAAGAGCAGGCCTGGCAGGTCGCACAGGCCCAAGCAAATCACCGCGGTGTGCGCGACGTACGGTTCGACGCCTGGGACCTGGTGCGGGCGGCCATGTTGACGCGCTCCGGCTACGCGCTGGAGTGGCTCACCGACTCCGAAGCCGTCGACACGCTGAACCTGATCTCCGCTCACCTGCAGGCGCGCTACGCCTCCTGGGAGGAGATGGGGGATCACTTCCTGCGCGCGCGGTGGTTCTGGAACAGCGCCGACGGAATCGAGGAGAAGCAGAACGACGCTCACGACATCAGCCGCCAGGCCGCGCTGCTGGCGCCGATCACCGGCCCGTGGTCGCGTCTGCCCTGGCGGCAACCGCTCCCGGAGTCGCGCCTGGTTCTCCTCGACTCGCTGATCCGTGAAGGATTGGTCGAACAGGTTCCTGAGCACGCGCACACCCCGCTCGCCGAGAAACTCGACGCCGCGGCGGCGGAGCGACTCGCCCGATGAGTTCGCTCATCGAAGCCGTGCAGGACCTGCCCGCCTCCGTCCTGGTCCCCGCCGCTTTCACACTCGTGGGGACCGTGATCGGGCTGTGGATCCGTCGCCGCCGCGAGAAGCGGGGCGAGTTGGGCCCGGGGGTCAGGGATACAATCCTCGAACCGCTGGGGTACTTGCCCGCTGATCTTCGGCACGGCGTCGCCCCCACCCCGACTCGGAGTGCTGAGGATCGCTGGCTGCTCGGGTTGGCTGCACCGTTTGTCGAGGGCGCCGGCATGCTCCACGACCGGTGGAGCCTCGTGCCGGCGCGCACGAACGCCGCCTGGAATCGGCACCTGCGTGAGGTCGCGACCCGGCGCGGGGTTGTGAATTCGCGGGACTGGAAACGTCAGGTGAAGCGGTTCGAGATCGGCCTCGCCGACATCCCGGGCAGCGCCGAAGGCGACCCGCTTCGCGCGTGGGAGGTGGCACATCTCGCGATCACCCTCCGCCTCGGAGTCGCCCTCCGTCACACGACGGCCCGATCGGCTCGGGCGCGTCTGGCGGCCGCCGCGGCGCCGATGCGCACGCGTTTCGCGGACTGGTACCGCTTCGGCGACGCGTTCGTTCAGGCGGCCGAGTGGCTCTTACCCGGCCGCACCTACGACCTGCGTGCCGACACGCGCCTGCTGTATGCCGAGGGCGGCCCGTGGCATGATCCGGCCTGGCCGCAGTGAGGCCGGTAGACGCCCCGAGACGGCCCGTTCGGGGACGCCGTCAGTAGGAGGCGCGTTCGGTGGCGTCGGCGGCGGGGACCCAGCGCGCTGCGAAGGCTTCGGAGGCCCGGGCCAGCATCGCGACGTCGGCGCCGACGAGCAGGAACGACGCGCCCGCCTCGACATAGGCGTCGGCTGCGGCCGGGTCGAACGCGTTGACCCCGGCGGGCTTTCCGGCCGAGCGGATGCCGTCGAACGCGCGTCGCACGGAGGCGACCACGTCCGGGTGTGTCTGCTGACCGAGCAGTCCCATCGAGGCGGCCAGGTCGCTCGGGCCGACGAAGACGCCGTCGATCCCGTCGACGGCGGCGATCGCGGCGGCGTTGTCGACGCCCTGAGCCGTCTCGACCTGAACGAACAACGACACGTACCGGTCGGCGTGCTGCAGATAGTCCTCGACGCGGTTCCAGCGGGCCGAGCGGGCCAACGCCGACCCCACGCCGCGGATGCCGCGCGGCGGGTAGCGCACCGCCCGCACGAGCTCCTCGGCTTCGGCCGCGGACTGCACCATCGGCACCAAGATGTTCTGCGCGCCCGTGTCGAGGACCTGCTTGAGGGTGACGGCATCCCCGATCGGTACCCGTACGACGGGCGTCGTGTCGTAGCCCGCGATCGCCTGCAACTGGGCGAGCACGACCGGCAACGACAGCGGAGAGTGCTCCATGTCGATCAGGATCCAGTCCATGCCCGCGCCGGCGAGGATCTCCGCCGCCAGCGGCGACCCGGAGCAGGTCCACAGGCCCGCGAGAGGCCGGTCCGCGGCGGCGAGGCGGTCGCGGAACGTGGGGGTCAGACGAAACGACATGTGATGGTTCCCATCGGTCCGTAGTCGGCGTGGACCGTGTCGCCGCGTTCGACCCACATGGGCCGGGTGAACGATCCCGCCAGGATGATCTCGCCCGCCTCCAGCCGTGCGCCGTGCTGGTGGAACTTGTCGGCCAGCCACGCAACCCCACGGGCCGGGTGGCCGAGCACGCCGGCGGCGACGCCGGTCTCCTCGATCTCGCCGTTGCGGGAGAGCACGCCCGGCACCCACGGCAGATCGACCTCGTCGACGCGTTTGCGCGTCGTGCCGAGCACCATGCCGCCGTACGCCGCGTTGTCGCTGATGGTGTCGACGATCGTGCGCCCTTCCATCTGAATGTGCGAGTTGAGCACTTCCAAGGCAGGCACGACGTAGTCGGTGGCGGCCAGCACGGCCTCCAGCGTGCAGTCGGGACCCTCCAGCGGGGCCGCCAGCACGAAGGCCAGCTCCACCTCGATGCGCACGTTCGAGAACAGCTCGACCGGAATCTCGGCGCCGTCCTGGTACACCGTGTCGTCGAACATCACGCCGTAGTCGGGCTCGGTGATGCCGGTGGCCTGCTGCATCGCCTTCGAGGTGAGCCCGATCTTTCGCCCCACCAGGGTCCGGCCCGCCGCGATCATTCGGTCGCGCCACACCCCCTGGATCGCGTACGAGTCCTCGATCGTGGCATCCGGGTAACGAGCCGTGATCCGCGGGATCACTCCGTGAATGCGGTCGGCCTCGGCCAGCTCCGCGGCGATCTGGCCGATCGTGTCCTGCTGCAACATGCGTCTCCTTCGCGAGGGGGAGCGGGGGATGCCGGGATGGCCGGCATCCCCCGCCGGATTCGGGTGTTACAGCTGGTTGCCCAGCTTGTACTCGCCCTGCTTCCACTCGGGCATGGCCTCGGTGTCTTCGGCGCGGGTGTAGCTGAACCCGTCGGCGCCGATCGTGACCGCCAGCTCGGTGTCCTCGGTACGCGCGATCACCGCCTGCGGATTGCCGTCGAGGTCGAGCACGAGCGAGCCCTCGGTGTACCAGCTGGGGACGACGGGGTTGCCCCACCAGTCGCGGCGCTGGTTGTCGTGCACGTCCCACGTGACCACCGGGTTGTCGGGGTCGCCGGTGTAGTAGTCCTGCGTGTAGATCTCGACGCGGTGCCCGTCGGGGTCGCGCAGGTACAGGTAGAACGCGTTGCTCACGCCGTGACGGCCCGGGCCGCGCTCGATGCTGTCCGAGAGGCGCAGGGCGCCCAGCTTGTCGCAGATGGCGAGGATGTTGTGCTTCTCGTGGGTCGAGAAGGCGACGTGGTGCATGCGCGGGCCGTCGCCGCCGGTCATGGCGGTGTCGTGCACGGTGGGCTTGCGTCGCATCCACGCCGCGTACACGGTGCCCGCGTCGTCCTGGATGTCCTCGGTCACCCGGAACCCGAGGTCCTGCATGAACTTCGTGGCCCGCGGTACGTCGGGGGTGATCTGGTTGAAGTGGTCCAGGCGCACCAGGGCCCCGGGCGAGTAGAGGTCGTAGCGCCACGCGAGCCGCTCGACGTGGTCGACGTCGTAGAAGAACTCGTACGGGAACCCGAGCGGGTCGACGACGCGCACCGAGTCGCCGATGCCCTTGGTGAAGCCCTCCGCGCGGCGCTCCACCCGGCATCCCAGCTCGGTGTAGAACGCGACGGCGGCGTCGAGCTCCTGGGGGCTGCGCACCCGGTAGCTGAACGCGGCGACCGCGGCGACCGGCCCCTGCCGCAGCACGAGGTTGTGGTGGATGAACTCCTCCATCGAACGCAGGTACACGGCGTTGTCGTCCTCGTCGCTGACGACGAGACCGAGCACATCGACGTAGAACTTGCGCGACGCCGCCAGGTCGGTCACGACGAGCTCCATGTACGCGCAGCGCAGGATGTCGGGTGCAGGCACCGACGGCGTCGGCACCGGGTTGTCGGTGTTGATGGGTGCTTCCTGGCTCACGTAGAAGCCGGCGGAGGTCAGCGTGCGGTCTTGCGGATTGGTCATGTCAGCGTCCTTGCGTATCCGAGGCCCCGCG
>NZ_JBKEAY010000022.1:0-2244 GCF_047972865.1 Microbacterium sp.
TGCGCGACAAGGCTTCCCCGCTGCGCCAGCTCCTCGATCAGAAGTTCCCGAACACGCGCGCAGTGCAGTCGGGCTACCGATCGAGCGAGCCGATCCTGCTCGTTGAGGGCGGAACGGCCAACGCAGGAACACTCGGCGGTGCCTTTGACTACGCGATCAGGTTCGTGCTCAATCCCATGTACGACGCCGACCTCGCCCGCTCCGCGTTCCGTGGTGCGCCTGATCTCATCGCGGAGATCGATGCAGTGATCGTCGCCGCACAAGTTGCGACGGGAATCGGCGATCGCGAGACCCTGTATCGCGCCTCGTGGGCACTCGCCCTCTTGACGGAGGTCTATCGCGTGGGGTGGATGCCTGGATCGCCCTTGCTCGATCTGCGTGCAAAGAGCCAGCTCGACGCCGCTCACCTGCTCGACCTCGCCCAGCCCGACGCCGTGCGCCAGTTGAGCCAACTGCGATCGATCGCCGACGCCAAGCTCGTTCCGGAGATCGGGCCTCCGCTCGTGCTGGGGCCGACGTTCGACGGCTCGCTCTACTGCGCGGCGGACGCGGATATGGTCGCAAACCACCTGCTGCTCGACCTCAAGACTTCACTTGGCGCGAAGGTCAACAAGCCCGGAGGCCGAGCCGATCGACTGGACTTGCTCGACCTCTACCAGCTGGTGTCCTATGCGTTGTTCGACTTCTCGGATCGCTACGCCATCCGTCGACTCGGAATCTACTCCGCGAGGTTCGGCCACCTGGTGACGTGGAATCTCAGCGATCTCTTGGAGGAGCTCGCGGGCCACCCTGTGGAGGTGGCGCACGCCCGCGCACTCGTTCGTACAGCGCTCGGCGCATAGCGACTGTGGGCCGCGTCAGTCCCTACGATCTGCCTACGCCGACGTCCTCCGGGTCAAGTCCAGCGCTCCGGAGCAGGTCATTAGCGAATGCGTGGCCAGACGTGTAGCCGTTCCGGTGCGCGAGCGAATCGAGAAGCCCGGGGAGGCGCCGCGGTTGGGTCAGGTTGCCGCGCCATGCAGCATCGGCCAGAGCGCGGGACACGAGTGATAGGTCTTCGCGTGACTCCACCAGGTCAGCGATCATGCGCTCGACCGTCATTGTGGGCAGTCCGTCAACGTGAATGATGTCGTCCGCGCTGAGCTGCCGAGTCCGAAGTCGAACCCCCGGCAGTCGAGTCGTCCGGCGTGTGAGGCTCACAAAGTCGGTGACCCCGGGCATCCAATCGCCCACTTCGTGCAGCGCTGCTGCAGTCGTGCCCGCCGCGACGATCGCCCGCGCGCCGTCGGCGGTCGCTGCACCGCCGACCGCCAGCCAGTGAACCCGGATGGAGTCGATCTCAAGCGCGGCAGCTGGGGCACCGGCGACGCGATAGACGCCCTGTGCAACCCGCTCAACTGCCCCGGACGTGGCCAGGCCCGAGAGCGTCTTTCGCGCGACGCCCGCGCCGGAAGCCTCGGCAGTTGTAAACATGCCCCAGTGCTCAGCGGCGATCGCGCCGAGTTTGGCGATCGTGGAGCCATACATACAGCTTTTGTATCGTAAACAGACTACAAATGCTGTATCGCATGAGGTGTCGGACCCTCGGCATACCGTCACCGTATGGAAATCGCCGAAGTCACAACAACCGGGACCGTGTACGACGCGCACGAGTTCAGAGACCTCGCCGAATCTGAACGTGCGGAGCTTCGCGACCACCTCATCTGCGTGAGCTGCCGCGCTGACGCGTACTACATTCGCCCATCGCGCAACGGACGCCCCGCGTGCTTCGGCGCTCGTCCGCACAACGAGCCGTGCGAACAGGCTTCGCAGTCGACCGACCGTTTGACGGTAGAAGACTTGTCGGAGTCGGAGCAACGGGCGGCTCGCTCGGGCGGGTTTCGGCTCCAGGCCGCGGACGGGACGCCCGTTCCTCACAATCAGAAAGACGATCCGCCCACTCGACGGCAACGGGGTGGGCATGCCTACACGCAAGGCGACGGGTCTCGGTCGGGCAGTCTTCCTGGACTCAAGCTCGATCGCCTCCTCCGGCTAATCGTCTCGAAGCCGGGGTTCGCGGAGTCTGCCTCGCCGCTCCACCTCGACAGCGGCACCATCACGTCCGTAAGGGAATATTGCGTGCCCATTGGCGCGGTTGACGTGTCGTTCCGCGGGCGCGAGCGAATCTACTGGGGAACCGTCCGCTTCCCGGTCGTAGATGACGACGGCGCATGGCTGAACACGGGTAGCCGTGCTGAGCCGAGT
>NZ_JBKEAY010000032.1:0-8331 GCF_047972865.1 Microbacterium sp.
GCGAGTATGACGAGACGTTCGGGTACTGGTGGGAACTGTCGATGCGGCAGATCGAGACGAGTCGCACGATCGTGTTCGACGCACCCAGACACGCCCGCGGGTTCGTTGAACAGCTGATCACTGACAACCTTGGGATCGGCCGTCCCGACCGGCTCGAGGTCATCTTCGGCCGGCAGTTCCGGCAGGGACGGAAGCGCCGCAAGCAGGAACGTTTCACCACGAGGGTTGTCAACGCCGGTGACGGGGTCACGTTGTAGACGTTCTACAAGAGCTCCCGGGTCAAGGAGTACCTCAATGACTGGCGGGCGCTGCGGGTGGAGACCGTGGTCAACTCGCCCACCGACCTCGGCGTGCCCCGCCGGCTGGAACATCTCGGCGAACTGCAGCGCAAGAGTCGTGACATCAACACCCGGCTGCTCGATACTGAACGTGTCGGGCAGGGACTTCACCTCGCGAGCCCAGCCTTTGAGCGGGTCGCGCAACCCACCCTCACCAGTTCGGTCACGCCGACGCCGCGTGCGCGGGCTGTTCGCATGGCGTCCACCTCCTCGTCCGTGAGCCGTGTTCGAGGTCGTTTCGATGGTTCCGCTGATGCGCTAATCAACGGGTCGTCCGGCTCCCGGTCTAGGGCAGGGCCGGCGCGGATGCCTTGATTCCACGCGGAAACAAGCCTTGCAACCCGTGGCCGCCTGTTCCCGCAACGCTCCATTGCGCCCACCCCACACACGAGGCTCGAACCCTTACCAACGGAAACGTTGGTCGAGGTTCGGGCCTTGTCCACGTCTGCGGCCCAGGTCACGGCGTCGGCGTTGACCTGCGGATCGAGGAGTATCTCGAAGGGCCGGTTGTGTTGGACGCGCAGCTCGTTGTCCTCGTCGATGAAGACCTTGGTGAAGAACGTCTCTTCGGCAAGACACCGTCGACGGTGAGGGGGGCCTCGGGCGCGGGCGAAAGCGCTGTGCGATGGCTGGAATCATCCCGGAGACCACTTCTCGGTGGGGCCGATCGCGCAGTTCCTCGACGTGAGTGAGCGGGGCGTGCGAGAGGTCATCGAGCGGGGTGACATGGCGGCGGTTCGTGTCGGTCATCGTTCGTGGGCGATCCCATCGGCATCCGCTGTCGCGTGGGCCCATGCGGACCCACTGCAGGTCGGAGCGGACCCTCTGTCTGACGTGTCTGACGGCGGTGTATCTTGGTCGTCATGACGACCGTTTCTGCACGCGATGCCTCCCGAGGGTTCTCGGCGCTCCTCGATCGCGTCGAGCACGACGCGGAGGAGTACACCATCGTGCGCGACGGCAAGGTGATCGCCCGCATCGTGCCCGCGAGCGAGCGCACCGTCGGGGGCTTCCTCGCCCGTCGTGCCGCAAGCCCCGCAACTGACGATCACTTCGCCTCCGATGCCGTCAGCGCCGAGCATCTCCTGACGAACGACACGGGTACGTCGTGGCGCGACTGATTCTCGATACCAACGCGTTGATCGACCTCGATCGCCATGGCGGTGGCGCCACCGGGATCTCGGAGTCCGATGACGTCGCGATCGCGACGATCACGCTCGCCGTGCTCCGCCACGGAGTCCTCGCCGCCGATGCAGGTAGAAGGGCGGCTCGCGAGAGATTCGTGGAGGATGTCGAAGCGACGATCGAGGTGCTCCCGTACACAAAGTCGACCGCAGCAGAGCACGCGGTCCTGCTCGACCACGTCCGCCGGACAGGAACACCACGAGGCGCCCACGACCTGATCATCGCCGCCCATGCACGCCAGACCGGCCGCCAGATCGTCTCCCTCGATCTCAAGGCTCGGTTCAGCGACCTCCCCGGCGTCGACACCGTCATGCGGGAGTAGGTGGCATCCGCCGACGGTGGTGCCACTCTCGCGGCCACTGCCCCGCGAGACCGCAGCGAGGCCATCGAGACCGCACGTAAACCGCGCGGTCTCGATGGCGCGCGTGTAGTCTCGCGGGGTTTTGAGGTGGGGCGGGCGTGCGGGTCAGCGGGCGGCGGGTGGGTCAGGGGGCGGGGGCAGGCCGAACGCTTCGCGCAGGGTGCGCTGCACCATGGCGGGCACGTCGAGGATGCCGGGGTTGAGCGCATCGAACAGCTGCAGCCCGTCCCAGGTGGCGACGACCATTGCCGCGCGCTGCTCCGGGGTGAGACCGTCGTCGGGCAGACCCAGCTTGGCGCGCTGGCGGCGGATGACCCACGCCAGCAGCGTCATGATCCGGCGGTGTCGACGCTGCAGCACGGGCCGGCCAGGATGGTCGTCGGCGCCCGCCTCGGCGGTGAGCATCGACAGCAACTGGACCAACCCCGGGGTGTCGCGGTTGCTCTCCGCGGCCCGCACGAACCCGCTCACGATGGCCTCGGCGGCGACGCTGTGCGGCAGCCCCTCCCGTAGTTGCTCACGGTCGTGCCACTCGATGACGGCCAGCAACAGCTGGGTCTTGTTGCCGAAGTGGTGCAGCAGCGTGGAATGGTCCACGCCCGCGGCCGTCGCGATGCTCCGCAGCGACGCCCCGTAGAACCCCTTGTGCGCGAACGCCTGCGCAGCACTGGCGACGATGGCCTTCTTGGTGGCGCGACCCGTGGCGTACCCGTCGGGACGGGGGGAAGCGGGACGGTCAGACACGGTTGACTCCTTGGATATCCACCATATGGTGGAAATTCAGCTACAGTGTGTGCGTGGGCTCTACTGATCTCGGTCGATCCCGGCATGCGATGACGCTCGCGGAGAAAGCGTCCCTCATGTCGGGCGCGAACTTCTGGAACACCAAGCCGGTGCCCCGGCTGGGTGTTCCCTCGATTATGCTCACCGACGGCCCGCACGGCCTGAGAAAGCAGGCCGGTGCCGCCGATCACCTGGGCCTGAACGCCAGCATCCCGGCCACCTGCTTCCCCACCGCGGCCACGCTGGCCAACAGCTGGGACACCGACCTGATCGGCGGTGTCGGCCGCGCGCTGGGCGCCGAGGCGGCCGCAGAACGCGTTAGCGTGCTGCTTGGGCCGGGCCTCAACATCAAACGCAACCCGTTGGGCGGCCGCAACTTCGAGTACTTCTCCGAAGACCCCTTGCTGTCGGGCCTGCTCGCGGCGGCGATGATCCGCGGCATCCAGTCACGCGGCGTGGCCGCCAGCGCCAAACACTTCGCGGTCAACAGCCAAGAGACCCACCGCATGTCGATCGACGAGGTCGTCGACGAACGCGCCCTCCACGAGATCTACCTCGAGGGCTTCCGCATCGCGATCACGCAGGGCGGCGCGTGGACCGTCATGAGCTCGTACAACAAGATCAACGGCGTGTACGCGAACGAGAACCGTGCGCTGCTCGACGATATCCTTCGGCGTCGCTGGGGCTTCGATGGCCTCGTCGTCACCGACTGGGGCGGCAACAACGACCGCGTCGCGGGACTCATCGCCGGCAACGCGCTCGAAATGCCCTCCACCGATGGGGTCACCGACCGCGAGATCATCCACGCCGTCGAGTCCGGCACGCTCGACGAAGCCGTGCTCGACGCCCGGGTCGACGAGTTGCTCACCCTCATCGAGCACACCACCGGTCATGATGCCCCCGCCGTCGACCACGAGGCGCACCATCGGATCGCCGTCGACGCGGCCCGCGGCTCCATCGTGCTGGCCGGCAACCGCAACCGGATGCTGCCGCTGGGGCCGCAGTCGGGACGCATCGCCGTCATCGGGGATTTCGCCGCCACGCCCCGCTACCAGGGAGCCGGCAGCTCACTGGTCAATCCCACCCGCATCGAGCCGCCGCTGAACGCCCTGCGCGCCACCGACCTCGACATCATCGGATACGAGCCCGGTTTCCGCCGCCAGGGCGCGGCCTCGCGGCGGCTGCGCGCCCGCGCCCTCCGCCTGGCCGAGCAGGCCGACACCGTGCTGCTGTTCCTCGGCCTCGACGAATCGGCAGAGGCCGAAGCCGTCGACCGCGGCAGCCTGCGCCTGGCCCGCAACCAACTCGACCTCACCCGCGAGCTGATCGCGCTCGGCACCCGCATCGTGGTCGTGCTCGCCGGCGGCGCACCCGTCGAACTGCCCTTCGCGGACGACGTCGACGCCCTCGTGCTGGCGTACCTGGGTGGCCAGGGCCTCGGCCCCGCGCTCGCCGACGTGCTCACCGGCCGCGTCAACCCGTCCGGAAAGCTCGCCGAGACCTATCCGCTGCGCTACGCCGATGTACCCGGGGCGACGGCGTTTGCGCGTGGCGAGGCCACCAGCGAGCACCGCGAGAGCATCTACGTCGGCTACCGGTACTACGACAAGGTCGGTGCCGCCGTGCGCTACCCGTTCGGCCACGGTCTCAGCTACACGACCTTCGCGCTGGCCGACCTGAGCGCCGACTGCGACCACGCGCGGGTGACGGTGACCAACACCGGCGACGTCGCGGGAGCGGAGGTCGTCCAGATCTACGTCGAGGCCCCGGATGCCGCTGCCGGCCAGTTCCGCGCCCCCCGCCAGCTCGCCGGGTTCGCGAAAGTCACCCTGGAACCCGGGCGGAGCACCACCCTCGACATCCCGCTCGCGGAGCACGCGTTCGGCGTCTTCGACACCGGTGTCCACGACTGGCGCGTCGCGCCCGGCGCCTACACGGTGCTCGCCGGCGTCTCGTCCCGCGACATCCGCGCGCGGGCCGGCCTCGAGATCGACGGCGATCCGCCGGAGATGGGCGGGTCGGGCGCCTACCGCGCCGGACATGTCGACCGCGTCGGGGCCGCGGACTTCGCGGCCCTCCTCGGCCGCGAGCTGCCGCCGTCGGCCTGGGCGACTGACCGCCCGCTCACACGCGACGACATCGTGGCCCAGACGCGGGGTCGCGGCGGCTTCGCGAGTGTGCTGTACGGCCTCATCGAGGGCACCAGCCGGGTACTGCTCGCCCTCGGCCGCCCGCACGCGTCGAACAACGTCCGCTTTGCTTTCGACCTGCCCTTCCGCTCGGTCGCCCGCATGTCGGGCGGTTCGGTCGATGCCGCGATGATCGACGGCCTGCTGCTCATGGTCAACGGGCAGTTCTGGCGCGGCTTCCGCCATACAGCATCCGCCTGGCGGGCCCATCGCAGCAATCGCACTAGCCCCACGCTCCCCGACAGCGAGGACTGAATACCCATGGCAACCCGCAAAGAGATCCGTGCCGAAGCGCGCCGCCGTCTCGCCGAGGAGAAGGCAGCCCGCCGTGCCCGCCGCGCCGAACTGAAGGCGATGTCGCCGGCAGACCGCACCGCGGCGAAGAAGGCCGACCGTGTCGCCGCGCGCGCCGCGAAGAAGGCGCAGAAGGCAGAGCGCAAGGCCGCCCGCTCCTCGATGACCCGCGCCGAGAAGCGTGAGGACCGCCGCCGCGAGCGTGCCTACCGCCGCATCAAGAACCGGCCGCGCCGCCTGATCGGCTGGGGTGCCGCGGTCGCCATCGTCGCCGTGATCGCCGTCGTCATCGCCCCTACGGTGCGTGACCTAGGGCGGCTCACCTCGATCTCCCTCGACAGCGCGACCGCCGCCGGCGACGAGGCACGTGCGCACAGCGTCGCCGTCACCGAACGCATCTCCGATGAGGGAATCGTGCTGCTGGAGAACGACGGCATCCTCCCGCTGACCGAGCGCCGCGTGAACGTCTTCAGCTTCGCGTCCTTCAACCTGCGCTACGGCGGTGCCGGGTCGGGCGGGGCGAACCAGGCCAGCGCCGTCACACTGTACGACGCGCTCACCGAGCAGGGCATCGAGTACAACCCCGAGCTGTATGCCGCGATGGAGGATGCCGGTGCCGAGACGTCCTCCGGCTCGACCGGTCTGCTCGGCATCGTCGACATCCTCCTGGGCGGCGAGGACAACGGCGAGCCGGCCCCGGACTACCTGACCGACGATGTGCTGACGCAGGCGCAGGGGTTCGCCGACACCGCACTGGTCGTGATCGGCTCGGGGGCGTCCGAGGCGGCCGACCTGAGCACCACGAGCCTCCGCCTGAGCGCCGCGCAGCGCGACCTGCTCGACACCGTGACGACCTCCTTCGACGACGTCATCGTGGTGGTCAACGCGGGCAACGCCATGGAGCTCGGATTCCTGAACGAGTACCCCCAGATCACCGGCGCGGTATGGATCGGCACGCCCGGGCCGCGCGGCGCGATCTCGCTCGCCAAGGTGCTCACCGGCGAGGTCACCCCCTCGGGCCGGCTCACCGACACGTACGCCTACGACGTCCGCAGCGCCCCGGCGGCCGAGAACCTCGGCGACTTCCGCTACGAGAACGTCAGCCGCGGCGTGCTTGAGTACGAAGAGGGCATCTACGTCGGATACCGCTACTACGAGACCCGGTACGCCGCCGACGAGGCCTACGAGCAGATCGTGCAGTAACCCGTTCGGGTACGGCCTGAGTTACACGACGTTCGCCGTCGACGCCGCCGCCCCCGTCGTCACCGACGACGAGATCAGTGTCGACGTGACCGTCACCAACACCGGTGAGGTCGGCGGCAAACAGGTCGTGCAGGTGTACTTCTCGGCCCCGTACACGCCCGGCGGCATCGAGAAGTCGGCGATCGAGCTGGCCGGCTACGCGAAGACGGCGCTGCTCGATCCCGGCGCGACCGAAACGCTGACGGTCACCTTCGCCCTGCGCGACATGGCGTCGTGGGACCGCTCCGGCGCCGGGCACTACGTGCTGGAGCAGGGCACCTACGACGTCGTCGTCGCCGACGACGTGCACACCCCGCTGCACACGTTCCCCGTCGAGGTCGCGGACGAGGTCGTGTACGACACGGATGCCGACACCGGGGCATCCGTCATGAACCGCTTCGGCTACGCCGGCGACGGCCTCACCACCCTCTCCCGCGATGACTGGGAGGGCACCTACCCGGACAGCGCGGACCTGGACCTCGAGGCATCCGACGAGCTCCTGGCGACGATGGACCCGCAGATCGCCCCGGTGGCCGGAGCGGCGCCGACCTACGGCGCCGCGAACGGACTCGTGCTGGCCGACCTCGCCGGGCTCGCGTACGACGACCCGCAGTGGGACCTCTTCCTCGACCAGTTGACGGTCGACGAGCAGATCGCGCTCTTCACCCACGGCGCGTACAAGACCGAAGCGGTCGACCGGCTCGGCATCCCTTCGACGATCCTGCTGGACGGCCCCGCCGGGCTGAACTACCTGTTCGGCGACCTGGGGGCGGCATCGTTCGCCACGCAGGTGGTCGTGGCGTCCACCTGGAACGACGACCTGGCCTACGACCTGGGCGAGGCGGTCGGCGCCGAGGCGAACGCGTACGGCGTGCAGGGCTGGTACGCCCCGGGCATGAACTTGCACCGCACCGCGATGGGCGGGCGCAACTTCGAGTACTTCTCCGAGGATCCGCTGCTGTCGGGCACCATGAGTGCGGCGATGGTCTCGGGAGCGCAGAGCCGAGGTGTGCTCACCTTCATGAAGCACTTCGTGCTCAACGAGCAGGAGATCAACGCGCGGGCGCCGGGTGTCAACGTGTTCGTCGACGAGCAGGCGCTGCGTGAGCTCTACCTGCGCCCCTTCGAGATCACCGTCAAGGAGGGCGACGTCACCGGTGCGATGAGCTCGTTCATCAACGTCGGCGGCCGCTGGGCCGGGGGCAATGAGCAGTTGCTGCAGGACGTGCTCCGCGGCGAATGGGGCTTCGACGGTCTTGTCACGACCGATGCGGTGCTGGGCGGTTTCATGGATCCGGCCCTCGCGGTGCGTTACGGCAACGACCTCATGCTCGCGATGCTGCCCACGAGCGCCGCCAACGCGACGAAGGATGCCCTCGCCGACGACCCCGCCGGAGCCGGAGCGGGTCTGCGCGACCGCGTGCACACCCTGCTCTACGCCGTCCTGTCCACCGACGCCGCCGGTTGATCCACCCCGCCACCCCGCGAGACTACAGCGAGGCTATCGAGACAGCACGTAAACCGCGTGGTCTCGATTGCGCGGGTGTAGTCTCGCGGATTGGGGGGCGCGGTGGAGTGGGACGCACCATGAGGACTCGCTCATGTCGTGCGCGTCAGCTTGACGACTGATGTCGCTCGCGTAATAGTGGGCTTTGTAGCAGGGGACTACCTTCGACGCTGGGGAGCGGAAACCGACATTTTCGGTCGGGTCGTTTGGTACTTCGTTCGTAGACCCTGTTGCGAAGACGCAAGGGACAATTGCAGGGGAGAGAACGGGGCCGACGAAGAAATGACTGGCTCGTTCGCAGGAACGATACGCTGCCGGTAAGGACCGCGCCGATCATGGCGCCGTCCAGGTAAAGAAGTTCTTTTTGTGTCGTCATCGGCGGCACATGTCGTGCATGCCGGAATCGTGCAGTGCAAAAGCTCTCATCGGCGT
>NZ_JBKEAY010000036.1:0-35453 GCF_047972865.1 Microbacterium sp.
CTGTCGTACCTGCAGCCGGGTGACCTCGAAGCCGGCAACGCCCGCATCGACGAGGCGGCGGCGAACGCGGGGCGTGACCCGTCCGAAATCGTGCGGCTGCTCAACGTGTCCGGCCGTGAGAGCGCCGACCAGCTCACCGACCTGGCTGTGGGAGCGGGCGCCTCGACGTTCATCATCGGCGGGGACGACCCGGGTCTGGCGGAGCGGTTCGCCGCCGAGACCATGCCCGCCGTGCGCGCCGCTGTGGCCGCCGAGCGCGCCCGCACCGGCACCGACGCGCACACCGCGCGCCGCAGCGCGAAGGCGCTGAGCCTGCGCCGGCCGGGCATCGCCTACGACGACCTCCCGGCCTCGCTGCGCGAGAGCGCCGTCGAGCCCGGTGACTTCGCCTACCGCACGGCGCACTCGACGTACCTGCGCGGAGGCAAGCCGGGTCTCGTGCTGCGCCCCGGCACGATCGACGAGGTCTCCGACGCCGTGCGCTTCGCGGCCCGGCATCCGGACCTCCCGCTGGGCGTCCGCAGCGGTGGCCACGGCATCAGCGGGCGTTCCACGAACGACGGGGGTCTGGTGATCGACGTCGGCGCGCTGAACGAGATCGAGGTGGTCGACCCGTCCCGGCGGCTCGTGCGCATCGGCCCGGGCGCGCGCTGGGGCGAGGTGGCGCACGTGCTCGAACCCCACGGCTGGGCGATCAGCTCTGGCGACAGCGGGAGCGTCGGCGTCGGGGGGCTGGCCACCGCCGGCGGCATCGGCTTCCTCAGCCGCTCGCAGGGGCTGACCATCGACCGGCTGCGGGCCGCCGACGTGGTCCTCGCCGACGGTTCGCGCGTGCACGTCAGCGCCGACGAGAACCCCGAGCTGTTCTGGGCGATCCGCGGCGCGGGCGCGAGCATCGGCATCGTGGTGTCATTCGAGTTCGCCGCCGCGCCCGTCGGAGAGATCGGCCACGTGCAACTCGCCTTCGACGCAAGCGACACCGCCGGTTTCCTGCGCGGTTTCGCCGACGCGATGGCGGCGTCACCGCGCGACGTCACACTCTTCGCGGTCCTGGCCCCCGGCCGGGGCGGTCAGCCCCCGATCGCGCACGTCTACGGGGTCGTCGACTCCGACGACCCCGACACCATCATCGCCCGCCTGCAGCCGTTCGCGCAGGTCGCGCCGCTGGTCGGCCAGCAGGTCACCCTCACGACGTACGCATCCGCCGTCGCCCACACGCCCGGCGCGGAGTACGGCGGTCAGGGCGAGCCCCACTTCCGGTCGGGGCTGATCGGAGACCTCGACGAGGCCGCCGCAGCGGCGTTGGCCGAGCTCATCACCTCGGGGGCATCGCCGTGGCTGCAGCTGCGCGCCGTCGGCGGCGCCGTCGCCGACGTTCCCACAGCCGACACCGCCTACGCGCACCGCGGCGCGACGTTCGCGGTGACCGCGGTGGGCGCCTCCGCACGCTTCGACGCCCTCTGGAACGACCTGTCCACGCACTTCGAGGGCATGTACCTCAGCTTCGAGACGCGCACCGGGGCGGACATCGTGGCGCAGGCCTTCCCGCCGGAGACGCTCGCGCGGCTGCGCGAGATCAAGCGGCGCGTCGACCCGACAGCGCGCTTCGGCGACAACTTCCCGGTCGATCCGCAGCCCACGATCGCCTGACCCGCACCGTGCGATGCGCGGCGCCGGTCCGATCAGGCGTTGGCGTCCTGGCGCTTGAGGCGAGCCGTCGCCCGGGCACGCTCGGTCTGGTCCAGGATCACCTTGCGGATCCGCACCTTCTCGGGCGTCACCTCGACGCACTCGTCGTCGCGCGCGAACTCCAGCGACTCCTCCAGGGAGAGCTGTCGTGGCGGTGTGAGCTTCTCGAGCTCATCCGCGGTCGACGAACGCATGTTGGTGAGCTTCTTCTCCTTGGTGATGTTCACGTCCATGTCCTCGGAGCGGGTGTTCTCCCCCACCACCATGCCCTCGTACACCTCTTCGGTGGGCTGCACGAAGAAGCTCATGCGCTCCTGCAGCGCCATCATCGCGAACGGCGTCACGACGCCGGCGCGGTCGGCGACGATCGAGCCATTCTGACGCGCCACGATGTGGCCCGCCCAGTCGCCGTACCCGTGCGAGATGGCGTTGGCGATGCCGGTGCCGCGGGTGACCGACAGGAACTCGGTGCGGAAGCCGATGAGACCGCGCGAGGGCACGATGAACTCCATCCGCACCCAGCCGGTGCCGTGGTTGGTCATCGTCTCCATCCGGCCGCGCCGGGCCGCCAGCAGCTGCGTGATCGCGCCGAGGTGCTCCTCGGGCGCGTCGATCGTGAGGTGCTCGAACGGCTCCTGCACCTGGCCGCTGTCCCCCTTGCGGGTGACGACCTGGGGTTTGCCGACGGTCAGCTCGAAGCCCTCGCGTCGCATGTTCTCCACCAGGATCGCCAGCGCCAGCTCACCGCGGCCCTGCACCTCCCAGGCGTCCGGCCGGCCGATGTCGACGACGTTCAGTGACACGTTGCCGATCAGCTCACGGTCGAGACGGTCCTTGACCATCCGCGCCGTGAGCTTGTGCCCCTTGACTTTTCCGACCAGCGGCGAGGTGTTGGTGCCGATCGTCATCGAGATGGCGGGGTCGTCGACCGTGATGGCGGGGAGTGCCCGCACGTCGTCGGGGTCGGCGATGGTCTCGCCGATCGTGATCTCCTCGATCCCGGCGATCGCGACGATGTCCCCCGGCCCCGCGGATTCGGCGGGGTAACGTTCCAGGGCCCGGGTCTTCAGCAGTTCGGTGATGCGGGCGTTGGCATGCGTGCCGTCGTGACGGACCCACGCGACGGTCTGCCCCTTCTTGAGCGTGCCGTTGAACACCCGAAGCAGCGCCAGGCGCCCGAGGAACGGCGAGGAGTCAAGGTTGGTGACCCAGGCCTGCAACGGTGCCTCATCGTCATATTCCGGCGCGGGAACATGTTCCAGGATCGCGCCGAACAGCGGCTCCAGGTCGTCGTTGCCGGGGAGCTCACCGTTGCCGGGGCGGGTGCGGGATGCTGCTCCGGCGCGACCCGAGGCGTACACGACCGGCACGTCGAGCAGCGCGTCCACGTCGAGGTCGGGCACGTCATCGTGCAGGTCGGAGGCGAGGCCCAGCAGCAGGTCGTGGGCCTCCTCCTCGACCTCGGCGATGCGGGCATCCGGCCGGTCGGTCTTGTTCACCAACAGGATGACCGGAAGCTTCGCCTCCAACGCCTTGCGTAGCACGAACCGCGTCTGCGGCAGCGGTCCCTCCGACGCGTCAACGAGCAGGACGACCCCGTCCACCATCGACAGACCGCGCTCGACCTCGCCGCCGAAGTCCGCGTGGCCGGGCGTGTCGATCACGTTGATCGTCACCGGTTCCGTCGCGTGTTCCCCGTTGTAGGTGATCGCCGTGTTCTTGGCGAGGATCGTGATGCCCTTCTCCCGCTCCAGGTCGTTCGAGTCCATCGCGCGGTCCTCGACGTGCGCGTGCTCGCCGAACGAGCCGGTCTGGCGGAGCATGGCGTCGACCAGCGTGGTCTTGCCGTGATCGACGTGCGCGACGATCGCGACGTTGCGGAGGTCGGGACGGAGGGCGCGCGCCATGCAGGTTCCTAAACAGAGTGGGTATGCCGGGATCCCGGCGTCCCCCAGTTTATCGCAGCGCGAATCAGCCCTGCGAGGCGAGCAGAGCCGCACGCGCCTCGCGGCGCTCGCGCTGCTCGGCGGGATCGGGCACCGGCACCGCGGCGATCAGCCGCTGCGTGTACGGATCGCGCGGGTTGCGCAGGATCTGTTCCTTCGTCCCCTGCTCCACGATGCGGCCGTGCTGCATGACCGCGATGCGGTCGGCGAGCATGTCGACGACCGCGAGATCGTGGGTGACGAACAGCGTCGCGAACTGCTTCTCCCGCTGGATCTCCTGCAACAGTTCCAGCACGCGGGCCTGCACCGACACGTCGAGCGCGCTGGTCGGCTCGTCGGCGATCAGCACCTCGGGGTCCAGCGCGAGCGCGCGGGCGATGCCGATGCGCTGCCGCTGCCCGCCGGACAGCTCGTGCGGATAGCGGTTGCGGAAGTCGCGAGGAAGCTCCACGAGGTCGAGCAACTCGCCCACGCGGCGGTCGGTGTCGGACCGGGTCCACTCCGCCAGCTCCAGCGGCTCACCGATCGACACGCCGACCGGCCACCGGGGATTGAGCGACGACCCAGGATCCTGGAACACGATCCCGAGTTTGCGGCGCACCGCGCGCAACTCCGCTTTGCCCACGCCGACCATGTCCTGGCCGGCGACGCGGAGCGACCCCTCGGCCACCGGCGCCAGCCCGACGACGGCTCGCGCTATGGTCGTCTTCCCCGATCCCGACTCACCGACCAGGCCGAGCACCTCACCGGGCTGGATCGACAACGACGCACCCTCGACCGCGCGGAACGCGGCCACCCGACCCCGCGTGGGGTATTCGATCGCGACGCCGTCCAGGTGCAGCGCCGCCGTCGTCTCATCGCGGATCCGGTCGGCATCCGGGGCCGCCTCCCCCATCCCCAAGTGCGGCACCGACGCCATCAGCGCCCGGGTGTAGGGATGCGCGGGATGTCCGAAGATCTGCGCGACGGGGCCGTGCTCGACCACGGCGCCGTCCTTCATCACGATGACCTCGTCGGCCATGTCGGCGACAACCCCCATGTCGTGGGTGATCAGCACGATGGCGGAATCGAGCTTCTGGTGCAGATCGCGCAGCAGATCGAGGATCTCCGCCTGCACCGTGACGTCCAGCGCCGTCGTGGGCTCGTCGGCGATGAGCACACGAGGATCAAGCGCGATGGACTGGGCGATCATCGCACGCTGGCGTTGCCCGCCCGACAGCTGGTGCGGGTAGGAGTCGAAGGCCTTCTTCGGATCGGGCATGTCGACGAGGTCGAGCAGTTCGATGGCCCGGGCCTTCGCTTGGTTGCGGGTCGTGCCCGGGCGGTGGGTCTGCAACGCCTCGCCGATCTGGAACCCGATCGTGTACACCGGGTTGAGCGCCGTCATCGGCTCTTGGAAGATCGCCGCGATCCCCTCGCCGCGCACTTTCCGCAGGGCCTCGGGGGCCGCACCGACCAGCTCACGTCCGCCGAGTTTGGCGCTGCCGGTGACCCGGGCGTTCTGCGGCAGCAGACCCATGATGGCCATCGAGCTCGTGCTCTTTCCCGACCCCGACTCGCCGACGATCGCCAGCACGTGGCCGGGCATGAGGTCGTACGAGACGTGATGGGCGGCGACGGCCCAGGCATCGCCCACCCAGAACTCCACACCGAGGTCGCGTACCTCCAGCGCGGGGCCGTCGAAGCCGGCCGACGCGCTGTCGCCGTTGCCGTGCCGAGGTTGTCGAGCGTTCATCGCGCCGCCTCCCATGTCAGGATGGGCGCATGCCGCAGCCCGTCGTGTTCCGTCCGCGCGGCGGGGTCGTCCTCGCCGCAGCAGCAGTGGTCATGTGCGCCGTGACGCTGGGATACATCGGTGTGACCGACGGCCTCGGCGGCGTCCTGCGCTGGGGCTGGCCGATCGTCGCCCTGGCGTGGGCGGCCTGGTTGTTGTTCATCCGCCCGTCGGTCACCGTGACCGACGGGTTCGTCGAGATCGACAACGTGTTCCGGTCCGCCCGCGTGCCGTGGGGCGACCTGGCCGACGTTCAGACGCGGTTCGCTCTCACCGTGCACACCGCCGACGGCCGCGGCATCCGTGCGTGGGCCGCACCCGCCCCGAGCGCGCGACGGGCCCTCGGGACCCGCCGCGAGGAGGTGTCGCGAACGCCCGGCGACGGCCAGACGCGCCGCCCGTCGGATGCGGAGGGCACCGAGTCGGGAGATGCCGCGACGCTCGTGCGGCGGGCCATCGAGCGCCACCGTCGCAGCGGCGGCACCGACCGGCCCGGCGGCACCGTTAGGACCTGGCACCGCGGATTGCTCGCGACGACCATCCTGCTCGCCGCCGCCGCGGTGTGGAGCCTGGCGCAGACAGCCGGTCACGGCTGACTCTCCCCATCTCCGGTCGGGGCGTCGGACACGATCAGCTTCTCGGCCGAGGGAATCGCGGCGGCCGCCTTGCGGGCCTTGCGGCGATTCACCTTCGACTGCTGCCGGGGGTCGAAAGCATCGCGCAGACCGTCGCCGATGAAGTTGATGCACAGCGCGAGGGTGACGATGAAGATGCCGGGCCACCAGAACAGCCACGGCCGGGTACGGAAGGCCTCCCGGTACTCCGAAATGATCTGCCCGAGGGAGACGTCGGGAGCGGAGATGCCGAAGCCGATGAAGCTCAGCGCCGCCTCGGTGAGCACGGCGGCGCTCATGAGCAGCGTCGTGTTGACGATGATCACCCCGACGGCGTTCGGCAGGATGTGCCGGAAGATGATGCGGGCATCGCTGGCACCGGCGACCCGGGCGGCATCCACGAACTCGCGTTCGCGCAACGAGAGAAAGTCGCCGCGCACCAGCCGCGCCAATCCGGTCCAGCTGAGCACCCCGAGGAAGACTCCGAAGACGATCGCGTTGCCGCCGAACAGGATGCCGAAGATCGACCCGATCACGATGATCGGCATGATGATGACGACATCGGTGAACCGCATGATGAGCGAGTCCGCCCAGCCACGGTAGTAGCCCGACAGTGCGCCCAGGCTCACCCCGACCACCAGCGAGACGACGCCCACGAGCACCATCACGACGATCGACTGCTGGGCACCGCGCATCACCTGCGCGAAGATGTCCTTGCCGAGCGTGTCCTGACCGAACGGGTGTTCCCCGATCTGGAACGGGAACAGGCTCAGGGTCGGCTGCCCGGCATTGACGATCGGGTAGTTGGTCCACCAGTTCAGCGGCCACCAGCCGGCGATCCGCCACCCGTCCACGCGGAGCCCGCCGGCCGAGTCGCCCTGCAGCATCCCGCTGCCGCCGACGACGGTCCCCACCGACGAGAAGGCGAGCACGACGACCAGTGCCAGCACGACCATGGAGATCACGGCGCCTTTGTGCCGGAAGAAACGACGCCGCACCAGGGCGCCCTGACTGAGACCGGCAACGGCCTTCTGTTCGATCGACTGTTCGGAGCCGCGGTCGGCGGGAGTCGGTATCTGTGTCGACATGTCAGCTCACCCGGATCCGGGGGTCGAGGGCGGAGTACAACAGGTCCGCCACCAGGTTGAAGACGACGGCGAGCACGCCGGTGACCACGAAGAACCCCATCACGAGGTTCACGTCGCCGTCGCGGAGCCCGTCGGTGAACAGCAGCCCCATCCCCTTCCACGCGAAGATCGTCTCGGTGATCACGGCGCCGCCGATGAGCGCACCCACGTCGAAGGCGATGATCGTCGTGATGGGGATCAGCGCGTTGCGCATCGCGTGGCGCACGACGACGGTGCGCTCAGTGAGTCCCTTGGCCCGGGCCGTGCGCACGTAGTCCTGGTTCATGACTTCGAGCAGGCTGGAACGGGCGTAGCGGGTGTAGCTGGCGATCGAGACGAGCGCCAGCGCAATGGTCGGCAGGACGAGGTGACCGAAACCGTCGAGGATCTGGAACCACATGTCCCCGCGCAGCCCGGGCGTCTGCGATCCGATCGTGGCGATCACGCCCGACTGCGGGATGCGGTCGAGGTAGGCCGGGTAGACGAGCATGACCCGATCGATCACGATGACGAAGAACGTGAGGAAGCTCACGATCGCCGCTGTGCGCGCCGCCTCCCGGCGGGCGTCGCCGCCCATCAGCAGCCCGACGCCGATGCCCAGGAGCACCGACACGACGTACATGATCAGCAGCATCCAGCCCCGCGGGACGAAGAAGAACAGGAACTGCAGCGGCTGGTACAGTGCGATCCACACCCCCACGACGACCAGCGAAGCGTACAGCGTGCGCCGGTTGGCGAGGCCGGTGGAGACCGCCGTGGCGCCGACGGCGATGGCAAGCCCTGTCACGATGACGCCGATGAACCCGACACCGGGGTGGGCGAACCAGTCGGTCACCGCCAGCAGCGTCATCAGGCCCGCGCCGGCGGCGAACGCGGAGACGAACGTGATCAGCCTCGACCGCGCTGAACCTCCGAGCACGCTCATCACGATGACGCCCGCGACGAGCCCGACGATGAGCACCGCCCACACGGATATCTGCGGATCGGCGAGGAACTGGTTGAAGCGGATGGCGCCGTATTCCTTCAGCAGCACCGCGACCCAGAAGATCGGCAGGGAGTAGACGACGAAGGTGAGGAAGGTGACGGTGTAGTCGAAGCCGCTGTACTGGCGTAGGGCGGTCAGGATGCCGATCGTGATGCCGACGATGATCGCGATGATCGTGGCGGCCGTCACCAGTTGGATCGTGGAACCGGCGGCGGTGGCGACCGCCTCGGTGACGGGTTGGTTGCCGCGGCTGAACGAGACGCCCAGGTCGCACTGCAGGACGACGCATTTGGCGGCCCCGCCCAGCCAGGCGAAGTACCGCACCGGCACCGGCAGGTCCAGACCCAGTTGCTCGGAGCGCGCATCGATGAGCTGCCGGCGGTTGGCACCCTTGTACTGCTGCAGGTCGGCCAGCGGGTCGGTGCCGATCGAGGCCAGGTTGTAGACGATGAACGAGGCGACGATCAGGACGAGCACCGTGGCGCCCAAGCGGCGCAGGATGAAGGTCAGCACGGCCGGGACCGCCGGGGCGAGGCGAGGGTCATTGTGGGGATTCCGTTCGGCAACGTGGCGGGATGCCGGTGGCGGTCGAGGAGGTCCTCGACCGCCACCGGTTCAGGTTCGGCGTCAGCTGCCTTCCGGCGTCCACTCCCAGAAGTTCCAGAAGTAGTCCGGGCTGAGCGGCATCAGCTCGACCCCCGAGACGCGCTTGCTGGAGACGAGCAAGTGCGGGAACTGGAAGATCGGGATCGACACGGCGTCGGCCCAGATCCCCGCCTCCGCGGTCTTCAGCAGCTCGGTCTGCGCATCCGCGTCCGCCGTCACGTTGAGCTCAGCGAGCGCCGCGGTCACGCCCTCGTCGCAGTACCCGTTGTAGTTTCCACTGCGCGTTTCCGGCTTGTCGAGGTCGTAGCACGCGTAGATCTGATCGGAACCGCCCACCGCCAGCGACGTCTGCTGCCACGCGAAGATGGTCGCGTCGTGCGGGTTGATGGGGTTCTTGTCCGCGTCGGTGAACTCCCACAGCGGCTCGCTCTGGTCGACGAGCTGGAAACCGGCCTGCGCCGCGGACGCGGTGATGAGCTCGAACTCCTGGGCGCGCCGGACGTTGCCCTCCGGGTACCAGAACCCCACTTCCACCGGGGCGTCCACGCCGACCTCTTCGAGGAGCGCCTGCGCGCCCGCGATGTCGACTTCGGCGTAGTCGGCCGAGCCGTTGCTGTCAGTGAGCGCCTGGTAGCGGTCCGCGTTGGCCTCGGAGACGAGGTGCGCGTTACGGACGGTCGCCTCCGGGTTCAGCGGCTTGATGATGTTGTCGACGATCTGCTGGCGCGGGATCACTTTCAGGAACGCCTGACGTACCTTGAGCGCCTTCTCCTCGTCGCCGCCGTAGCTGGCCGGGTCGAAGGGACCGCCGTTGTTGACGGTGAGGTCGACGTGTTCGTGCGAGGACTGCACCCCGGTCTGCACGTCGGCGTCGCCGATCGACTCGGCCACCTGCAGGATGTCGGCCGTCGGCTGCCCGGTCCAGATGTCCAGTTCGCCGGTCTGCAGGGCCTGCAGCGCGGTCGTGGAGTCGGCGATGGCGCGCACCGTGATGCGCTCGTACTTCGGGGACGGACCCCACGAGTACAGCGGGTTCGCGACGAGGGTGGTGTACTCGTCCTCCTTGGTGTCCTCGATGACGTACGGGCCGCTCGTGAGGGCGGCGGCGGGACTGTCGGGCAGCGACGTGTAGCTGTAGGCGTTGCTCCAGGCATCGCCCAGCGCAGCGAGCACTTCCTCATCGCCGTTG
Organism: Microbacterium sp.; assembly: GCF_047972865.1. Classification (GTDB taxonomy): domain Bacteria; phylum Actinomycetota; class Actinomycetes; order Actinomycetales; family Microbacteriaceae; genus Microbacterium. The sequence continues at coordinate 9,931 of NZ_JBKEAY010000036.1, forward strand.
GTGATCGCGTCGACGACCTTCTGCTTGGCGTCTTCGGCGAAGGCGTTCGCCGCGTCCTGGTACGCGGTGAGGTTCTCATCGCTGGTGTCGCCCATGTAGGACTCGTAGGCGGCCTGCACGTCGGCGTACTCGTCCGGGAACGCCAGTGCGTAGGTGCCGTGCGCGGAGACGCCGAGGACGCCGCCGTTGTAGCTGCCGATCAGCTCCCAGTCCACGTAGGGCTTGTCGAACACGAGCGTGATCTTCTTGTCGTCGGTCTCGGGGACCGCCGTGACCAGTTCGAATCCGGTGGTGGAGGCCGGGGAGAACGCGTCGCTCACGTTGCCCGACATCGCGGCCCACTGCAGCAGCATGTCGGCTGCGTCGATCGGCACGCCGTCGGACCAGACGGCATCCGCCGTGATCGTGAACTCCATCGTCAGCGGGTCGTCGCTGGTCTTCTCGTAGGATCCGAAGTCGGTGTTCCGCTGGAACGCGGGCTCGTTGTCGTAGTACCCGAACATCGTGTCGGTCATGTACTTGATGTTGCCGTTGGCCGTGTTGTTGCCGGCCGAGCTGTCATCGTTGAAGTGGAAGAATCCCTGGTTGTAGGCCACCGCGATCTCGGTGTTCTCCACGACTTCGGACTCGTACGGGTTGGCGCAGCCGGAGAGCGCAAGTGCTCCCACCGCCAGCACGCCGACGCCCGCCGTCAGACGCGTGATCTTCACATTTCCTCCTGTGCAGGGTTGTACGCGCTCCCTGGGTTCGGGCAGCGCGCTGCTACCCCACACGATAGGCAGAGGGCGGCGGGCGCTGTTGTCGCCCCGCGAAACCGTTACAGATCCTTTACTGGAATTGGCGAATCCATGACAATCTGACAACGTGAACCACGCACAACAGGAGTTTTCGCACAGTCGGGGTGTGTCCGCGTCGCGGACCCGACTGTGGTGGGAGATCGGTCTGGTGTTGGCATTGTCGGTCGGGCGGTCGGCGCTGTACTCGGTGCTCTCACTCGTTCAGGCACTGACGCGCGAACAGCCGCTCGCGGGCCAGTCGACGTCGCTCAACCCAGGCGCGAACGCGACGCAGTTCTGGGATGTGCTCTACCAGTTCCTCGGCCAGCTGTTCGCTCTGGCGCCGGTGGCACTGGCGATCTATTTCCTGTGGGAACCGACCCGGTCCGCGTTCGAGAAGATCGGCCTGAACGTCCGGCGTTTCGGGCAAGATCTCGGTGCGGGGGTGCTGCTGGTCGCGGTGATCGGCATCCCGGGGCTGGCGTTGTACGCGGCGGGACGGGCCCTCGGCATCACGGTGCAGGTGGATGCCTCGCCGCTGGACGCCTCGTGGTGGACGGTCCCGCTGCTGCTCGTGGCGGCGCTGCGGGCAGGGCTGACCGAGGAGGTGATCTTCGTGGGGTACCTGTTCGACCGGTTGCGACGGCTCGGGTGGGGCGCGTGGACGATCATCCTCGCCACCGCGGCGCTCCGCGGCGCGTACCACGCGTACCAGGGGTTCGGCGCCATCGTCGGCAATGTCGCGATGGGTGTCGTCTTCGGCTGGGTGTACCAGCGCTGGGGTCGGGTGATGCCGCTCGTGATCGCGCACGTGCTGATCGACGTCGTCGCGTTCATCGGCTACCCCCTCGCCGCCGCCTGGTGGCCCGCCCTCTTCGCCCTCCCCACCTGACCCGCCCCCCTGCCCCCGAAGCCCGCGAGACTACAGCGGCGGTATCGAGACCCCGCGAATTCCGCAGGGTCTCGATACCGCGCGTGTAGTCTCGCGGGTCAGTGGGGCGGGTGGGGGCGTCGACTCCTCCCCGGCGGCGCGGGCGGGGAGGTTGTCCACACTGCGGGTGACTGTCACGGTGCGGCGGGCGTGGGGAGCGGATGCTGGGGGCATGCTGCTCCACGACCAGTCCGCCGTCGCCCCGAGTCCGATCGCCCTGTTACGGTCCCGCGATGTCAGCAACGCGGATCGGGAGGTCTCGGCGGGAAGGCTCGTCCGCGTGCGGCGCGGGGTGCTCGCCCCCGCCGCCGGGTGGGACGAACTTGCACCCTGGGACCGATATCTTGCGCGCGTGCACGCCGTCGCCCTCACCCAGCCCGGGGTCGTCTTCTCGCACGAGTCCGCCGCCGCATTGTGGCGGATGCCGGTGCTCGGCGACCCCCGTGTCGTTCACGTGACCGCCGACCCGACCCGGTCGGCTCGCCTCGTCGGCGGGGTGCGACTGCACACCAGCAGCGACCATGACGAGGTCGTCGACGTTGCCGGCATCCTCATCGCCACCCCCGGCAGCACCGCCGTCAGCCTCGCCCGCAGCCGTCACCCCGCGCTCGGCCTCGCCAGTGCCGATGCGGCACTCCGGGTCGATCCGGCACTGGGCCGGGATCATCTGATCGACGACAACGAACACCGCGCGACCGCTCGGGGCCGACGGTACGCGCGATGGGCGTTGCAACGCGCGGACGGCCAGGCGGCCAGCGTGCTGGAGTCGTTCAGCCGCGCGGTCATCGAGTGGCTGGGCTTTCCCGAACCCGACCTGCAGCGGCCGTTTCCCACGGGACACGGCAGCTCCGAGTACGCCGACTTCTGGTGGGAGTGGCTCCGCCTCGTCGGCGAGGCCGACGGCGACCTGAAGTACGACGGCCGGTTCGGGGACGGCCTGCAGCAGTTGCAGCGCCGGCGCGACCGTGACCTCCGGCTGCTCGCCGCCGACGCCGACAACGTCGTGCACTGGGGCTGGCCGGAACTGCGCCTGATCGACCCGGTCCGTGCCGCGCTCACCGGCGCCGGGCTTCGAGCCGTCCACCCCGAAGACTCCGCCGCTCTGGCTTCCTTCCGCGCCCTGCTCTTCTCCCGGTGAGACCCCGCCGGCCCGGCGCCAGACCCGCGAGACAGCAGCCGCGGGGTCGAAACCCTGCGAAATCCGCGCGGTCTCGATCACACCGCTGCGGTCTCGCGGAGCCGGAGGAGGAGGGGGAGGGAAGGAGGAGGAGGAGGAGGAGCCCGGCTCCGGGCTCACGTGAAGGCGGAGACCGGGGGGCAGGAGCACACGAGGTGCCGGTCGCCGTAGGCGTTGTCGACCCGCCGCACGGGCGGCCAGTACTTCGCCTCGGAGAGTTCGGCCGCCGGGTAGACGGCGATCTCGCGCGAGTACGGATGGTCCCACTGCGACGACACCGCCATCTCGGCCGTGTGCGGTGCGTTCACGAGCGGATTGTCGGATGCCGGCCACTGACCGGCCGCGACCGCGACCGCCTCGGCCTTGATCGCCGACATCGCCGCCACGAAACGGTCCAGTTCGGCGAGGTCCTCCGACTCGGTAGGCTCCACCATGAGCGTCCCGGCCACCGGGAACGACATCGTGGGCGCGTGGAAGCCGTAGTCGATCAGCCGTTTCGCGACGTCGTCCACCGTGACCCCGGTCTGCTCCTTCAGGGGCCGCAGATCGAGGATGCACTCGTGCGCGACCAGCCCGCCCTCCCCCGCGTACAGCACCGGGAAGTCGTCCCGCAGTCGGGCCGCGATGTAGTTCGCCGCCAGCACCGCGGCGCCGGTGGCCTCGCGCAGCCCGTCCGACCCCATCATCCGCACGTAGGCCCACGTGATCGGAAGGATGGATGCCGACCCGTACGGCGCCGCCGAGACCGGGCCGCCGTCGAAGACGAACCCGCCCGCGTGTTCGGCGCGCTGGGCCATCGGATGCGAGGGCAGGAACGGCGCCAGGTGCGCCTTTGCCGCGACCGGGCCGACACCCGGGCCGCCGCCGCCGTGCGGGATCGCGAACGTCTTGTGCAGATTCAGGTGCGACACGTCACCGCCCAGTTCGCCCAGCCGGGCGTAGCCGAGCAGGGCGTTGAGGTTGGCCCCGTCGATGTAGACCTGGCCGCCGGCGGCGTGCACCGCCGCCGTGATCTCGCGGACGTCGTGCTCGTAGACCCCGTGCGTCGAGGGATACGTGATCATCAGTGCGGCGAGCGCATCGGTGTGCGCGGCGATCTTGGTGCGCAGGTCGCCGAGGTCCACGTTGCCGCGTTCGTCGCAGGCGACCTGCACCACCCGCATGCCCGCCAGCACCGCCGATGCGGCGTTCGTGCCGTGCGCCGATGACGGGATGAGGCACACGGTGCGGTTCTCATCGCCGCGGGAGCGGTGGTAGCCGCGGATGGCGAGCAGGCCCGCCAGCTCGCCCTGCGATCCGGCGTTCGGCTGCAGTGACACGGCGTCGTACCCGGTGAGCTCGGCCAGCCACGATTCCAGTTGGTCGATCATCACGAGGTACCCGGCGACGTCGTCGACGGGAGCGAAGGGGTGCAGTCCCGCGAACTCGGGCCACGACACCGCCGCCATCTCGGTGGCCGCGTTGAGTTTCATGGTGCACGAGCCCAGCGGGATCATGCCGCGGTCGAGGGCGTAGTCGCGGTCGCCGAGCCGCTTCAGGTAGCGCATCATCGCCGTCTCGGAGCGATACCGGCTGAACACCGGATGCTGGAGGTAGGCGTCGTCGCGGCGCAGGCCGTCGAGGAGGGCGTCGCCCCCCGCCGTCACCGCGTCGCTCCCGACCGGCCCCGGTGCGGCCGCGACCAGCGACGCCAGCGCGCGGACCTGCTCGACCGTCGTGGTCTCGCCGACCGAGATCCCCACGGAGTCGGCATCGCGGAACCACAGGTGGAAGCCCTGTTCCCGGGCCGCTTCGATCACGATGTCGGCGCGGCCGGGGGTGAGTGCGACCACCGTGTCGAAGAACGCATCGTGCAGCACGGCCACGCCGGCCGAGACCAATCCGTCGCGCAGCAGCGCCGCCGTGCGCGCAACCTCGGTGGCGATCGCCCGCAACCCCTCGGGACCGTGGTAGACCGCGTACATCGAGGCCATGACCGCCAGCAGCACCTGTGCGGTGCAGATGTTCGACGTCGCCTTCTCGCGGCGGATGTGCTGTTCCCGCGTCTGCAGCGACAGCCGGTAGGCCGGACGCCCGTCGGCGTCCTGCGAGATCCCGACCAGCCGGCCGGGGAGCTGGCGTTCCAGTCCGGTGCGCACGGCCAGGTACCCCGCGTGGGGACCGCCGAACCCGAGGGGCACGCCGAACCGCTGCGTCGTGCCCGCCGCGATGTCAGCGCCCAGCTCGCCCGGCGAGCGCAGCAGGGTCAGGGCCAGCAAGTCGGCGGCCACCACGACGAGCCCGCCCGCCTCGTGCACCTGCGCGATCACCGCGGCGGGGTCCCACACCCGCCCGGTCGCTCCCGGGTACTGCACGAAGGCGCCGAACGCGTCCGGCAGCTCGGCGACGTCGACGTCGGTCTCGATGATCCGGATGCCGAGCGCGGCGGCCCGGTGAGCCAGCAGCGCCCGGGTCTGCGGCAGGGCGTCGGCGTCGACGAGGAACACGTCGGATGCCGATCCGGAGGCGCGGCGGGCCACCAGCATCCCTTCCACGACTGCGGTCGACTCGTCGAGCATCGACGCTCCCGCCGTGGCGAGCCCGGTGAGGTCGGTGACCATCGTCTGGAAATTGAGGAGAGCTTCCAGCCGGCCCTGGGAGATCTCGGGCTGGTACGGCGTGTACGCGGTGTACCAGGACGGGTTCTCCAGCACGTTGCGTGCGATGACCGACGGCGTGATCGTCTCGTAATAGCCCAGCCCGATCATGGCGTGCGCGGGGCGGTTCGCGCCGGCGAGCGCGCGGAGCTCGGCGAGTGTCTCGGCTTCGCTGGCCGCGTCCGGGATGACGGTGTGGGCGACCGGGGCGGCGTGGAGAGATGCCGGTACGGCCCGTTCGACCAGGGCGGCGACGCTGTCGTGACCGGACGCGGTCAGCATGCGTTGCTGGGCGGCGGCGTCGGTTCCGATGTGGCGCGCGGTGAACGCAGCGCTCACGCGTCGCCGCCGGTGAGGGCGACGTAGGCGTCGCGGTCCATGAGCGCGGCCACCGCCGCCGGGTCGACCCGCACCCGGACGAGCCAGGCGGCGAACGCGTCGGCGTTGACCAGGGACGGGTCGGCATCGACGGCGTCGTTGACGGCGACGACCTCGCCGGTGACCGGCGCGTACAGATCGCCGACCGACTTGGTGGACTCGATCTCGCCGCACGACTGGCCGGCGGTGATCGTGGCCCCGACGGCGGGCAGGTCGACGTAGACGACATCGCCGAGCTGTTCGGCGGCGTAGTCGGTGATGCCGACGGTCGCGACGTCGCCGTCGAGGGCGACCCACTCGTGCTCGGCGGTGTACTTCAGTGCAGTGAGGTCGGTCATGACGTTCTCCGGTAGAAGGGCAGGGGGATGACGGATGCCGGCACGTGCGTTCCGCGCACGTCCAGCAGGAGCTCGGTGCCGGCGGCGGATGCCGACGGGTGGACGAAGGCCATGGCGATCGGGTGCCCCAGGGTCGGGCTCAGCGCGCCGGAGGTGACCTCGCCTACGCGCGTTCCCCGCGCGTCGAGCACGGCGTAGCCGGCACGGCCGGCGCGGCGGCCCTCGGCCACGAGGCCGACGAGCACCGGCGCATCGGCCTCGGCGGCCGTCCCGCGGCGCTGCAGGCGCGCGAGCCCGACCTGGGCGGGGTGCACCCCGGCGCCCAGTTCGTGCCCGTACAGCGGCATCCCCGCCTCCAGGCGGAGCGTGTCGCGTGCGGCGAGCCCGGCGGGGATGAGGCCAAGCGGACGCCCCGCATCGAGCAGAGCATCCCACAGTGCCGGGGCCAGGTCGCGGTGCACGTACAGCTCGAAGCCGTCTTCCCCCGTATAGCCGGTGCGGGCGATGTGCACGACCGCGGGCGTCGCGTCCGCGTCGGCCGCGAAGGTGCCGCGGGTCTTGCGGTAGAAGCGCACGTCGAGGTCGTCGACGTGCAGGCCGACCGCCCCGCGGAGCACGTCCGCCGAGACGGGCCCCTGCACCGCGAGCAGGGCGAGCTCGTCGGTGGCGTCGTGCACCGTCACGTCGAATCCCTCGGCTCGCGCCGTCAGTGCGGTCGCGACGACGTCGCGGTTGCCGGCGTTGGCGACGACGACGTACCGGGTCGCGCTGTCGCGGTACACGATGAGATCGTCGAGGGTGCCGCCGTCCTCGGCCAGCAACAGCGAATACTTGGCCTGGTCGTCGCTGAGGGTTGACAAAGGTCCGGCGAGCGCGGCGTCGAGGTACGCGCCGATGTCGGCGCCCTCGACCAGGAACTCGGCCATGTGCGAGATGTCGAACAGCCCCGCCGCGGTGCGCACCGCGTGGTGCTCGGCGAGGTCGGAGGTGTAGCGCACCGGCATCGACCAGCCGCCGAAGTCGGTGAAGGTCGCGCCCAGCGCGACGTGACGATCGTGAAGCGGGGTGGTGCGAGTCATGAGTTCTCCCGGATCGGGCGGATGCCGTCGTCGGCATCCGAGAACTCCCCCTCTGTCATTGGCCTGAGAGTTTCCTCCCGCTCCTGAGGGAAGCGGGGGTTTCACCGTCGGCACGACCCACGGGCGGGTCGTTTTCCAGAGTGGCCGGGCGTGCGCGGTACGCGGACCTGAGAGATTGGCGGGGAGGCTTGCTCCTTCGGTGCCCGACCGGAGTCGGTGCTCTCCCGCGCACGTCGTGCGGCCTGTCTTCAGTTTGCCCCGTCAGCATACCGCTCGGCGGGGCCGGGTGCACTACGTTGTGCACGCTCCGCTGGAAACGCTCGCCGAGGCTGACGATGTGGCCGCCAGCACCGGGTCGAGTTCGTCGGTCGTCATCGCGTAGCCGCGGCGGTCCTCATCGATGCCGCGGGCGAAGACGACACCGACGACCTCGCCGTCGTCGGTGAGCACGGGGCCGCCGGAGTTGCCGGGGCGCACGTCCGCGTCGAGCGCGTACAGGTCGCGCGGCGAGATCGCGTCGTCGTAGATGTCGGTGACCGGTGCGGTGCCCACCGACACCACGAATCCGGGACCGCTGTGGAAGGGTCCGCCCAGCGGGTACCCCTGCACCGCGACCGCCGTGCCTGCGGCGACGGGTTCGGCGACCTCCAGCGGGGCCGCTCCGAGGTCGTCGACGGCGATGACGGCGAGGTCGTCGTCCGGATCGAAGTACACGATCCGTCCCTCCCGGGGCGGACGTGCGGGCAGTTCCACGACCGGGGTGTCGACGCCCGCGACGACGTGGGCGTTGGTGACCACCAGGTCGTCGGCCACCACGAACCCGGAGCCGGTCATCGACACGCCGCAGGAGTACGCGGTGCCGCTGATGCGCGCCACCGAGGCTGCTGCGCGTTCCAGGTCGGGATCGTCCAGGGTGATCGGCGGCGAGGTGGGCTGCACCTGCGGCGCCAACAGCACTCGCACCTGCGGGATGCCCTCCTCCACGACGAATCCGCGCAGTTCCGCCAGCGCGCCGTCGACCGGTGCCGGGGTGAGCGCGTCGAGCATGCCGATCACGCGGGACGACCCGACCGCGGTCGACAGGACCGGGGTACCCGATGCCGTGATGCTGCCGGCGAGGAGCAGCAGGACCAGCCCCGCCACCGCGGTGTCGACGATCCCACCGAGGACGCGGTCGAGGGCGCCGAGCTTCGCCTTGTCGACGTGGCGGCGCAGCGCCATGCCTGCGGCGACACCCAGGGCGGCGCACGCGGCGACGATCGCGACGGCGACGACCGTGAGGACGAGCGTGCGGTACTGCCAGTCGGCGACACCGCGCGCGACCAAGGGCACGACCCACACCGCCGCGACGGTGCCGATCGCGAGGCCGATCAGGGCACCGGCGGTGGCGAGCAAGCCGCGCGCGATGCCGATCGCCGCGCCGACGGCGAGCACCAGGACGGCGAGGATGTCGACGATCAGCACACGGCCAGGCTAGGAGTCCCAACTGGGAACACTCCGGTTGCACTTCGGGTGGGTATGACTCTAAGATCGACCCGAGAGTTAGAGTCACCATGACACAAACAGCGTCCCTCCCCACCACTGCCGCCGAACGCACCCGCGGCGCCGTCGGCGTACGCTCCGACGGCATCCGTGTCGCCGTGTCGACCGTGATCTTCAGCCTCCGTCGGCCGTCCGGCGACGCGGAGCCGACCGTCGTGCTGCCGCTGGTGCGCCGCACCCGCGACCCGCACGAGGGCCTGTGGGCGCTCCCGGGCGGGTGGCTCGGCGACGCCGAGAACCTGGAAGGGGCCGCGTCCCGCACCCTCGCCGAGACGACCTCGCTGGACCCGAGCTACCTGGAACAGCTCTACGCGTTCGGCGCCGTCGACCGCTCCCCCAGCCGCGTCATCTCGATCGTGTACTGGGCGCTCGTGCGCGAAGAGGTCGCCTCCACCGCGCACCGCGAGCGCGTCGACGACGACAACGTCGCGTGGTTCGATGCCGATGACCTGCCCCCGCTCGCGTTCGACCACACCGCGATCGTCGGGTACGCGCTGTGGCGCCTGCGCAACAAGGTCGGCTACAGCCGCATCGCGCACGGGCTGCTCACGGACGAGTTCACCGTCGCCGACCTGCGGGAGGTGTACCAGGCGATCCTGGGCCGCCGCCTCGACCCGGCCAACTTCCGCCGCCAGGTGGAGAGTTCCGGCAACCTGCTTCCCACCGACCGATTCCGAACCGGCAGCCACCGGCCGGCGCGCTTGTACCGCAGCAATCCCGATGTCGAGCTGGCCGACCGCGGCCCGCTCGCCGAGTGAAGGACGAATCATGACCGTCACCGACCTCACGCTCCAGCCCCGCCCCGTCGACGCGAGCGTCGACCACGAGATCCAGGCGATCGTCGCCGGGGAATCGACGGCCGAGACGTGCAACACCGAGCTGGCCGCCGGCCCGTGGAACTTCGACACGCGCCCCGGCTACGGACCCGGTTCCTCGATGGGCGACGTCATCCCCACCGGGGCCCCGCGACAGGGCGAGCTGCCCGTCGAATACCGTGAGGCCCCCGAGGAAGAGCTGGCCGACCGCATCCGCGCCGCGAAACAGACCCTGGGAGACCGCGTCGTCGTGCTCGGTCACTACTACCAGCGCGAAGAGGTCGTGGCCCACGCCGATGTGATCGGTGACTCCTACCAGCTCGCCGTCGCCGCCACCGAGCGCACCGCCGCCGAGGCGATCGTGTTCTGCGGCGTGCACTTCATGGCCGAGACCGCCGATCTGCTCTCCGCCGACGGACAGGCCGTGATCCTGCCGAACCTCGCCGCGGGGTGCTCGATGGCCGACATGGCCGACATCGACCAGGTGGAGGAGTGCTGGGAGCAGCTGGGCGAGGTGTTCGGCGACATGGACACCCCCGACGCCGACGGCCTGGTTCCGGTCATCCCGGTGACCTACATGAACTCCTCGGCTGCCATCAAGGGGTTCGTCGGCCGCCACGGCGGCATCGTCTGCACGTCGTCGAACGCCCGGGCGGTGCTGGAATGGGCATTCGAGCGGGGCCGCCGCGTGCTGTTCTTCCCCGACCAGCACCTGGGCCGCAACACCGCCAAGGCGATGGGCGTTCCGTTGGAGCAGATGCCGCTGTGGAACCCCCGCAAGCCGCTGGGCGGCTCCGACGAGGACACGTTGACCGGCTCGCGCGTCATCCTGTGGCACGGCTTCTGCTCGGTGCATCGTCGCTTCACCGTCGACCAGATCGACAAGGCGCGCGCGGAACACCCCGGCGTGCGCGTGATCGTCCACCCCGAGTGCCCGATGGATGTGGTCGACGCGGCGGATGAGTCGGGGTCGACGCACTACATCCGCAGCGCCATCGAGAACGCCGCCGAACCGACCACGTTCGCGGTCGGCACCGAGATCAACCTCGTGCAGCGCCTCGCCGCCGAGAACCCGAGGCACGAGATCTTCTGCCTCGACCCGGTCGTGTGCCCGTGCTCGACGATGTACCGCATCCACCCGGGCTACCTGGCCTGGGTGCTGGAGCGACTGGTCGCCGGCGAGGTGGTCAACCAGGTGTCGGTGCCGCAGGACGTCGCCGACCCGGCACGCCTCGCCCTCGAGCGGATGCTCGCCGCCAAGCCGCCGGCGACATCATGACCGCGCCGCACGCCGTCGTGGTGGGCTCGGGCATCGCCGGACTCACCGTGGCCCTCCATGCGGTGGCGGGCGGATGCCGGGTGACCGTGGTCACCAAGGACGTCCTCGATCACGCCAACACCCGATTCGCCCAGGGCGGCATCGCCGGCGTCATGTTCGACGACGACCGGGTCGAAGACCACGTGCGCGACACCCTGACCGCCGGTGCCGGGCTCAACGATCCCGAAGCCGTGCGGGTTCTCGTGACGGAGGGTCCCGCCCGCATCCGGGAGCTGATCGACCTGGGAGTCGGGTTCGACCGGGATGCCTCGGGAGGGTTCGTGAAGGGGCTGGAAGCGGCCCATTCCTACCCCCGCATCCTGCACGCCGGGGGCGATGCCACCGGCACCGCGATCGAGCGGGCCCTCGTCGCGAGCCTGCGCGCCAGCAAGGTCGAGGTGATCGAGCACGCCTTCCTCGTCGACCTCGTGACGGCGCGCGGCCGCGTGGCCGGCGTCGACCTGATCGTGGGCGAGACGCCCACCTCCGCCGGGACCCGCCACACGATCGAGGCCGATGCCGTGGTGCTCGCCACCGGCGGCGTCGGAGAACTCTACGCCCACAGCACCAACCCGCCGGTGGCCACCGGAGACGGCATCGCTGCGGCGCTGCGCGCGGGCGCGGCGGTGAGCGATCTGGAGTTCATCCAGTTCCATCCCACGATCATCGGCGCCGGGGATGCCTTCCTGGTGTCGGAGGCGGTGCGCGGAGAGGGCGCAACGCTCATCGACGACGAGGGGCGCCGGTTCGTGTTCGACACGCATCCCGACGGCGAACTCGCCCCGCGTGACATCGTGGCCCGGGCGATCGCCCGTCGCGCGGCCGAACAAGGCGCGCCGGTGCGCCTGGACACGACCGTCGTCCACAGCACCGACCCCGACGCACGCGCTCAGTTCCTGGCCGCACGCTTCCCCACGATCGACGCCGCGGTGCGCGCGCGGGGGCTCGACTGGGCCCGTGAGCCGATCCCGGTCACACCCGCCGCCCACTACCTGATGGGCGGGGTCAGCACCGACCTGTTCGGACGCACCACCGTGCCGGGGCTGTACGCGGTGGGTGAAGCGGCGCGCACCGGGGTGCACGGTGCGAACCGTCTGGCCTCGAACTCCCTGCTGGAGGGCGCTGTGTTCGGCGCCCGCGCCGGCGACGCCATCGCCGGCGACGCCACGGCGACGTGGCCGGCGCCGATGCTCGCGAGCCCGCACGCGCCGGACGCCGCCGCGCACCCCGCGGGCGGACTCGTGCCGTTCTCCCGCGCCGCGCTGCAGCGGTTGATGTGGGACGATGCGGGTCTCGTGCGCGATGCAGCCGGGCTGCGGCACGCGGCAGCGGTGCTCGCGGGCTGGCGCGCCGAGCTCCGGTACCCCGTCACCGAGCACGACTTCGAGAATGAGAACCTCTTGCTCGTCGCGGCGTACCTGGTCGCGGCCGCACTGGCGCGCACCGATTCGGTCGGCGCGCACTTCCGGTCCGACGCTGTTGCGGCCGTCCCGCTGGCCGAGCAGGTGCCGGCGTGAGGGCGGCATCCGTCGACCGCATCGTGGCGGCGGCGCTGGAGGAGGACGCGCCGTGGGGCGACATCACCAGTGCCGCGCTCATTCCCGCCACGGCGACCGCTTCCGCCGATCTCGTCGCCCGCGAGGACGGTGTGTTCAGCGGAGCGCAGGTCTTCGACGCCGCGTTCGGCCTCACCGACGCCGCGATCGCGGTCACGTGGCACGTGCACGACGGCGAGCGCTTCACCGGCGGCGACGTGCTCGCCTCGGTGAAGGGACCGGCCCGCGCGGTCCTCACCGCCGAGCGCATCGGACTGAATTTCGTCCAGCGCATGTCGGGGATCGCCACGCTCACCGCCGAGTACGTCGCCCGGGTCGCCGGGACGGGTGCGCGCATCGCCGACACCCGCAAGACCACACCGGGTCTGCGCCTGTTCGAGCGCCACGCGGTGCGCAGTGGCGGCGGCCACAACCATCGCTACTCACTGTCGGACGCCGTCATGGCAAAGGACAACCACCTGGCCGTCCTCACCGCCGGCGGACTCGGGGTGACCGAGGCGCTCCGCGAGGCGATCGCGCGGCTGCCGCACACGATGCCGGTCGAGGTCGAAGTGGACCGGCTCGACCAGATCGAGCCGGTCCTGGCCGCCGGCCTCGACATCATCATGCTCGACAACTTCTCGCTCGACGATCTGCGCCGCGGGGTCGAGCAGGTGGCGGGACGGGTGACGGTGGAAGCCTCCGGAGGGGTGAACCTCGACACGGTCTGCGCGATCGCGCAGACCGGCGTCGATGTGATCTCCGTCGGCGCGCTCACCCACTCGGCGCGCGCCCTCGATCTGGGTCTGGACGTGCGGCTGGACCTCCCCGCGGCACGCTGAACCGACGCGCATGCTCTACCTCGACCACGCCGCGACCACCCGGGTGCGTCCCGAAGTGCGCGAGGCGATGCTTCCCTACCTGGCGGACCGGTTCGGCAACCCATCGAGCCATCACACCGTCGGCGAGGGCGCCGCCGCCGCGCTGGCCGACGCACGGCGACGCGTCGCGGCCGTCTTCGGCATGCGGGCCGGGGACATCGTGTTCGTCTCGGGAGGCACGGAGGCCAACAACCTCGCCGTCAAAGGCGTCGCTCTGGCCGCGGCGCTTCGCCGAGGCAGCCCCGGGCACGTGATCACGACGCCCATCGAACACGAGTCGGTGCTCGCCTCCTGCGCGTACCTCGCCCGCGTGCACGGCACCGAGGTCACCGAGGTCCCGGTCGACGCCACCGGCCTGGTCGATCCCGCTGCCGTCGCCGCGGCGCGGCGCGAGAACACCGATCTGGTGACCATCGGCTACGCCAACAACGAAGTCGGAACGGTGCAGGACGCCGCAGGCCTGTCGGCGGCGGCCGATCGCGTGCCGCTCCATCTGGATGCCGTGCAGGCGGCCGGGTGGCTGCCCCTCGCCGGCACCGGCGCCGACGCACTCTCGGTCGCCGGCCACAAGATCGGCGCGCCGCAGGGCACCGGGGTGCTCGCGATTCGCGGCCGTATCCCGGTCGAACCGATTCTTCACGGCGGCGGGCAGGAGCGTGATCGCCGAAGCGGCACCGAGCACGTCGCCGGTGCCGTGGGGCTCGCGGTCGCGCTCGAACTGGCCGAGGCCGAGCGCGAAGCGGCCACCGCCGCCGCGAGCGCGCGGCGAGACCGCGTGATCGAGCGGGTCCTCGGCAGCGTCGCCGAGGCGCGGCTGACCGGGCATCCGACCCGCCGGCTTCCCGGGACGGCGAGCTTCACGTTCGCGGGGGTGTCGGGTGAAGCCGTGCTACTGGAGCTCGAGCGCCGGGGCGTGGTCTCCTCCAGCGGGTCGGCCTGCGCGGCGGGCAGCGACGATCCCTCGCACGTGCTGCTCGCGCTGGGCATCGCGCCCGAGGTGGCCCAGACGGCGGTGCGGTTCACGTTCGGTCACCACGGCGGTTTCGACCCGGACGCGGTCGCCGCCGCCGTCGCCGACGCGGTCGCCGCGGTGCGCGCGGGCCGGTGACCGGCGGCGTTCAGCGTTCGTCGGTGTGCACGACGCTCTCCAGGCGGGCCGCCGCGACCTGTTCTGCGGCGAGCTGAGCGTACAGGCCCCCGGCGGCGAGAAGCTGCGGGTGGGTGCCCGACTCCACGATCCGACCGGCATCGACGACGTGGATGACGTCGGCTCCCACCACGGTGGACAGCCGATGGGCGATGGTGACGGTCGTCCTCCCCCGCGCAGCCGCGTCGAGCGCCGCCTGCACGGCCCGCTCTGACACGGTGTCCAGCGCCGAGGTGGCCTCATCGAGCAGCAGCACCGGCGGGTCCTTCAACAGCACTCGGGCGATCGCGATGCGCTGCTTCTCCCCGCCCGAGAGCCGGTAGCCGCGCTCGCCCACGACGGTGTCGTAGCCGCGCTCGAACCCGGTGATCACGTGGTGGATGTTGGCGGACACGCAGGCCGCTTCGAGTTCGTCGTCGGTCGCGTCGGGCTTGGCGTAGCGCAGATTCTCGCGGATCGTGGCGTGGAACAGGTAGGTCTCCTGCGACACGATGCCGATGTCGTCTACGATGGACTCGCCGGTCAGGTCGCGCACGTCGGCACCGGCGAACAGCACCTGACCGCCGGTGGCCTCGTACAACCGCGGCGCCAGGTACAGCACCGTGGTCTTGCCGGCACCTGAGGGACCCACGAACGCCACGTGTTGGCCCGGCTGCACCGAGAACGACACGCCGTCGAGCGTGGGGCGTGCGGCGGGAGCGGCATCCGGGTAACGGAACACCACCTCGCGGAACTCGATGCTGCCGCGCGGGCCGGGCGCGTCGGCGACCCCGATCGCGTCGGGACGGTCGCTGATGGCGGGCCGCAGATCCAGGTACTCGAAGATGCGGGCGAAGACGGCTGCGGAGGTCTGCAGGTCCAGCGCGACCCGCATGAGCCACATCAGCGGCTGCAGCAGCCGCGCCTGCACCGTCGTGAACGCCACGATCGTCCCCGCCGTGATGCCGCCGTCCCAGCCGACGATGAGGAAACCGGCGACCAGGTAGATGAGGGCGGGCACCGACGACATGATGACCTGCACGACGGTGAAAAAGCCCTGCCCCGACATCGCCCGGCGCACCTGCAGCCGAACCTGCGTGCGGTTGGCCTCCTGGTAGCGATCAGACTCGGCGCGCTGGCGGTTGAACGCCTTGGACAGCAGAATGCCCGACACGCTCAGCGTCTCCTGGGTGATCGCGGACAACTCGGCGAGCGACTCCTGGGTCTGCCCCGCGATGCGTGCCCGCACCTGGCCGACACGTCGCTGAACGTAGACCAGGAACGGCATGAGGACGAGCGCGATGAGGGTGAGGCGCCAGTCGATCAGCAGCATCGCGACGACTGCGGAGACGACGGTGACCGCGTTGCCGAGGATACTGGTGACGGTGTTGGTGAGCACTCCCGCGACCGCGCCGACATCGTTCTGCAGGCGCGACTGGATGGCGCCGGTCTTGGTGCGGGTGAAAAAGCTCAGGTCCATCGCCTGCAGGTGATCGAACAGCCGCACCCGCAGGTCGCCGGTGACGCGATTGCCCACCGTCGCGGTGAGCCACGTCTGCGTCACGCTCAGCAGCGCCGACAGCAGGAACAGCCCGATCATCGCGCCGACCAGTCCCGCGAGCAGCCCCAGCTGCGGCGGTGACCCGTCGAGCGGGAACAGGGCCCGGTCGAAGATGCTCTGCACCAGCAGCGGGGGAATCACGGCGATCGCCGCACCGATGATCACGAGCGCCCCGGTAAGGGCGAGCCTGCGGCGATACGGCCGGAACAGGGCGACCACGCGAGGCCACAGATCGGGGATGCGGGGAGCATCCGCGTTGCGCTCGCGCTGCGCGGACTCGTCCAACCCGAGGTCGCCGGAGCGACGCCCCTGCGGGGCGCCGCCCACTCCCCACATGCTCATCGACTCCCACCCTACGACCGCTTGCGACCCTGTCGGCGCGGAATGCGGTGACCGATCGCGGGGTTATGATTGGAGGTCGCCCGGGTCCCGATGCTGCGACTGACTCCCGATAGCCGAACGGAGACCACGAATGGCCGCTGCCGACATCGCCCACCCGACAGTGCGGGACGAGCCCCTGGGGCGCGACAAGACCCGCCTGGTGTGGTTGCTGCTGGCCGCGGCGTTCGTCGCGATCCTCAACGAGACCACGATGGGTCTGGCCATTTCGCACCTGATCGACGACCTGTCGATCACCGCCGTGTCGGCGCAGTGGCTGACAACGGCGTTCATGCTCACGATGGCCGTCGTGATCCCCATCACCGGCTTTCTCCTGCGCCGGTTCACCACGCGACAGGTGTTCATCACCGCGATGAGCCTGTTCTCGCTGGGCACGTTCATCGCGGTGCTCGCGCCCGGTTTCCCGGTGCTGGTGGCCGCCCGCGTCGTGCAGGCCTCCGGTACCGCGATCATGATGCCGCTGCTGATGACGACACTCATGACGATCGTGCCGCCGCACTCGCGCGGACGCATGATGGGCCGGGTGTCCATCGTCATGTCGCTCGCGCCGGCGATCGGCCCGTCGCTGTCGGGGTTCCTGCTGGATACCCTGGGATGGCGCTGGATCTTCGGCATCGTGCTGCCGATCGCGCTGGTCGCTCTGGGAATGGGCATCCGCTGGATGGTGAACCTGGGCGAGACCACCCACGCCCCCATCGACGTGCTGTCGGTGGTGCTGTCGGCTTTCGGGTTCGGCGGCATCGTCTACGGTCTGAGCCAGATCGGCGGGGCGGTCGACCACGGCGGCTCCGGGGCGGCCGAGGGCTCGACGCTCACCCTCTCGATCTCGCTCGTGGTCGGCCTCGTCGCGCTGGTGCTGTTCCTCTGGCGTCAGGTGCGGCTGCAGCGCGACGATGACGCGTTGCTGGATCTGCGCGTGTTCCGCTCCCGCAACTTCTCGGTCGCGATCGTGCACATGACGGTGCTGTCGGCGGCCTTCTTCGGCATCATCACCGTCCTCCCGCTCTACATGCAACGCGCACTGGGCATGGAGCCGGGCGCCACCGGTCTGGCGATGCTGCCCGGCGCCCTGCTGATGGGGCTGGCCGGGCCCGTCATCGGCCGCATCTACGACGCCCGAGGCACCCGGGTGCTGATGGTGCCCGGCTCGGTGATCGCCGTCGGGACGCTGTGGCTGTACACGACGTTCACCGACACCACCCCGGTGTGGCTGGTGGTTGTCGCCCAGGTGCTGCTCTCGCTCGGGCTGGCGATGTCGTTCACACCGCTGTTCACGGCATCGCTCGGGTCGCTGCCGCCGCGGATGTATTCCTACGGATCGGCCGTGCTCAGCACCGTGCAGCAGGTCGCCGGTGCCGCGGGCGTCGCGGCGCTCATCACGGTCATGAGCTCGGCCAGTGCGAACTCCCTCGCCCTCGGCGTCGACCCGTCGGCGGCGGAGGCGGCCGGGGCGCACGCGGCGTTCGTCGTCGCGGCCTTCCTGGCGCTGCCGCTGCTGGTCGTGGCGTTCCTCATCCGCAAGCCGGCGGACGCGCCGCAGGACCCGGTCCCCGCCCGCTGACGGGGCCGGGTCGGCCGATCACTGCGTCGAGCAGACCCCGCCGCAGCAGGACCCGGAGTCGTTCTGCAGGAGGTTCTTCTCGTCGTCAACGGGCTTGAGCTGCGGTGTGGAGAGGTTCTGAGTAGCCATTCCCCCAGTCTATCCGCGGCCCCCGCAGCGAGATGAGATGGGAACGCTCTCATGATTGGCGCATTCTCATGGGAATCGGCCTGTGGATAGCCGCCGGTGACCGCCGCCCGGTGTTAGCGTCACACACGAACGGCGCCACTCCCCGTCCAGAGAGCACCCAACCCATGACCGAACCGTCGACGCGCGACCCCTCGGGTACCACCCGCCGCGCGCTGCGTGAAGCGCAGTCCGCGCGGGGCGCAGCCGAGGTGGTCGGCGTGGTGGACGGCACCGATACGCAGACGCGCAGCGGGCGGCGTCGAGCCATGATGATCGGCAGCCTGACGGCGCTGGGGCTCGGTGCCGTCGCGCTGGCCCAGAACCTCGTCTCCGGGCCGACCCCGAGCGCGGCGAACACGGCATCCGGTTCGCCGCGGAGCGCACGTACGGGCGCCGCGCCATTGATGACCCCGTCGCCTCGCGCGACGCCGACCCCGAAGCCACGCTCGACGCCGCCGCGGGCGCACACGGATGCCGTCGACCGCGACAGCTCCTACGCGGACGTGATGTCGCAGCAGAGCCCCGCCACGCGGGGCCACGACCCCGAGCTGCCCGCCGCGACGGCCACGGAGCCGCTGGATCTTCCGGTCGCCGACTCGGCTGTTGCGCGCCGCCACCTTCTGCGACGCGCGACGCTCTCGTCGGGCGCGGCCGCGGAAGCAGAGGTCGAACGCGCCGGCGTGGGCGCGTGGCTGGCCCGGCAACTCGATCCGAACGTGCGCGACAGCGCCGAGGAGCGCATCCGGGGCTGGTTCCCGCTGGCCTACGCCGACATCGCCACGAGCCGCTCGTCCCTGGAGAAATACTCCTGGGACGGCATGTTCCAAACGGGGCAGGCCGCGCTCGCCCGCGCGATGTTCAGCGACCGGCAGATCTTCGAGCAGGTCGCCGACGTCTTCGCGAACCTGCTGCACGTGACGACGCCGTCCGACGGGGTGTGGGACAACGGCTCGGACTACCACCTGAACGTGATCCGGGCGCATTCCTACGGCTCGTTCCGCGACATGCTGCTCGCGTCGGCACGCCACCCGGCGATGCTCACCTACCTCGACAACATCTCGTCGATGCACGGCGACATCAACGAGAACTACGGCAGGGAACTGCTGGAGCTTCACACCGTCGGAATCGCTGGCGGGTACGGCGAGAACGAGGTCAGGGACTCCGCTCGTATCCTCTCGGGCCGGCGGGTCGATCGCGACAGCGGACAGTTCTCGTACGAGCCGGAACACCACGTGCGAGGAGCGGTGTCGGTGCTCGGGTTCACCGACGGCAACACCGACCCGGCACGCGGCCTCGAGCTCGGCGACCGCTTCCTGAGCCATCTGGCGACGCGCCCCGCGACCGCTCACACCGTGGCGCGCAAGCTCGCGGTGCGATTCGTCGCCGACGCTCCGACCACCGCGCTGGTCGAACGCCTCGCACAGACTTACCTCGACAACGACACCGAACTGCTGCCGGTGCTCCACGCCCTGTTCCGGTCGAGTGAGTTCTGGTCCTCCAGCGGCGGCAAGGTCCGTCGCCCGCTGGAAGACCTGGTCGGGACGGTGCGAGCGGCCGGGCTGACCGCAGAGGCGTGCAGCCGCGAAGCGGTCGAGAACATGTACTGGCGTGTGCGGGGGCTCGGGCAGGCACCGCTGGCGTGGTCATCGCCCGACGGGTACCCGGACGTGGCCAGCGCGTGGATGTCGGCGAGCCAGCTCGTATCGCGCTGGAACTTCCATCGCGCCATGGTCAACGGCTGGCTCACGGATCTGCGGCCGTCACCGGCGTTCCTGGAGGCGATCACTCCCGCGGAAGGGACCTCTGTGGACTCGTGGATCGACGCGGTGCACCGGGTTGCACTCGGCGGGAAGCCAACCGCCGAGCTGCGCGCGGCATCCTACGATTTCCTCGACCTGGCGTCCGGCGAGACGACCTCGCGGGAACACGTCGCACTCGCGCCGCACTACGCGGCGCTCCTCTTCCACTCGCCGGCGTTCGCGATTCGGTGACGGCGACATGACGAACCAGACGAGCCCCTACTCGGTACACCCCGACTGCCCGGACTGGCGCACCCTCGCCGACCACCCGCAGGAAGCGGCGATCCGGGCGCTCGGCGACGCGGTGTCGGCTGACAACGCGGCGCGGCCCGAACGCTGGTCGAAGGGTTTCACCCGCCGGCAGCTTCTGGCGGGGGGCCTGGGTGTGGGCGTCGCGGCGCTCGGCACGCAGTTGGTCACGTCGCGGGTCGCCTACGCCGCCGGCGAGGCGGCGGGCACCTCCCCCAGCCGGACGCTCGTCGTCGTGTTCCTGCGCGGCGGCTTGGACGGCCTGTCGGTCGTGGTTCCCGGCGGCGACGCAAGGCTCGTCGAGGCACGGCCCGACATCGCGGTGCGCGCGGCAAGCCTGCTGCCCTTCGACCGCAACTTCGGACTGCACCCGGCGCTGTCGGCACTGAAGCCGATGCTCGATGCCGGCAAGATCGCCGCGGTCCCCGACATCGCGACGCCCGAGTTGACCCGCAGCCACTTCCAGGCGCAGGACTGCCTCGAGCGCGGCGGAACCTCCGCCGCCGGCAGCCAGGGGTGGCTCGACCGCGTGCTCGAACAGGCCGGTCCCGGCACCACGTTCCGTTCGCTGTCCGCGACGGCCACCCTGCCGCGCTCGTTGGCCGGCGGGTCCGGGGCGGTGGTCGCGCAGACGCTGCGCGACCTGCAGATCGAGGCGAACGACGACCTGCGCGACCGCACCCGATCGGCGCTCGATGCGCTCTACACGGGGCTGGACCACCCGTTCTCGGTGCAGGCCGCGCTCGCGTTGGAGGCGGACTCGACGGCGCGCGCTCTCGTGGCGACCCAGGCACCGGACGGCGAGTTCCCCGCGGGGCAGTTCGGTCACCAGTTGCGCACCATTTCCACCCTCATCACCGGCGATGCCGGCGTGCGCGTCGCGACGGTCGACCTGGGCGGGTGGGACATGCACACCGGGATCGGCACCGTCGACGGCGGCGACATGCGCGAGGCGTTGCAGGACCTGGGCGACGGTCTCGCGGCGTTCTTCGCCTCGCTCGGAGCGAAAGCCGACTCCACGACCGTCGTGTTGATGAGCGAGTTCGGCCGGCGCTTCGAGCAGAACGGTTCCGGCGGGACCGATCACGGTCACGGCGGCCTCGCGATCGCCATGGGCGGAGGCGTGCGAGGCGGTGTCTACGGGACCTGGAACGGTCTTGATGCGGACACGCTCGCACAGGGCGACCTGCCCGGCAACAACGATTTCCGCAACTTTCTCGGTGAGGTCGTCATGGGGACGGTGGGCCTGTCCGAGAGCCAGATGTCGTCGGTGTTCCCAGACTGGCGAGTCGCACCGTCGGGGCTGATGACCCCCGTCTGACCGACGGGCGCGACAGGGCCGCCCTCCCCCCACCGAGTCACCGCCGGCGGGAGGGGGGCGGATTCCTTTCGCCCCCGACGTCAGCTCGGGAAAGCGGCGGAGAGCGTCTCGGCCTCGCTGGCGATCGTGGCGGGGGCGACGAGGTCGGATGCTCCGGCTTCCACCGCGGCGGTCCGTTCGGTGAGGATGCCGGCGGCCAGTCCGGAGTCGAACAGGTCGATCTGTAGACGTTCGCGTTGCTGCTGCACGAGCTGCGCGAAGTCATCGTCGGCCAGGAAGCGTGCCGAGAGCACGTTGGAGGTCCCGCCGGGGCCGCCGCCGGGTCCCTGCGCGCCGTCGGGGCGTTCAGGGGGCGCGCCGTCCGCGGCCACGTGAGCGCCCGGGCCGCGCGAGGCATCCCCGGGTCCGCCGCCCACGTTGGCCTGGCCGAACGCGAGGTTGAGGTCCCAGCTCACCACCGTCATACGATCGGAGCCGCTGTCGGCGAAGAGGTAGGAGTTGTTTCCAGGGCCGTCGATGTCGTCTTGGTTGCCGATGAGGTCTTGGAAGGCGAGGTAGGTTGCGAACGCCTCCACCTCCAGGTGATCGTCGAGGTCGGCGGCGAATTCGGCATCCGATGCGTCGTTGATCCACCGCAGGAAGTCGATGAGGGGGACGAGGTCGTCTGTGCCGCCCTCCTGATCGAAGATGTCGGTGTAGGCGTCGGGGTCGTCGCCGCGGTAGGAGTAGTCGCCGCCCGCCTCCGCTTTGTAGAGCGATCCCACGCCGAGTTCGCGTGTCATCCAGGTGTCGGTGGGGTTCTCCACGATGAGGCGGAGCACGTCATCGGAACCGCCCGCGGAGAAGCGCGCCGCGATCGCTTCCTGGCTGGCCAGACCAGCCGCCGCGAGCAGGTCGAGCGCGACGGCCTCGTTGAGCGCGGTCTGAGTACTGTTGGCCCGGACGGCGAACTCCGCGGCGCCGCCGTGGGTTTGTCCGTCGACGAACTTGTCGAGACGGATGATCCACGGCAGCGACTCGGGCGCCGCGGCGCTGATCTGGGCATCCGCGTCGGTCGAGAGACCTCGCAACGAGGAGTTGCCTTTGAGCTTGAGACCAGCGTTCTCGTAGGTGACACCGTCGACGGTGACGGTCGCGGCGATCCACTCCTTCTGCTCGGTCGCCACGTACGTGGCGATCATCGCGTCGTAGTCGTCGGCGTCGTAGTTCACGGCGAACGAGTGCACGCGTGTGGAGTCCCACACGTCAGCGGTCGCTGCCGGTGTTGCAGCGGCGGCCGGCGCGTTGGCTGCGGCCGGCGCGCAGCCGACGGCACCGATGACGACGGCGGAGGCGACGAGGAGCGCGGTGGGGCGCAGGCGAGAGAGGTCCATGCCTCCACCTCAGCCGTGACCGTTGTGTGCCGGCTATGCGCGGATGCGGATTCCGCTATCAGTTCGGCAGCGCCAGGTTCACCCCGTTGGGGGACACGCAGGGGTAGGTGTCGAACAGGGTCCGCTGCTCCGCCTTGTTCGGGTTCAGGCCCGGGATCCGCCGCACCACCAAACGGCCTTCGATCCGCTCCGATGAGGCCGCTGTAGATGTTGCGTACCGAGTGGGCGACGGAGCCGTAGAACTCCATGAGCCAGGGGTCGTTCGCGAACTGTTCCGGGAGGACGACCGCTTCGGCGAGCTGGTCCTGCTTGTAGCCCTTGTTGATCAAGTAGACCGACTGGTCGTAGACGTACTGGCTGGCGTGACGGTGGTCGAGGAGGCAGAGGGAGATCTCATCGGTGCCGGCGTCGCCGTAGGCACCGAAAATGACGAATCATTCTCCGGCGAGCTCGATGTCGAGCGGGTCGAACTCGCCGACCTCTTTGGTGCGCGCCGCCGCTTCGTCGTTCTCGCCGGGGTCGACGACCACCAGGCCGTCGGCGCCGACCACGATCATCGTGGAGCAGAGCTGGAACCCGGCCGCCTGGTAGATCTTGCCCGGGACGATCTCGTAGATCGTGGGAGGCATTTGACGAGCCCAGGCCGTCTGGGCGTCGGCGATCTTGGGCGAGGATTCCCCGTAGGCGAGGTTTCCCGCGCGGTCCTGCCAGACGACTTTTGCGAGATGCGACAGGACGTCGGGGTTGTCGAACTCCGCCGGGTCGGCGCTGCGGACGAGGCTTTCGGCGGAGCGTGGGACGGATGCCATCGGGGCGGTTCTTCTCGGTGAGGGCGGGAGCTGGCGCCAGGGTATCGGGCCATCGCGAACCGCATCAGAGGACGGGAGGTTCCTCAGAAGGGTGCGTCGGTGGGAACCGGGGTGTGCCACGGTTCGCGGTGCGCGGTGGGGTCGTGTTGCGGGTCGGTCGTGAAGGCGACGCGACCGGTGGGGTGGTCGGTGTAGGTGCGTCCGGTCGGGGAGGTCCACTCCAGCACGCCGTCGGAGCGTTGTCGCACGGTCCACGGTGTGTGATGTTTCAGGGTGTGATGCCGACGACAGATGTGCGCGAGATTTCCGGTGTGAGTGGGCCCGCCGTGGGCGTGGTCGACGGTGTGGTCGATGTCGGCGCGCCGGGCGGGTTGCCCGCAGCCGGGGAACCGGCAGTGCTGGTCTCGGACGCGCAGAAATCGGCGCATCCCCTCGGTGGGCCGGTACCTGTCCGTGCTCAGCGGATGCGCCGTGATCGGGTGGGTGAGGATCCGTTCCCAGCCGGGCGCGCCGGCCGCCAGGGCTCGCGCGGTGCCCGGGTCGATCGGGATCCGTCCGTCCAGGGTGGCGATCTCGAACGGGTCCGCGACCGCGTCGTCGACGAGGGTGAGCACGGGAACCGTGACCTGCACGATCGGGGTGATGGCGGCGACGCCCACAGTGCCGTCGTACGCGACCACGTCGCCGGTGAGCAGCATGTCACACGCGACGTCCGTGCGGACGTGGTCCACCCCCGGGCCCGGCACCCTACCGTCGCTCTCGCTGGGCAGTGACGGGTGGGTGATGACCGTGGCGTATTGGGTGAGACGGTCGTAGGCGGCGTGCAGCAGCACCGATGGTGCATGGATCGCCAGGGTCGACATGCCATCGTCGTGGTCGTGAAGGGTCACGCACCGGCCCGCACGGGCGTGCGCGTGGCGTTCGCTCAGGGTCGCGCCGGTGTACCACTCGGCGCGACGCTTCGCGACGGGGGCCAGCCGGGAGGCCGACGCGCTCTCCGCGTAGTCGAGGACGTCTCGCTCGAAAGCGCGCCGCATCGCCGGTCGTCGATGATCGCCCCGGCGGTCTCGATCACTCGGACGTGTCCCCGGCCGATTCGGCCGGCCTGGAGCGAGGCGAGGGTCTCGGGATAGTCGTCGACCAGGGTCACCGCGGTCCCCATCCGCCGTTGCACGGTGCGGTCCGAGACGCGCCACACGGTCGCCACCTCGGCTGCGACCGACCGGTACGGGAGCTCGGCGTCCCGGCTGATGCCGGTCGCGGTATGGGCAGCCCACTCGTCCGCGACTCGGTGCGCCTCCGCCAGCAACCGCTCCTGCTCGGCCTGCAGCGCCGCGATTCGCGCCTGCGTATCGATCAACCGGGGCAGCAGCTGCCGCATGCGCGCGGTCGCCCGCTCCTCGGCATCGCGCACTGTTCCGGTCATGGACTCATCGTCGCACCGACCTCCGACATCCACACGAACACCGACGCCATCGCCCGCTCGACCTCCCCA
The DNA here is from genome assembly GCF_047972865.1 of Microbacterium sp. Taxonomy (GTDB): domain Bacteria; phylum Actinomycetota; class Actinomycetes; order Actinomycetales; family Microbacteriaceae; genus Microbacterium. Next base: position 35,198 of record NZ_JBKEAY010000036.1, read on the forward strand.
CTCCAGACGGGACTGTACGTTCAACGGTGTAACTCCGATCAAGGAGGAACACGATGAGTAAGCAGGTTGAGACGGTCATGGCGGCTGTGTCGGAGGGAGTAGAGACGGGCGTGGCGACACAGGCGAAGCAGCCGTCGGTGGTGGATCGAGGACTGGTCACTGAGCTGGTGGGCGACGCGCGACGGCAGGGACTGCCCGTGGACGGGGAGGGCGGCCTGCTGGCCGAGCTGACCCGGATGGTGCTGGAGTCCGCGCT
>NZ_JBKEAY010000055.1:0-8926 GCF_047972865.1 Microbacterium sp.
CAGCGAGGTCCTGGTCGCCGTCTGCCAGGCCGAGCGCGGTCATCACGACACGGTCCTCGAAGCGTTCCAGGTAGCGCTTGCCGTCGAAGGTCTTCAGCGTGTAGCTGGTGTAGTACTTGAACGCGCCCAGGAACGTCTCGAACCGGAACTTCTTGCCGTAGGCCAGGTCGTTCAGGCGCTGGATGAACTCGAACGGGTACTTCTCCAGGACGGCGGCCTCGTAGTAGTCCTTCTCGACCAGGTAGTCCAGCCTCTCGCGCAGCGAGTGGAAGAACACCGTGTTCTGGTTGACGTGCTGCAGGAAGTACTCGCGCGCCGCCCGCTTGTCGGCATCGAATTGGATGCCGCCGTCGGCGCCGTAGAGGTTCAGCATCGCGTTGAGGGCGTGATAGTCCAGTCCCTCGAACCGCGCGTCGGTCTTGAAGGCTGTCTCGGTCACCGCTGTATCCACCATCGTTCCAATCCGACGCTCACGGCGTCGACGTCATCGGGTGTGCCGAAAAGTTCGAGCCGGTACAAGTGGGGCACATCGCACTTGCGGCTGATGATGTCACCGGCGAGGCAGTAGGCCTCACCGAAGTTCGTGTTGCCCGCGGAGATGACCCCGCGGATGAGGTTCCGGTGCCGTTCGTCGTTGAGGAACCGGATCACCTGCTTGGGGACGGCCCCCTTCTCCTCGCCCCGCCCCTGACCCCCGCCATACGTGGGGGTGACGAGCACGAACGGCTCGTCGACCACGATGGCCGGGTCAGTCGGGTGCAACGGGATGCGCAGAGCCGGCAACCCGAGTTTGTCGATGAAACGGGCCGTGTTCCCCGACACACTGGAGAAGTAGACGAGGAGCGGCGCGCGGGTTGCGGTGAGCATGTCGGCGCCGTCCTCTTCCGATGCGCGAGGGTCCGAAGTGTGAGCGGGACCGGGTCTCAGACCAGACGCGCGGACAGCTCGTCGATCTTGTCGGGACGGAAGCCCGACCAGTGGTCCTCGTCGGTGACGACGACCGGCGCCTGAAGGTAGCCCAGCGCCTTGACGTGCTCGAGCGCCGCCGGGTCTTCGGACAGGTCGAGAACCTCGTAGTCGATGCCCTTCGAGTCCAGTGCCCGATACGTCGCGTTGCACTGCACGCAAGCCGGCTTCGTGTAGACCGTGATCGCCATAGTGACCCGTGTTCTCCCCTCAAAATTCTCTCAGATATCCGGCAGGTGCGTGCCGGGAGTTCAATACTACATATGGGTGCCGACATCGAAGTGCACCACAAGGGATAGTAGTTACATCCGTGTAGTTTTCCCCGGCTCTCCCCAACGACAACACAGGTTATCCACCGATTCATCCACAGCCCGGGCCCCGCCCGCCCGCGCTCGAAACCGCCGGTTTCCGGCCGTTTTCGACGCCGCATCGATGATCTGTGCACAGGGGGGACGATACGACGAGGTTCCGACACGGAGGAGGCTGTGGAATCGGTCCTTCGGCGTGTCGTCGGCGTGTCGCGCCCCCGGCGCGTTTCGGGCACCGGATCGGCGGCAGTAGCGTTGAGCGGTGCCGGGCTATCAGGACCTCTTGCGCACCCCCGGGGTGGCGCGCATCATCGCCGCGCAGCTCACGGCACGGTTCCCCAACGGGATGACCAGTCTCGCACTCCTACTGCACATCGAGCAGACCACCGGCTCCTACGGGGCGGCGGGCCTCGTGCTGGCGGCGACCTCGGTGGGCCAGGCCGTGGCCGGTCCGGTCACGAGCCGTTGGATGGGGCTGTGGGGCATCCGCCGCGTGCTCACCCTCACGACAGCGGTGTGCGTGCTCGCGCTGCTGGTGCTCGCACTGGTGCCGATGCCGCTTCCAGGCGCGGTCGTCTTCGGTCTCGTCGCGGGGCTGTCCACCCCGCCGGTCCAACCCGCCGTGCGCACGATCTACCCGAAGCTGGTCACCTCGCGCCAGTTGACGCCCCTGTTCTCCCTCGATGCCAGCCTGCAGGAGATCATCTGGATCCTGGCGCCGGTGGTCACCACGTTCGTCGCCACCCAGGTCGGGACCGTGCCGGCGCTGCTGATGATCGTCGTCATCCTGGTCGGCGGCGGCGCCTGGTTCATCCTCTCCCCTGAGGTCGGACGGGTGCGCATTCCCCGCAGCCGCCGCACCTTCGGCACCGTGCTGAAAGAACCCGTGGTGCTGCTGGCGACCGTGCTCGGCCTGCTCGTCATCGGCGCGTGCGCGGCCGTCGAGGCCGCCGCGGTCGCCACCTTCGGTCACGACGGCGCCGAGGCCGGTCTCGTCCTGGCGGTCTTCGCGGTCGGCAGCCTCATCGGCGGACTCGCGTTCGGACATCTCCCGATCGGCCCGTGGGCGATGGCGCGCCGCATCGCCATCCTCGCCGTCGGACTCAGTGTCACGGTGATCTCGCTGTCGGTGTGGTGGCTGGGCGCCTCCCTGTTCGTGGCCGGCATCGGCATCGCGCCCGCCCTCGCGGTGATGTTCGCGATGACCTCCGCGAGCGTGAAATTCAGTGAGACCCCCGAGGCCTACGGCTGGATCGGCACCGGTCAGCTCATCGGCGCAGCCGCCGGGTCGGCGGTGGCCGGGTTCCTCATCGACGGCACCGGGCCGGTGGGCGCCTACCTCGCGGCGGCGGCGTTCGCCGCGGTCGGCGTCGTCGTCGCGGTCGTGTTCGTGCGCGGTTTTCCCGACCTCCGCGGGCGCGACATCACCCCCGCACCCGACACCGAGCCGGTCGGCACCATCACCTGACCGGCGGGCTGAGCCACCCCACCGACCACCCCAGCTGACTGCCGTGCCGCCGGCCAACCCCAGCGACCGCAGCCGCCTGCCACCCCAGCGCAGCAGGGACGCGCCAGCGCCGCGGGGGCGCGCCTCGTAGGCTGGACGGATGGCCACACCCGTCACCCTCCCGCGCCACTCGTGGGGACTCCCGCACGCCACCCGCCACGCCCTGCTCGTCCACGGGCTCGGCTCCAACGGCGCCCTGATGTGGCGGTTCGGCACGGCGCTCGGCGACGACGGATGGCGGGCGGATGCCGTCGATCTCCGCGGCCACGGCACGGCCCCGCGCACCCTCGACTACACGATCGACGCCTACGCGACCGACCTCCTGCACACCGGACCGGCCGACGACGAACCGTGGGACCTCGTCATCGGGCACTCCCTCGGCGGCGCGGCGGCGACCGTCGCCAGCGCGCAGGCCCCCGCCTGGACCCGGCGGCTCGTGCTGGTCGACCCGGGCATCCTCATCGGCGGCCGCGACCGCGAGATCGTCCGCAACAGCCAGGCCCGCGCGTTCGCCGAGCCCACCGCCGACGCCGTGCGCGCCGAGCACCCCGACTGGCACGACAACGACATCGAACTGAAGGCGCTGTCGGCGGCGCAGGCCAGCCGTTGGGCCGTTGAGCAGACCACCGCCCAGAACGACCCGTGGGATGTCCGGGACGCCGCCTCGAAACTCACCGTGCCGACCCACATCATCGCCAGCGACCCCGGGGTGTACTCGATCTTCCAGGGCGCGCTCGCCGACGAGGTGCTCGCCAACCCGGTCATCTCGATGTCGGTCGTCCTCGGCGCGGGTCACTCGCCGCACCGCGACCGCCCCGACGACACCATGCGGCAGCTGCGCGACGTCCTCTGCTGACCCCGGCCGCTGGCACCCCACCGGCCCCCGCGCCCCGCGACCCCGGGGAGAATGGAACGGTGAGCGACGCACCCTTCGACCCGTCCGGCTTCCTCCCCGACGCCCTCCTGGATCGCATCCGGTCCCGCGCGGTCACCCACGACCGCGAGAACACCTTCCCGGCGGACGACCTCGCCGACCTGACCGATGCCGGGTACCTCGGCATCCTCGTCCCCCGCGACCTGGGCGGCGCCGGCCTCGGGCTGCGGGAGGCGTCGATCCTGCAGCAACGGCTCGCGACCGCCGCGCCCGCGACGGCGCTGGCGATCAACATGCACCTGGTGTGGACCGGGGTCGCGAAGGTCATGGCCGACCACGGCGTCGACGACCTGCGGTTCGTGCACGAGGGAGCCGTCGCCGGCGAAGTGTTCGCCTTCGGGATCAGCGAGGCCGGCAACGACCTGGTGCTGTTCGGCAGCGACACGACGGCAGAGCCCCAACCGGACGGCGGGTACGCCTTCACCGGCACCAAGGTCTTCACATCGCTCGGCCCGGTGTGGACCCAGCTCGGCCTGCACGGCCTCGACACGACCAGCCCGGATGCCCCGAAGCTCGTCTACGCGTTCGTCCCCCGCACGGATGCCGTGCGCACACGCGACGACTGGGACACGCTCGGCATGCGGGCCACGCAGTCGCGCACCACCGAGTTGCACGGCGTCGTCGCGCCCCCCGACCGGGTGGTGCGCCGCGTCGACCCCGGACCGAACCCCGATCCGATCGTTTTCGGCATCTTCAGCGTCTTCGAGCTGCTGCTGGCGTCGGTGTACACCGGCATCGCGCGGCGCGCCCTCGATGTGGCCGTCGACACGGCGCGCGCCCGCGTGTCGAAGCGCTCCGGCCTGCCCTACGCCGACGACCCCGACATCCGCTGGCGCATCGCCGACATGGCCCTCGCGTATGACGCGCTCCCGATGCAGGTGGAAAGCCTCGCCGCCGACGTGGACGCCCTCGCCGATCACGGTGGGCTGTGGTTCGCGAAGCTCAGCGGCGTCAAGCACCGCGCCGTGATGATGGCCAAGCGCGTCGTCGACGACGCGATGCTGGTCGCCGGCGGGTCGTCCTACTTCGCGGCGAACGAACTCAGCCGCCTCTACCGCGACGTTCTCGCCGGGATGTTCCATCCGTCCGATCCGGAATCGGCCCACAACACCTCGGCGACCGCCTGGCTAGGCCCGCCGTCATCCCACTGACCGGTCAGTCGGTGACCGTGACGCCCTTCCAGAACGCGACGTGGTCGGCGATGTGGGCGGCCTCCGGCAGCGGATGCGGGTAGCTCCACGCCGCGTCGATGTTCTCCTCCCCGTCGACGACGAGGGTGAGGTACGACGCGGTGCCCTTCCAGGGGCACACCGACGTCGTCGCACTCTCGCGGACGAGGGATCGGTCGACGCTTTCGGCCGGGAAGTAGTGGTTGCCTTCGACCACGACCGTCTGGTCTGATTCGGCGATGGTGGTGCCGTTCCACTGCGCTTTCATGTCTCGCTCGCTTTCCTGTCGTACTCGCTCTCGCCTGCGTTCTCAGGGTAGACCTCGCCGTCGACACCGGGGCGGGACCGACGTCGCCGGGAACGATCGCCGGCACCGCCGCTGGGTACAGTGGCGGCATGACGCTGCCCCCGATACACCTCGGCGACGCACTGACGGTCTCCGCACTCGGCTACGGGGCGATGAGCCTCACGGACATCTACGGACCCGTCGACGACCAGACGGCACTGGCGACGCTCACCCACGCCGTCGATTCCGGCGTCACCTTCGTCGACACGGCGAACGTGTACGGCACCGGCCGCAGCGAGCGGATCATCTCGCGTCTGCTCGCCACGCGCCGAGACGACGTCACCCTCGCCTCGAAGTTCGGCATCGCCGGCGGGACGGTAGGGTTGCGGGAGGTCCGCGGCCACCCGGCCTACGTCGCGGAGCAGATCGACCTGAGCCTCCGCCGACTCGGCACCGACCACCTCGACCTCTACTACCAGCACCGCGTCGACGCCCGCGTACCGATCGAGGACACCGTCGGCGCCATGGCCGACCTGGTCCACGCCGGCAAGGTCCGCCACCTCGGCCTGTCGGAGGCGACCGCCGACGAACTGCGCCGCGCGCACGCCGTGCACCCGATCGCCGCTCTGCAGACCGAATGGAGCGTCGTCAGCCGCGACGTGGAACGCTCGGTCGTGCCCACCGCGATCGAACTGGGCGTCGGATTCGTGCCGTACTCACCGCTCAGCCGCGCGTGGCTCACCGACGCGTTCTCGCCCACCGACCTCGGCGAGGGCGACGCCCGCCCGGCCTTCCCCCGGTTCACGCCCCAGAACCTCGCCGCCAACGCCGCGCTGCGCACCGAGTTCCTCGGGGTCGCCGCAGAGGTCGGCCTCACCGGCGCGCAACTCGCCCTGGCGTGGCTGTTCGCGCAGGGACGGCACCTCGGCATCCCGGTGGCCCCCATTCCCGGATCGCGATTCCCCGGCCACGTGGATGAGTGGCTCCCCGGCGCCACCGCCGTGCTCGACGACGAGGCGATGCGGCGGCTCAGCGCCCTCGCCGCGCGGATGCACGGCAACCGCTCCTTCGACGTGAACTGGACCAGTCAACGCGGCGATCTGTGATCGCGTGACCCGACGGTCAGGTGCCGGTGTCGTCGGTGTCCGGCAGCGGGAATCTCCGGCGGCGGTCCCACGGCTCGGTCCAGCCCAGGCGGGTGAACAGGGTGTCGAGCACCATCGCGGTGAACCCCCACACGAAATGGCCGCCCGTAACATTCGGCAGCTGGAACGCCGCACCACGCCACGTCCGGCCGTCACGGCGGATGACCGTGACGCCCCGGTTCGCGGGATCGAGAAGGTCGGCCACGGGGGCGCGGAACACCGCCGCCGACTCCGCTTCGTCGACGACGTGCACCGGCGAGGGCTGCGCCCACCACCCCAGCACCGGCGTCACCAGGTGCGACGAGTGCGCCAGCGGCACCTGCGGCAGCTCCCCCAGCACGTCGACCCCGGCCGGGTCCAAGCCCGTCTCCTCGGTGGCCTCGCGCAGCGCCGCCGCCACGGCATCCCCGTCGCCGTCGTCGATCCGCCCGCCGGGGAACGCGACCTGACCGGGGTGCGAACGCAACGTCGTCGCCCGCGCCAGCAGCAGCACGTCGAGGTCGCGCGAGACGGCCGCCGCGTCGTACCCGGACGGATGCCGATCGAGCACGCCGAACAGGATCAGCACCGCCGCCGCACGGGGGTCGGCGGCGTCGGGAAGCGGCGGGACGGCGGGCACCAGTCCCCCGTCGCGGCGCGCCGAGGCCACCAGCGCGCGCAACTGGGCCTTCGCCCCCGCGCCGTCGGACATCGCCTCGCCTCCCATCGGGTCAGCGCGTCTCGAGGTCATAGGCCTTCAGCAGCTCGGTGACCGCCTGCTCCCGCTCGGCGCCGCCCGCCTCGAACATGTCGGTGACGTGGGTGCGCAAGTGGTTCTCGACGAGCAGCTTGTCCAGCGACGCCAACGCCTTCTGGATCGACCGCGACTGGGCGATGATGTCCATGCAGTACTCCTCGGCCTCGATCATCTTGGCGAGGCCCCGGACCTGCCCCTCGAGGATGCTGGTGCGGTGCAGGGCGCGTTTGCGGATGTCGTCAATCACGCCGAAAGAATAGCCCGCGTGCGAGGATGACGGGATGCCGGCCACATCGACCGACCTGATGAACCCGACCGATCAGGAACGTCTCCGAAGCCTGCGCGCCATGAAGCGCGTCGCCCTCGGAGCGCTCCTGGCGATGGCGGTGCTGTTCGCCGTCGCGTTCGCCCTGCAGCAGCAGGCACCCGGATGGGCATACGTGCGCGCCGCCGCCGAAGGGGGCCTCGTGGGTGCGCTCGCCGACTGGTTCGCCGTCAGCGCGCTGTTTCGTCACCCCGTCGGCATTCCCATCCCCCACACCGCGATCATCCCGCGCCGCAAGGACGAGATCGGCCGCACGCTGGGCGAGTTCGTGGAGACCAACTTCCTCGCCGGCGACGTCGTGCGCGACAAGCTTGAGTCGACGCGCCTCGCCGAGAAGCTCGGGCAGTGGCTGCGCGAGCCCGCCAACGCCGAGACGGTGTCGGCGGAGGCGGCGACCGTCGTCACCGGCATCCTCACCGCGCTCAGCGACGACGAGGTGCACGACCTCATCGGAGACCTGGCCCGTGAGCATCTCCTCAACCCGGAGTGGGGCCCGGCGCTCGGCGGGTGGCTGCAGCGGGTGGTCTCCGCCGACGCCCACCGCGGCGCCGTGGATCTCGGCGTCGACAGCATCGCGACGTGGCTGGAGGCCAATCGGGACGCGTTCAGCGGGCTGGTCTCGCGGCGGCTGCCGTCGTGGGTGCCGTCGGTGGCGATGCGGCTGATCGACGACACCGTATATCACGAGGCCGTGAAGTTCGTCGCGGCGGTGCAGGCAGACCCCGGCCACCCGGCCCGCCGCGCCGTCGACGGGTACCTCGACCGGTTGGCCGACAACCTGCAGCACGACGCCGCCACCATCGCGCGCCTGGAGGAGGCCAAAGCCGCCGTGTTCGACAGCCCGCGCGTGCGCCAGTTGGCGGCGGAGGCCTGGCACACGGCCAAGACCGGGCTGCTGGCCGCCCTCGCCGACCCCGCCAGCCCGCTCCGGCGTCGCGCCGCCGCGGCACTGGCCGAGGTCGGCGACCGCCTCACCAGCGACCCGGCCCTGCAGAACCGGGTCGACACCCGCGTCACCGACGCCGCGGTGTTCGTCGTGGACCGGTACCGGCACGACATCGCCTCGATCATCACCGAGACGGTCGAGAAGTGGGACGCCGACGAGACCAGCGAAAAGATCGAGCTGATGGTTGGGCGGGACCTGCAGTACATCCGCCTCAACGGCACGATCGTCGGTGCGCTGGCGGGCCTGGTCATCTACACGATCGCCCACGCGCTGCTGGGTTGATCGCGCACCGATCCCCTCGGCGGGAGCGGGGCGACGCGAGTATCCTGACGCCATGGGCGGTGCGGTGAGGCAGTCGACCCCGGATGAGCTGCTGTTCAGCTACGGCGCTCTCCGCCGGGCCGCACTGCAACGCGACCTGTTCGGCCGCGCGGTACGCGGCGAGGCCGACATCCTGCCCGGCTACACCACCGACTACATCGAGGCCTCCGATCCCCGGTGGCAGGACCGGGTCGGAACGTCGCCCCGCCCCATCCTTCGGCGCACAGGAGACGCCCGCGACAAGGTGATCGGGCTTGCGCTGCACGTCACCGCCGACGAACTC
>NZ_JBKEAY010000100.1:0-3331 GCF_047972865.1 Microbacterium sp.
GTGGGCGCCGTGATCCTGGTGGTTGCACTCGTCGGGGGGGTGGGGATGGCCTTCAGCGCACGCGGCAACGCCGCACGGCAGCGCCGACAGCAACGCGAACGCTACCTGGACTACCTCGAACTCACCCGTGCCGATATTCGCGAGCTCGCTCAGGCGCGCCAGGCGCTCGAACTGGCGATGCATCCCGAGCCGGCGACGCTGATCGAGATCGCGGTGAACACGGCCCGTCGATGGGAGCGCCGCCCGGCCGACCACGACTTCCTCCGGGTGCGATTCGGACAAGCCGACCGTGGCGGCGTCGAGGTACGACTACCTAAAGAGGAGAACCCGACGCAGCCCGATGACCCTGTCATGAGAGGCGCCGCTGACCGGCTCGCGGATCGGGCAGGGGTGGTCCAAGGCATGCCGGTGACCGTTGACCTGAACCGTGGCGGTCACGTCACGATCGTGGGAGAGCGCCGCGATACGCTCCCGGTCGCGCGCGCCCTCGTGGCCCAACTCGCCGCCTTTCATTCGCCCGACGATCTTCACCTGGCTGCGGTCGTACCGCCCGATGCGCTCTCGCAGTGGCGCGGGCTCGATCTGCTCCCGCACGCTCTGTCCGTCCCCTCGGCCCCCGGTCGCGCACCCGCACGCCGGATCGCGCCGACACTCGCCGCTCTGGACACGATCGTGGGCGAAGAGCTGCGCGAGCGTGCCGCGCATGCCGCGACTGCCCGACGTGGCGGGAGCCGGACCAAGCCCCGTCGACTTGTGCTGTTCATCGACGAAGGGGAACATGCCGCGACTGCGGTCCACACGCCAGACAGCACCGTCGGCTTGGCGGACCTCGGGGTCACCGTGGTGCACGTCATCGACGACCGTCTCAAGGAACCCGGTTCCGTCACGGCACGCATCACCTGCGACGCGGGGTCGGCCACGGTGGAGCACCCACCATCCGATGACATCGTCACCGGCATCCGCTCCGACGTCGTCAGCACCGCCCTGCTGGAGGTGATCGCGCGGCCGCTCGCCGGACTGCGACTGACCCGCACCAGCGCGATCGACACGCAGACCGCGCACGCCCCTGATATCGCCGCCCTGCTCGACGTCGGCGACGTCGACGGCCTCGACCCGCAGGAAGGGTGGCAGCCCCGCACCACCGGCGACTTTCTGCGGGTGCCGATCGGTGTCGACGACCAGGGCTCGGCAGTGCTGCTCGACCTGAAGGAGGCCGCGCAACTGGGCATGGGTCCGCACGGTATCTGTATCGGCGCAACCGGTTCGGGCAAGAGCGAGCTGCTCCGCACGCTGGTGCTCGGGCTCGCCCTGGCCCACCCGCCCTCGGACCTGAGCATGATCCTCGTCGACTACAAGGGCGGCGCAGCCTTCGCGCCTTTCGCCGGCCTGCCGCACGTCGCGGGCATTATCGACAACCTCGCCGACGACCCCCAACTGACCGAACGTGCACGAGCGAGCATCCATGGCGAGGTCGTGCGCCGCCAGCGGCTGCTGAAGGATGCCGGAAATGCGGCATCCATCGGACACTACCGTCACGCGCGCACGACCAACCCCGAACTGCCCGCACTGCCCCACCTGTTCCTCGTGATCGACGAGTTCGGGGAGCTTCTCACCGCGGAACCCGAGTTCGTCGAACTGCTTCTGACCATCGGGCGCATCGGGCGCTCGATCGGGGTACACCTGTTGCTGTCCAGCCAGCGGATCGAAGCCGGCCGGCTGCGCGGGCTGGACACCTACTTGTCCTACCGAATCGGCTTGCGCACTTTCTCGGAGTCCGAATCCGCGGTCGTCCTCGACACGCCAGACGCTTACCATCTGCCTGCGATTCCCGGGTTCGGATACCTCAAGGTCGATACCTCGGTGTATACCCGCTTTCGCGCCGGATTCGTCTCGGGGCCCGTTCCCGACGCGGTGGATGACGCACCGATCCGGCCCGATGAGCCCGTCGTCCGGGAGGTTCCGGCATACGACGTGGCCGCACCGGTGCTCGCTGAGGAACCTGCCGCACCGACCCCCGATGCCCCGACAACGGAACGCACCCTCGTTCACACCGCGGTTGCGCGACTGGTTCGCGCGACCGAACCTACCCGGCCGGTGTGGCTTGCTCCGCTGCCGACGACGCTGACACTCGAAGGCGTTCTCCCGCACGCACCCGACGTTGGCTTGAGCGCGCCGATCGGTCTGCTCGACGACCCGACCCGACAGCGCCAGGACCCCTGGCTGCTCGACCTGACCCGCTCCGGCGGGCACGTCTCGATCACCGGCGCGCCGCAGTCGGGGCGCTCCACGTTTCTTCGCACGCTCGCCGCATCGCTGGCGTTCACTCGCTCGCCACGTGAGGTCAGCATTTATGGGATGGACCTCACCGGCGGAGGCCTCGCACGCATCGAACCGTTCCCGCACGTCGGAGGCGTCGCGACACGTGGTCACCGTGAACGACTCGCCCGGCTCCTCGAAGAGCTCACCGCCATGCTCGCCGTCCGAGAACGTGTGTTCCGCGAGCATGGCCTCGACTCCCTCGCGGACCTGCGCCGACAGCACGCCGCAGGCCGCCTGCCCGAACTCCCCAGCGCCGACGTGGTCCTTCTCATCGACGGATTCGGAGCCCTGCGCACCGACTTCGAGGACCTCGTCGACTCAGTCGTGCGGCTCCTCGAACGGTGCGGGAGCTTCGGCATCCACCTCGTCGTGACGCTGACGCGGTGGGGTGAGCTACGAATGAACGTGCAGGGGCTCGTCGGCACACGGGTCGAACTGCGGCTCAACGATCCTGCCGACTCACAGATCGCCCGCAAACTCGCGCTGACCCTGCGCGCCGACGAACCCGGGCGAGCGCTCTGCGACGACAAGCTGTTCGCCCAGATCGCGCTGCCTGTTCTCGAGCACGTCGACGATGGCGACCTCGGGGAAACCCTGGAAAGGACGGCGCGCGATTCTGCACAGCGGTGGGCCGGCCCCGGCGCTGCGCCGATTCGCCTCTTGCCCGAGGATCTCGACCCGGCAGACCTGCCGGATCCGACGACCGAACCACGCCGCATCCCGATCGGGCTGCGCCAAGACTCGATGCAACCGGTCGCCCTGGACCTCGCCACTCGAGACCCGCACCTGTTGGTGCTCGGCGACAGTCGATGCGGCAAGACCACAGCGCTGCGCGGAATCGTTCAGGGCGCGCTGCAACGCCACACGCCCGATGACCTGGTGATCGGACTGATGGATTCGCGCGGCGATCTTGCCGCCGACGTCCCGGACGCATACCTGGGTGGCCACGCGACCAACAGCCGGCAGGCACGACAGCTCGCCGAGTCGATCGCGACAGAACTCGATGCCCGCC
>NZ_JBKEAY010000090.1:0-2417 GCF_047972865.1 Microbacterium sp.
AAACAGACCGGCTACCTGTATCGGGTCGGCCAATCGGCGTCGCGCCGCTACACCCCCAAGCCACTGCCGCCCGAACTGCTCGTACAGCTGGAGGAAAGCTTCCCCGATGTCGAGCCGGGACTGGTCCCGGCGTTCGCTCGTTTGTCCGGGCAGCAACCCACCATCGTCGTCCTGGTCCACGGCTTCGGCTGGTCCCAAGCCGACGTTGCCGAGTTGTTGGAGATCAGCCCATCCACCGTCCACGTACACCTGTCACGCGCCCTCGACCGGCTCCGCGACATCTTGGAGGTCACCGATGCCCAACAGCATCCCTGAACAGATCCGACATCTCGGCCAGGTCCTCGACCAGTCGATCGATGACGTCGGCGCCGACGAGATCATGGTGATGAGCTCGGCTGGACGGTCACCCCGGCGCCGTACCCCGACCGGATCGTACGAGCCCGCTCGGTCGCCCCGCCGGCCGGGTCGGCTGCCGACGACGGCCGATCCAGGCTCCCCGGGTTCGCCCGGCTCGCCCGGCTCGCCCGGCTCGCCGAATCCTCCCCCTCGGCCCTCCGCGATGGCGACCAACCCGCCGACCATTCCCGCCAACACGTCGCCGGTTCCCGCGGTCGCCAGCCGGGAGGTCTGCACCTCGACGACCCGCACCAACCCGCTGGGATCGGCGATCAGCGTTCGAGCCCCCTTGAGCACCACCACAGCCCCTGTCGCGGCGGCGGTCGAGACCACGGCCTCGGCGCGGTCGGCATCCGGATCGAGCCCCAGAAACTGTCGCAGCCGGGCGTGCTCACCGTCGTGGGGCGTGAGAATCCGCGGCGCGGACGCGTCGGCTGCCACATCGAGGGCTCCGGCGTCGATCACCACCGGGGTGCCGCCCGCCAGGATGCCGCGCAGCGCGGTGGCTTCCTCATCCGTGCGGTCTGCGGCATCCGTTCCCGACCCGATCACCCAGACCTGAACACGCCCGTCGACGCAGACCGTCTCGGGTCGGCGCTGCAGCACCAGATCGGACGCGCGCGGCGGCCCCACATAGCGGACCATGCCGACGCCCGTGCGCCATGCCGCGTCTACGCCGAGCACCGCCGCGCCGGGAAAACGGTCCGAACCGGTGCGCAGACCGACGACTCCGCGGGTGTACTTGTCGTCCGCGGATGTCGGCTGCCGCAGCACACGAGCCACCTCGTCGGCCGTCCACACCTCGGTCATGGCGCCACCCTACCGGCCGGTCAGAACCCGCGCCGGGTCGCATCGTCGACCTCACCGACGAGCTCTTCCAGGATGTCCTCCAGGAACAGCACCGCGGTGATCTCACCGGCCGCGTCGCGCACTTGCGCGAGATGACGGCTGGACCGGCGCATGAGCGCGAGCGCATCCTCCAGATCGGTCGACTCCGCGACCGGGACCATGTGGTGGATCCGCTTGGGCTTGATCGGCTCGAACGCACGACGCTCGGCATCCGGCCCCTCCGCCTCGCGCAGCACGTCCTTCAAATGCACATAGCCGACCGGGGCGCCGACGCCGTCGACGATGACGTACCGCGAGAAGCCGTGCTTGGCGACGGCACGCTCGACATCGTCGGGGGTGGCCGTCTCGGGAAGAGTGACGATCTCGGACAGGGGCACGGCGGCATCGCGCGCCTTTTTGTCGGTGAACTCGACGGCGGCGGCCACCGTGCCGGAAGCGTCGTCGAGGACACCCTCGATCCGGGACTGATTCACGATCGTGGCGACCTCATCGAGCGTGAACGTCGAAGCGGCCTCATCCTTGGGCTCGATCCCGAACAGTCGCACCGAATGGTTGGCGATCCAGTTCAACGCGACGATGATCGGGTAGAACACTTTCGAGGTCCACACCAGCGGCGTGGCAAGCAGCAGCACGGCACGATCGGGCACGCTGAACGCCAGGTTCTTGGGCACCATCTCGCCGAACACGACGTGCAGGTACGACACCAGCACGAGCGCGATGACGAACGCGATCGCGTCGATGAGCGCTTCACCCCAGCCGGTCAGCCCGAGAGGTGCCACCAGCAGGTGGTGGATCGCGGGCTCCGACACGTTCAGGATCAGCAGCGAGCAGATGGTGATGCCCAGTTGGCTGGTCGCCAGCATGAGCGTGGCATGCTCCATCGCGTACAGCGCCGTCCTGGCCGCGCGCGAACCCTTCTCGGCGCGCGGCTCGATCTGCGAGCGCCGCGCGGAGATGACGGCGAACTCGGCACCCACGAAGAACGCGTTGAACAGCAGCAGCACGACCAGCCACGCCAGACCCGCCCAATCACTCATCGCCGCTCACCGCCCCGGTCTTGGTGTCGCGGGCGGTGTCGGAGGTGCGGGGCGGGTTCGGGGTGCGGGGCGGGTTCGGGGTGCGGGCCGGTCTGGGGTGTGGGCCTCGTCCGGGTTGTGCGTTCCGTCCGGTGT
>NZ_JBKEAY010000116.1:0-7421 GCF_047972865.1 Microbacterium sp.
ACGTGGCTGACAATCTCGAAGCGGCGATCGCAGAAGCCGGAAACCCGCACACCCTGCTGTGGGAGTCGCAGGCCCCGCCGGCGGTCGTGCCCCGCGTCGTGCCGGAGTTCACGAACTGGCGCGATGAGCAGTTGGCCTGGCGCCGCACCGCGGTGCTGTTCGACCAGTCGCACCACATGGCCGACCTCAACATCAAGGGCCCCGATGCCCTCAAGCTCATCAGTGACCTCGCGATCAACAGCGTCGAGCACTTCCCCGTCGACATGGCCAAGCAGTTCGTCGCCGTCAACCACGACGGCTACGTCATCGGCGACAACATCCTCTTCCACCTCGACGACGACGAATACCAGGCGGTCGGCATCCCGCCGTCCATCAACTGGATGCACTTCCACGCCGCCACCGGCGACTACGACGTGCGGGTGTGGCGCGACGACAACTCGCTGTACCGACCCTCGGGTGACCCGGTCGTGTACCGCTACCAGGTGCAGGGTCCGGGCGCGATGGAGGTCATCCAGGAGGCGACGGGTGAACCGGCACCGAAGCTGAAGTTCTTCTACATGACCCACCTCACCATCGGCGGCAAGGACGTGCGGGCGCTGCGCCACGGCATGGCCGGCGAGCCGGGCTTCGAGATGTGGGGTCCGTGGGAGGATGCCGAGATCGTCCGCGACGCGCTGCTGGCGGCCGGTGCCAAGTACAACCTCACCCCGGTGGGTGGGCGCGCCTACCACACCAACGCGCTGGAGTCGGGCTGGCTGCCCCGGCCGCTCCCGGCGATTTACACCGGCGAGAAGCTCGCCGACTACCGTCGCTGGCTCACCGTCAACGCCTACGAGACGACCTCGCCGCTGGGCGGCAGCTACAACACCGGTGACATCGAGGACTACTACGTCACGCCGTACGACCTCGACTACGGCCGCCTGGTCGCGTTCGACCACGACTTCATCGGCCGTGAGGCGCTGGAGAAGATGGTCGCCGACGGCACCACCGAGGACCGCCGCAAGGTGACCCTGGTGTGGAACGGCGAGGACACCGGGGCCGCGATGGCCTCGATGTTCCAGCCCGGTCCCGGCGCGAAGTACTTCAACCTGCCGATGGCCCTCTACGACACGTTCCACTACGACCGTGTCGAGGTCGACGGGGCCCTCGTGGGCCGCTCCACGTGGACCGGCTACTCCGCCAACGAGCGCGCCATGCTCTCGCTCGCGGTCGTCGACGCCGCGTACGCCGAGCCCGGCACCGAGGTCACGGTCGTGTGGGGCGAGGACCCCAACTCGTCCAAGGCCCAGGTCGAGGAGCACGTGCAGGTGAGAATCCGCGCGACGGTGCAGCCGGCACCGCTGACGTCGAAGGCCCGCACCAGCTACCGCGCCAACTGAGCCGCGATGGCGACCGGCGGCGGTGCAGCGCGCATCGCCGCCGGTCAGCCGGCCGGTGGGACCTCGGTGCCGTACGTGAGCACGACCGTTCCGGCCGGGGCATAGTTGGGCACGTCGGCTTCGACCGCCTGCCCCTCCGGCGAGGAAAGGGCCGCCACGAGCGTCGCCTCGTCGGGGAAATCGGCCTCGTAGATCGCGAAGTACGGGCTCTCGGCGCCGCCGGCGCTGATCGAGGTGGTGAACCGGTGATCCAGCATTCCGGGCATCCGCGAGGCCAACGGCAGATGCGTCGTCCGATAATAGGTGTTGAACGCCTCGGGGTCGGCGGGATGCGGGTAGAGGACGAGGAGCTTGTGCACGATGGTTCTCCGATCGACGGGTAGGACCATGATGGTGTGCTCGCCGGTGCCGGAGCGGTCACAGTTCGCGCTCGGACAAGCGCGGAGCACGCGCGGACCACTGCGCGGACGCGAAACAGCAGGAACCACTCGACGGGGAGTGTGAGGATGACGATCTCAGCGGTACCCATGTTCGACACGTCGCAGGTGCAGTCCGCCTCGGCGCACTCGGTGGCGGAATGGTCGGCGATCGCGGGGGCGAGATTCGTGCCGCTGCGGCTGCTCGCGCTGGACCCGTTCTCCGGTTCGATCCGATGGCGCTACATCGAGCAGACCTGCATCAGCGAGATCTCCGCCGGGGCGCACCGGGTGCTGCGCACCGACGAGCTGATCTCGCCGGATGACCCCCGCCACTTCAAGGTGAGTCTGCAGCTGGAGGGCACCGGCATCGTCGCCCAGGACGGGCGCGAGACCCTGATGCGCCCCGGCGACATCGCCATCTACGACACCAGCCGGCCGTACACGCTGGAGTTCACCGACGAGATGCGCTGCATCGTGATGGCCTTCCCGCAGGACATGTTCGACGTGCCGGCCAGCCTCATCCGCCGCATCACCGCGGTGCGGCTGCCCGGCGACGACGGCGTGGGCGCGCTGCTGTCGCCGTTCCTGCGAGACCTGGGCGAGAACCTGGGGGAGTGGACCGGGGTCACCGGCATGCGAATCCTCCGCGCCACCCTCGACCTGCTCACCGCGCTCGTCTACGCGCAGCTGGCCGAACCGCACGACCACTGGGGCGAGTCGGGCCGCGCCGAGATGCGGGCCTTCCGCCTCTTCATCGACGCACATCTGGGCGACCCGCACCTGAGCGCGACGACGGTCGCGAAGGCGCACTTCATCTCGGTGCGCTACTTGCAGTACCTGTTCAGCGAGGAGGGGATGACCGTCTCGGACTACATCCGCTCGCGCAGGCTGGAGCACTGCGGCATCGACCTCAGCGACCCGGCGCAAGCAGACCTGTCGGTGCAGCAGATCGCCCAGCACTGGGGGTTTCGCGACGCGAGCCACTTCAGCAAGGTGTTCAAACGGCACTTCGGGTCGTCGCCGCGGCAGTTCCGCGCGTCGCACCTCGGCGCGCACGCGTGAGGCGGGCGCCCGAGCGCCGCGGTCTCGGTGCACCGGCACGGTACACCTCTGCATCGGTGGACAAGTGCGCCGCCCGGCCGCGACGGCAGACTGGAGCGGAAAGTCCGACGCTGGGTGCGCCCTGACGCACGCTGAGGAGCGGTGCGGACGGAAAGGACGACGTGGTCATCAGAGACGAGCTGTACGACAGCGGCATCGCCCAGCGCCGCACGATGTTCGGCGATGCCGGGGCCGACGCGCAGGTGGACAACACCACCCCGCTCAACGACAAGCTGCAGGATTTCGTGACGCGCAACTGCTTCGGCGACATCTGGCAGCGGCCCGGGCTGTCTGTGGCCGACCGCAGCAAGGTCACCTTCGCGATGCTGATCGCGACCGGCAAGAGCCACGAGATGCGCATCCACGCGGAGGGCGCGCTGGCCAACGGGGTCACCGCCGAAGAGCTGCGCGAGATCGCGATCCACTCGCTGTTGTACTGCGGCATCCCGTCCGCCGTCGAGGCGCACCGCGCCCTGGCCGAGGTGTTCGACACCCTCGGGATCGAGCTCGAAGAAAGTGACAGCAATGACTGATTCCACACTGACGGTCGGTTTCGTCGGTCTCGGCATGATGGGCGAGCCGATGACCCGCAACCTCGCCGCAGCCAGGTTCGACCTGCGCATCTACGACATGGACCCCGATCGCACCCGCGCGCTCGCCGACGTGCTCGGGGTGACCGGGGTGACCTACGCCGCCGACCTGGCCGCGTGCGACGCGATCGTGACGATGCTGCCGACGAGCGCCATCGTGCGGTCGGTGTTCGTCGACGACGCCGGCGAGCTGCGCATTCCGCTGCGTCCGGGAACCGTCATCGTCGACATGAGCTCGTCCGACCCGAACGAGACGGTGGAGACGGGGCGGATGCTGGCGAAGTCCGGTGTGCGTCTCGTGGACGCGCCGGTCTCCGGCGGTGTCGCCCGTGCGATCGACGGCACCCTCGCGATCATGATGGGCTCCGACGACGACGAGGCCGCCGCGATCGCCGAACGCGTCGTCGCCCCGCTCAGCCGCTCGGTGTATCGCACCGGCGGGCTCGGCACCGGCGACGCCATGAAGGCGCTCAACAACTGCGTCGCGGGGGCCGCGTTCGCGGCCACGTCGGAAGCGCTCATCGCGGGCCGGAAGTTCGGGCTCGACGCGCAGCAGATGATCGATATCTTCAACGACTCCACCGGGCAGACGTTCTCGTCGACGCATGTGTTCGGCCCGCACGTCGTGGACGAACAGTACGCCAGCGGGTTCGCGCTGCCGCTGATCACCAAGGACATCCGCATCGCGCAGAGCCTGCAGCAGGCGATGGACCGCGACGCGCCCGTCTGCGACGCCGTCACCACCGCCTTCGAGGAGGCGCTCGCCGGCCTCGGCGGCGTGGACCACACCGAGGCCTACCGCTACTGGAGCGGCGAGAGCCGCTGACCGCTCACATCATCCGACCCGAGAACACCCGAGGAGCACCCGTGAACGCTTTGCTCGACACCATCACCGTTTCGGCCGAGAAGGGCCGCCCCATCGTCGATGCCGCCTCCGGAGAGCAGATCGGCTACGCGCCGGTGCACTCCGTCGCCGACCTCGACGCCGCCGTCGCTGCGGCCGCCGCCGCGCAACCGGCGTGGGCCGCGCTGTCGAGCGACGAGCGCGCCGCGGCCCTGCGCGCCGCTGCCGACGAGGTGGATGCGCACGCCGAAGAGCTGGCGCAGATCATCGCACGTGAGCAGGGCAAGCCCCTCAACGGCGCCGGTGCCCGGTTCGAGGCTGCCGGATGCGCGGTGTGGCTGCGCTCGGCGGCCGACACCGTGCTGGAGCCGGAGGTGCTGTTCGAGGCCGAGGGCACCCGCTCCGAGATGCACTACGTGCCGCTGGGCGTGGTCGGGGCGATCAGCCCGTGGACCTGGCCCGCGCTCATCGCGATCTGGCAGATCGCCCCGGCCTTGCGGGTCGGCAACACCGTCGTCGCCAAGCCCAGCGAGTACACGCCGCTGAGCGTGCTCGCCGTCATCGAGCTGGTGAGCCGCCACGTGCCGAAGGATGTGCTGATCGGCATCTCCGGTGACCGCGAGGTGGGCGCCCGGCTGGCGGAGCACCCCGACATCGCCAAGCTCATGTTCACCGGGTCGACGCGCACCGGCCGCGAGATCGTGAAGAGCTCCGCGAACAACCTCGCGCGGCTGACGCTGGAGCTGGGCGGCAACGACGCCGGCATCGTGCTGCCCGGCGCGGATGCTGCCGAGATCGCCGAGAAGCTGTTCTGGGGCATCTTCATCAACACCGGTCAAACCTGCGCGGCCCTGAAGCGGCTGTACGTGCACGATTCGGTCTATGACGATGTCGTCGCCGAACTGGCAAAGCTCGCCGAGACGGTGCCGATGGGCCCGGGAACCGACGAGAACAGTGCCCTCGGGCCGCTGTCGACCGACCAGCAGTTCGGCATCGTGTCGCGTCTGGTCGACGATGCCCGCCAGCGCGGCGCCCGTATCGTCACCGGCGGTGAGGCCGCGCCCGAGCTCGGCCCCCGGTTCTACCGCACCACGATCGTCGCCGACATCGCCGACGGCGCCGCCCTCGTCGACGAGGAGCAGTTCGGCCCGGTGGTTCCGGTCATCCGCTACAGCGACATCGATGAGGCGGTGCGGCTGGCGAACGCGTCGTCGCAGGCGCTCGGCGCATCGGTGTGGGGCGACCCGGGTGAGGCGCGCAAGCTCGCCGACCGCATCGAGGCCGGTACGGTGTGGATCAACCAGCACGGCACACTCAACCCGGCGGTACCGTTCGGCGGGGTGAAGAGTTCCGGGTACGGCCTGGAGTTCGGTGCGCACGGCATGAAGGGGCTCACCGCCCCCAAGGTGATCACGACCTGACGCCGGCGGCATCCGATCGCGACGCAACACAGGGGAGAACCATGAAACTGGGCACGGTGGAGATCGACGGGGCGCCGCGGGTGGCGGTGTCGGCGGATGCGGAGTCGGTGGTGTTGTTGCCGTCGGAGTTCGCTGATGTGGCGGATGTGATCGCCGCGGGCCCGGGTGCGGTCGAGGTGGTGGATGCGGCGCGGCGTGAGGGTGCGCGGGTGGCAGTGAGCGAGGTGGTGTGGTTGCCGCCGGTGGCGCGGCCGGGGAAGATCCTGTGCGTCGCGTTGAACAACAGCGCGAACCCGGATCGGATCATGAGCGGGCCGGACACGCCGGCGATGTTCGTGAAGCCGTCGTCGTCGCTGGTCGGTCATGGGCGTCCGATCCGGGTGCGGGAGTCGTTCGGGCGGGTGCATCCGGAGCCGGAGTTGGCGGTGGTGATCGGGCGGGGCGGGGCCGACATCCCGGTGGGTGAGGCGGTGGGTCATGTGTTCGGGTACACGATCATGAACGATCTGACCTCTCCCACGATGCGTGGGGAGGACACGTTCCACTACCGCGCGATCCATCCCGATCCGGAGTCGGATGACGGCATCCGCTATGTGGACAGTTGGGTGAGTTATCCGGCCCGGTACAAGGGGTCGGACACGTTCGGGCCGTTGGGGCCGTGGGTGGTGACGACCGACGAGGTCCCCGACCCGCACACGCTGCAGATCACGTGTTCGCACGACGGGGTGCTGGTCACCGATGACAACACCGCGAACCTTCGGTTCAGTGTCGCCGAGGTGGTGTCGTTCGCGTCGGAGTACATGACGCTCGAGGCGGGGGACGTGATCGCGATGGGTACCGCGTTGAAGAAGTCCGCGAAGGGCGGAGCGGTGCAGAACGTCGATCTGACCCGGCTGGGCGGGGTGATCGAGGTCTCGATCGAAGGGATCGGGACGCTCAGCAACCCGGTGGAGAAACGATGACCCAGCAGGTGCCGGCGATCGATCGCGTCGAGTTGACAGATCTCAATGCCCGGTTTGCCCGCGCGCTCGACACCCACGAGTACGCGCAGCTTCGCGGCATCCTCGCCCCCGACGTGCATTACGTCAGCGGCGGTGGGGAGTTCCACGACGCCGAAGCGGTGATCGCGAACTTCCAGGCGCGTGCGCCGGGACGCACCAGTCGGCACGGGCTGGGCAACTTCGTCGTCGAACCGGGCCCGGACGGCACCGTGATCGGGCACAGCACGTGGCACAATTTCGCGACCCACGATCCGGACCCGACCGGCGTGCCGATCTATATGGTCGCCGATTTCACGGATCGTTATCGGCGCACTCCCGACGGCTGGCGGATCGCCGAGCGGATCATCACGCCGGTGTTCCGAAACGCCGAGCACGCGCCGCGGGAAGGTGCCGGGTCGGTTTCGGGGTCCGGTGCCGGGTCCGGCGAGGTGGAGCGATGACCACGCCGGAACCGCGGCATGAGTTGTCGCATTTGGGGCCGCATGGGTTGTTCACGCCGACGCCGGTCGAGACGGTGGCGTATTTCCGTGACCTGTTGGGGATGGATGTTGTCGCTGTGCGGGACGGGGTGACGTATCTGCGGTCGTTCAACACGTATGAGGCGTGGACGGTGAAGGTGATCGCGTCGGACCGGGCCGGGATGGAGTACGTGTCGTGGCGGATGGA
>NZ_JBKEAY010000128.1:0-10436 GCF_047972865.1 Microbacterium sp.
CCGCCGCGCACCGGGTCGGATCGCAACTGGAATGCGGGTACGTGTGGGTCAATGACCACGGCGCGACCCGTCTCGACCTGCGCGCCCCGTTCGGCGGCATGAAACAATCCGGCATCGGCCGCGAACAAGGCATCGAAGGCATCCGCGCCTTCCAGGACACCCGCGCCATCGCCACCATCGACCCCGACGCCCTCGCCACCATGACCCACTGACCACAAGACCACCCCGCCCCCGGACTGGCCCACCGGCCCGGCCCGGCCTGGCCCCGCCCGGCCCGGCCCGGCCCGCGAGTATACAGGCCCGCTATCGAGTCCCCGCGGTTTACGCGCCGTCTCGATACCCGCGCTGTAGTCTCGCGGAACCGGAACCGGAACCGGGGCCGGCGCGGGGCGCGGGCGGTTGCGGGACGGGCCGTGGGGTTGCGGCGGGATTGTCGGCGTGTCTGTCAGACTCGGAGGTCACGAAGGGAGCGGCATGACGGTCGCCGACACCCCCGCCGACCTCCCACCGGTCGACGTGGCGGGCTTGATCACCGAACCATTGGCAAACGGCCTCGACCCGGAGCAGTTCACCCCACGGCTCTTGGCGCTGCTGTCCAACGCGCTGGTGTGGCGCGAGTCACACGAACTGCGCCGACGATTCGGGCTCGGCACCAACGATTGGCGCATCCTGTCCGCCCTGGCCATGCGCCCGGGTGCGTCGGCGACCGAGGTCTCGGAGTTCCTCGGGGTGAACAAGGCTGTGGTCTCCAAAGGGGTCAGCATCCTCAACGGGCGGGGACTGATCGCCCTGCTGGACGGCCCGCGCGGGTCGCGCCCGATGTATCTCACCGGCGCCGGGGCGCGCATGCACAACGACATGATGCCGATCTCGCTGAGCGGCCAGGAGATCATCCACGCGGGCCTGAGCAAAGCGCAGATCCGCGAGCTCAACACCCTGCTGAGTCAGATGATCGACAAGCTCCGCAACGCCCCCAGCCGCGACGACGAGCCGGACAGCTCCCGCGAGACAGCAGAAGCGTGATCGAAACCCCACGGTTTACACGCTGTCTCGATACCGGCGCTGTAGTCTCGCGGTCCTGGCTCGCTGTGCCGGTGGGCGACGGCGAGGGGGCGGATGCTGAAGACTCAGCATCCGCCCCCTCGTGGTCACCGGGTGACCGGGTCGATCAACCGTCGTAGGATTCGGCGGGCGCGTAGCCGCTGCCGTTGTACTTCACGACCTGCACGCTGGAAACGGCCGGCTGACCGTCGAGTGTCGTGTCGACGGCCGTGCCGTCCAGCATGAGCGGAGCCTGGAAGTCGGAGATCGTGAACAGCTGCTCCATGAAGTCAGCGCGGGTCGGCTCGGTCATCTTGGCGAAGACCTGCTCCAGCGTCGCACCCAGCATGTAGCTCCACTGGCAGTGCGGGAACGCCGGCATGTCCTGATAGTCCGCGTAGTCCTTGAGGTTCGCCAGGTACTCCACGACCTCGGGGTCATCGGCGGCGTCAGGGCTCTGCGGCGCCTTCGCGAACGATACGGTGTACACACCCGGGAAGGCGCTGGCACCGGCCGGCTCGAGGATCGCCCCCGGGCTCGACGTGTTCGACGGCTGGAACCAGCTCGGCTTCCAGTTCAGTTCCTGCGCCTTCTGCATCGCAGAGATGACCAGCGGCGTGATCGACATGGCGTTGAAGACCACGTCGGCGCCTGTGGCGGCCAGCTCGGTGATCTGCGCATCGACCGCGGTGTCGGTGGCCTCATAGGTCAGCTCCCCGACGACCTCGATGTTCGATGCCCCGGCAATGGCCTCCTTGAAGCCCTCGACGTAGCCCTCGCCGTAGTCATCGTTCTGCGACAGAATGGCGACCTTGTGGTCACCGGACGACGCCGCCAGCAGTTCACCGAACGCGTGACCCTCGTTGGCGTACACCGGCACGAAACCGAGCTGCCACGGCGACTGCTCGCGATCGGAGAACAGCGCGTCACCGGTCATGATGAGCACCTGGGGCACTTCGTCGTCGATCGCGGCGTCGCGCCACGCGCGGTTGGTCGGCGTGCCGAGCCCCGCGGTCATCGCGAAGACCTTGCCCTTGAGCTGGTCGAAGTTCGCGGCCGCCTTCTGCGGGTCGTACGCGTCATCGAGTGCCTCGATCTCGACCGTGCGCGTCTTGCCGTCACCGAACTCGACACCGCCCTCGGCGTTGCGGGCGCCGAAGTACGCGGTCACACCGGCAACGGTGCAGGTGCCGGGGCCGGCGGTCGCACCGCTGAGCGGGGTCGAGATGCCCAGGGTGATGGTGGTGTCGGTGATGCCGGGACTGGACCCGCCGCCGCCATCGCCGCCGCTTCCTCCACCACCGGTGGTGTCGCCGCCTCGGCTACAGCCGGCGGCGAGCAGGGCGACAACGCCGATGCCCGCCACAACGGCGGTGACACGCGATGCTGTGCGTCGGTTCATCTCTTTTGCCTCTTCTCTTTGGGTGTTTCTTCGGGTGCCGTGTACACGGGCATCGGGGCCGACGGCTCAGGCTCGCTGCGACGAAGGAGGCGCCGGACCACGCGGGGAAGCGACACGAGGCCGCGCGGAAGCACGAACAGGACGATGAGCAAGATCGCGCCCTGCAACAGCGAGGTCAGTCCCGGGTCGATGATGTTGGTCAACTGTGGAACGAGCACGTAATACGCGCCGCCGAGAATCGAACCGATGATGCTCCCGGCGCCGCCGATCACCATTGAGGCCAGCAGGGTGATCGAGTGCCCGAAATGCAGCGTCTCCGGCGAGGTGTACTGGATGACGACCATGTACAGGAATCCGCTGACACCGCCGATGAGCGAGGCGATCGTGAAGGCCAGCACCTTGTACCGGTACGGTGAGACGCCCATCGAGCCGGCGACCGCCTCGTTGGCCCGCACGATCGCGAACGCGCGACCGTACTTGCCACGCACGAGGTTGCGGGTAAGGACAAACGTGATGCCGCCGATGAGGAGAACGAGGTAGAGCTGCCACTGGTCCGTATAGAGCGGAATGCCGTCGGGAACGCTCGAGAAACGCGCCGAGATGCCCTGCGACCCACCGGTGAACTCGGAGAGTCGCTTGGCCAGCGGCACACCGACCAACGGAAGGGCGATCGTGACCATTGCGATGGCCAATCCGCCCAGCCGTGCGGCGGCCAGCGCCACGACCAGACCGACCAACGCGGGCAGGATGCACGCGGCGAGAAAGACCAGGACGATGTTCCACCCCTGCGAGACGCCGTACGCGGTGACGTAGGCGCCGAATCCCAGGAAGAAGATCTGCCCGAGCGACACCTGTCCGGTGTACCCCATGACCACGTTGAGGCCGAGCACGGCGACGGCGAAGACGCCGATGCGCGCGAGCGTGTTGTTGCTGGTCTCGTCCAGCAGGAGCGGGAGCACCGCGAGGACGACGATCACCGCGACGACGACACCGATGCGCACCCACCGTTGCTGGAAAAAGGGCAGTGCTGTCGAAACGGACTGCTCCGTCGTGAAGTCGTTCATCAGACGCGCACCACTTCCTTGCGGCCGAACAATCCTTGTGGCCGAATGATCAAGACGACGAAGATCAGCAGGAACGGAACAGCGATCTTCAGGTCATGCCCGATGAGCGGGATGTAGACGGCGGCGAGGTTCTCCAACACTCCGATCAACCACGCCGCGACCACCACGCCGACCGGACTGGACAGTCCGCCGAGGATGACGGCGGCCAGCGCGTAGACCAACGGTCCGTCCATCATGACCGGTGTCAACGAGAGCTGCGGTGCCACGAGGGCGCCGGCGACCGCACCGAGGACGGCGGCCAGGCCCCATCCGACCATCAGCAGGCGCCCGACCGGCAGGCCGGAGTACGCGGCCGACTCGGGGTTGATCGCGACGGCCCGCAGCGCCAGGCCGAGCTTCGTGCCGATGAACAGCAGTTGCAGCAGGCCCATGATCACGACGATGACGAGGATCGTCCCGAGCGACCGCATGCTCAATACCGCGCCGCCGAAGGTGATGGTCTCCAACGGGAACAGCGACGGGAAGAGCCGGTTGTTGTAGGTCCATAGCCACGCGGCCACCCCGGTGATCAGGGTGAGCAGCCCGATCGTCACGACGACCGCGGTGTCGGGATCGCCGCGTTCGAACCGGCGCATCACGAACCGCTCCACGATCGCGCCGATGATGAACGACAGCACGATGGCCACCAGGATCGCCAGCACGAGCGGCACCCCGTACTGCCAGACCACCCATGCGAGGTAGGCGGACAGCACCGCCATGCCGCCCTGGGCGAAGTTGATGAGCCCGGTGGCCTGGTTCACCAGCACGATCGCCAGCGCCAGCGCCGCGTAGATCGAACCGGTCGACAGTCCGTCGACCACCAGCTGAATGAAGGTACCCATCCCGTCAACCTCCCAGGTAGGCGCGGCGAATCTCGTCGCGGTCGCGCAGTTCTTCGGTCGTTCCCGACAGCACACTGCGTCCGGTCTCCAGCACGGTGGCCGAGTCGACCAGGGTGAAGGCGAGGTTCGCGTTCTGCTCGACGACGATCATCGCGATGCCGGACTCGCGACGCAGCCGCCCGACGGCCTCGTACACGTTCTTCGCCGTCGACGGCGCGAGCCCCAGCGACGTCTCGTCCAGCAGCAGCAGACGGGGCTTGGCCATGAAGCCACGGGCGACGGCGAGCATCTGCTGCTCGCCGCCGGACAGCGCCGACCCGTTCGACTTCACGCGGTTGCGCAGTTGCGGAAACAGGTCGAGGCAGTAGTCGATGTCTTCGGCGATCTGCTTGCGGTCGCTGCGCAGGTATGCCCCGACGCGGAGGTTCTCGCGCACCGACAGGTCGGAGAGCGTACCGCGCCCCTCCGGCACGTGCGCGATTCCCCGCGCCGCGACCTGTTCGGGCCGGAGCCCGACGATGTTCTCCCCGTCGAAGGTGATCGATCCGCCCACGCGCACCGCGCCGCTGATCGCGCGCAGCGTGGTCGTCTTGCCGGCGCCGTTCGCCCCGAGGATGCCCACGG
Organism: Microbacterium sp.; assembly: GCF_047972865.1. Classification (GTDB taxonomy): domain Bacteria; phylum Actinomycetota; class Actinomycetes; order Actinomycetales; family Microbacteriaceae; genus Microbacterium. The sequence continues at coordinate 5,013 of NZ_JBKEAY010000128.1, forward strand.
CACCGCCGTCGGGCACCGTCAGCGAGACGCCGTCAAGCACTTGCACCGGCCCGTAGGACGCGGTGACGTCGGTCAGCTCAAGCAGCGTCATCGGCGGCATCCTTTCCGAGGTAGGCCTCGATGACCCGCGGGTCGGACTGGGCTTCGGCCGCCGTGCCGGTCATCAGCACCTTGCCGTGGTCGAGCACGACGACGCTGTCGGTGAGGGCGGAGATCAACCCCATGTGGTGCTCGACGATCACGATCGTGATGTCTTCCTCGTCGCGCAGGCGACGGATCGTCGCGATGAGCTGTTCCACCTCGGAGTGCGGCAGACCGGCGGCGGGCTCGTCGAGCAGCAGGAGCTGCGGACGTGCCATCAGCGCCCGGCACAACTCGATGCCCTTGTGCAGGCCGTGGGACAGTTCGTCGGCGTGCTTGTGGGCCGCCCAGTCGAGGCCGATCCGTGCGAGCAGCGCGTGAGCCTCCTCGCGGCGGGCACGCTCGGCGCGCACCGTATTCGGCAGCGCGAGCGCCCATTCGGCCGGCCCGCCGGGCAGGCGCGTGTGCGCCCCCAGCAGCACGTTCTCCAGGACGGTGGAGTGCAGCTGCAAAGCGGGATGCTGGAACGTGCGCGCCAGCCCGTGATTGCGCGCCATGGCGGCCGGGCGAACGTTGCTGACCTCGGCGCCGTCGATGACGATCGACCCGGACGTCGGACGATAGTGACCGCTGATGCAGTTGAACAGAGAGGTCTTGCCGGCACCGTTCGGTCCCACCAGGCCGAGGATGTGCCCTGACGCGGCCGTGAACGATACCTCCTCCAGAACGTGCACACCTCCGAACCGGAGGCTCACGTTTGACACCGTGAGTTGTTCGCTCATTCACTGCCTTCCGGTCGTGGCGTCGTCGCATCGACTCCGGTCATGGTCACGAGGGACGCTACGGGTCGTGCCGTTGCATTGTCAACGATCTTGGCGTCGTGTCCTTACGACGTTTCCGATTCGTGATCGTGCCCTCGTCACAGCATGACACCATCCCCCGCACGCGCGTGGGACCGAAATTCGATTGAGTGGAATTCATGACTGTCCGAGGTTCCCTTCGGTCGTAGCATCTCGACCAACGAAAGGATGGTCGAGGATGACCGAAACACTTGCCGCGGCGATCGCCCGCGTGGGAAACCCCGTCGAACTGCTCCGCAACCAGAACTGGCCGGCGTTCACCTTCCCGGTGGCACCGGAGTTCACGAACTGGCGTGATGAACAGCGCGCGTGGAGCACCACTGTTGCGCTCATGGACCAGTCGCACCACATGACCCAGCTGTTCCTGCACGGGTCCGACCTCATTCCGCTGCTGGAGTCCATCTCGCCGAACACGTTCAAGACTTTCCGTGCCGGTGTGGCCAAGCAGCTCATCGCGGTCAACGTCAATGGATACCTGATCGGCGACGGCATCCTCTTCTACAACGACGAGGGTCCCGACGGATTGGTGCTCATCGGTCACCATCTCCTCATCGACTGGGTGCGCTACAACGTCGAGAAAGCGGCGGTCGCCGGCAAGGACGTGCACAGCCGGCTGGAACCCAACTCGCACATGCGTCAGGGCCCGCCCACGTTCTACCGCTACGAGTTGCAGGGCCCGCACGCCGACACCGTCATGGAGAAGCTGTTCGGCGGCCCGGTCCCCGAAATCAAGTTCTTCCACATCGGCGAGGTCACCATCGCCGGACGCCCCGTCAAGGCCCTGCGCCACGGCATGGCCGGGCAGCCCGGGTTCGAGTTCTACGGACCGTGGGAGGACAACGAGGTCGTCCGCGACGCGATCATGACAGCCGGCGCCGAGTACGACATCCGCCGTGTCGGAGCCAAGGCGTACTCCTCGTCTCCGCTGGAGTCGGGCTGGGTCCCCACGCCCTTCCCCGCCATCTTCGATGACGACTTCGCAGAGTACCGCGAGTGGCTGCCCGCCGCCCGCGCCGGGTCGGTCGCCGGGTCCCTCACCAGCGACGACGTGCGCGACTACTACCTGACCCCGTTCGACCTGGGTCTGGGTCGGTCGGTGCGCTTCGACCACGACTTCCACGGCCGCGCTGCACTGGAGAAGATCGCCGAGGCCCCGGCGCGCCGCAAGGTGACGCTGCTGTGGGATGCCGCCGATGTCGCCGCCGTCGTGCAGTCGCAGATGGAGCCGGGCACGCCCGCCAAGTTCCTCGACTTCCCGAAGGCCCGCTACGGCCTGTACCAGATGGACGAGGTACGCAAGGACGGCGCGCTGGTGGGCATCTCCACCGATGCCGGCTACGTCGCGTACGACCAGCTGTACATGTCGCTGGCGACCCTCGACAACGACATCGCCGAAGGCGACACCGTCGAGGTCGTATGGGGCGAGAACCCGGTGACGGTGAAGGACTCCGTCGACCAGAACCACCGCCAGGTGACCATCCGCGCCACCGTCGCGCCCGCGCCCTACCACGACTTCGCGCGCACCGTGTACCGCACCGACAGCTGAACGCACCACCCCACATCTCCCTCGGCGCCGCTAGCATGGCGGCGTCGAGGGAGGTGTTGTCGTGGCGCGAGGGTCCGGCGGCGAGTCAGTACTGCACAAGCACTTGCGTGTGCTCGAGGCGTTCGACACCTGGCATCCGTTCCTGACCCTCACCGAGATCGCCCAGGCGGCGCGATTGGCGCCCTCCACGGCACACCGGCTGGTCGCCGAACTCGAAGACGAGGGGCTCTTGGAGCGGCTGCCCGATCGCAGCTACCGCCTCGGTGTGAGGCTGTGGGAGTTCGCCAGTCGCACACCCGGCGCGGTCGGCCTGCGTGAGATCGCCCGGCCGTGGATGTCGGCGGTGCAGCAGCGGGTCAAGCAACACGTTCAGCTGGGCGTCCGCAGCGGTCACGACGTGCTGTTCATCGAGCGGATGTCGATGCCAGATGCGACCCTGAACGCCACCGTGATCGGCGGACGGACCCCGCTGCACGCATCGTCGAGCGGTCTGGTGCTGCTCGCGCACGGCGACGCTGCTCTGGTGTCGGCGGCCGTGCGCGACCCGCTGCCGGTGTACACGGAGTATTCGCTGCGGACGGCGGCCGATGTGCGCAGCGAACTGCGCCGTGTCCGTGCGGAAGGGTTCGCCGTCGCCGACCGATTCATTCACCTCGAATCGCGCGGCATCGCCGTGCCGATTGCCGGTCCCGACGGTAGCGTCTACGCCGCGATGGGTGTCGTCGTCCCGAGCGACGGCAGCTCGCCGCTGCCGTACGTCGAACTACTCAAGCGCGCGAGCGCAGGTATCGCGGGAGACCTCGCCGTCGCGTATCGCGCCGACGGCGGCGGCCGGGTCCACGGAATCCGCTCGCTCGTCACCTCATCACGCCGCTCGCTGGAGTACCTGGAACTGCGCGGTGACCGCCTGTGACCCCTCTCCTCGACCGCTGCGCAGTCACTTTCGTGGGGTGCGGGCGCGCGACACGTCCATAGCGACTGCGGAGCGATCGGCGTGGGATGGGGGTGGAAGCCGACTCGTCGGCGGGTCAGCCGGCGAGACGCTCGGCGGTCTCCACCACGTTGGCGACGAGCATCGCGCGGGTCATCGGACCGACACCGCCGGGGTTCGGCGACAGCCAGCCGGCGACCTCCGCGACCGCGGGGTCGACGTCGCCGGAGAGTTTCGCCTTGCCCGACTCGGTGGTGCCCACGCGGGTGACACCGACGTCCAGGACGGCAGCGCCAGGCTTGATCCAGTCGGCCTGCACCAGGTGGGGCTGACCGACGGCGGCCACGACGATGTCGGCGCGACGTACCTCGGCGGCCAGATCCGGCGTCCGCGAGTGGGTCAGCGTCACGGTGGCGTCGGTGCCCTTGCGGGTCAGCAGCAGCCCCAGCGGGCGACCCACCGTGACGCCGCGGCCGATGACGGTGACGTGCTTACCCGCGACCTCCACGCCGTGCCGGGTGAGCAGTTCGATGACACCGTTGGGCGTGCAGGGCAGGGGCGCGGCGATCGCGGTGCGCGGATCGACGCCGAGCACCAGCCGACCGAGGTTGGTCGGGTGGAGGCCGTCGGCATCCTTGTTCGGATCGATAAGCTCGATGATCGCGTTCTCGTCGATGCCCTTCGGCAGCGGCAGCTGGGTGATGAACCCGGTGACGGCCGGGTCGGAGTTGAGCTGACGCACGGCATCAGCGATCTCGTCCTGGCTGGCGGTGGCCGGCAGCTCGACCGAGATCGACGCGACGCCGACCTCAGCGCAGTCGCGGTGCTTGCCGGTCACATAGGAGCGGGATGCCGGGTCTTCGCCGACCAGCAGTGTTCCCAGCCCCGGGGTGATACCCCGCTCGGCGAGCGCCGCCACGCGCTGCCTCAGTTCTTCTTTGATCGCCGCCGCCGTCGCGACCCCGTCCAGTACCTGCGCCGTCATCCGTACTCCTTCTGTGTCATCATGCCCGCCACCCCACCCCCCCCGGGGGGCGGAGGGTCGGGCGCGGGGTGTGGGTTACAGGCCCGTGGTGCGCCAGCCGCCCTGGTACTCCTGGCGGGCGGTCTCGGCGTACGGCACCGGGCTGACGATCGCGCGGACCGCGATCTGGTCATGCGGTTCGACGGTGGCCTTGCCGGACCCGCCGTCGGGCTCGCCCCACACCACACGCACCTCGGCGCCCAGCGGCACGTCGCGGTCGACGGTCGCCAGCGACAGGCCGCGCTTCTCATTCGCGGTGACACCGGTGAACAGCGACAGCCCGATGTTGTTGCCGTCGGCGTCGATGACGGCGTCGTAGTTGCTCGAGCCGTAGTTTGCGTTGGGCAGGTCGAAGAACTGGTATCCGACACCCTCACGGTCGATGACCGAGGTGAGGATCTTGGCGAGGTCCTCGTCGTTCCAGGCCAGGGTCACCTTCTTGCGCTGAGCCTCGGCATCCACCTTCTCCAGCGCGTCACGGCCGACGAAGTCGTGGTCGAACTTGACGAACGAGCCGTACCCGAGCTCCCACGGGCTCAGGTAGTAGTCCTCGATGTTGTCGGACACGAACGAGCCGGCGAGGGCGTTGATCGCCTCGTAGCTGTTCGCGGGCAGCCACTCGCGGTAGGCGCGCTCGCCCTCGCTGGAGTAGATGGCCGGCAGCGGCGAGGGGATCCACCCCGACTCCAGCGTGTTCGAGGAGTATGCCCGCGACCCGCACGGCTCGATGCCGAACTCACGCCCGGCCTCGAGGACCGCGTCGCGCACCTTGCCGTGGTGTTCGTAGGGGCCCCAGATCTCCAGGCCGGGAGCCCCGGCCATGCCGTGGCGCAGCGTGCGCACCTCGGTGCCCGCAATGGTCATGTGCCCCATGTGGAAGAACTTGACCTGCTCGACCGGCCCGCCGGCGAGCTTCTCGATGATCGACCAGGCGTTGGGACCCTGGATCTGGAAGCGGTAGTACTCGCGGTTCACGGCGGCG
>NZ_JBKEAY010000238.1:0-9061 GCF_047972865.1 Microbacterium sp.
TTCGAGCAGGCTCCTCGCGATGTGGTGCGTCAGGTTCCGCAAGCCCAGGGCGGAGCCGCGGAGGTGCTCGAGGCGCCCGTTGATGGCCTCTGCCGATGTTCCGGCTATGCCGACCTGGAGCGTGCCTGCGGTGTGGTGCGCCGGATCGGCGGGGATCCGGCGATTCGGGACATGGTGCGCCAGGTCACTCGGTGGCGTCGGGATCATGCCCGCGAAGCGATCCGGTCTGCACTGGCCGAGCAGGCTCGTATCAGCCCAGTGCTCCGGCGACCGCGACAGCCCTCGCCTGCCACCCGTCACCAGACCACCCCCACCCCACCTCACCCGGGCTCGGCCCCCAGGTGCAGCACGGCCTCGGTCAGGGCGCGGATGCCGCGTGCCACGTCGCCGGCGGACACCGACTCGTCGGGGTGGTGGCTCACGCCGTCGGGGTTGCGCAAGAACAGCATTCCGACGCCGGTCACGGCGCCCAGGGCCATGCCGTCGTGACCGGCACGACTGAACACCACGGGCGGCTCCTCCGACCTCGCGGGCGACGACCCGACGATCCCGGCGCGGATCACATCCTGCAGCAGGGGGGCGCACGGCACCGCCGCGGCCCGGTGGATCTCGCGCGCCTGCCAACGCAACTCCCGCCGCCCCATGATCGCGTCCATCTCGGCGCTCAGCGCCTGCCACACCCGATCGCGCTCACCATCGAACTCGCCGCGCAGATCCAACGAGAACCGCACCTCCCCGGGAATCACGTTCACCGCCCCCGGAAACGCCTCGAACCGACCCACGGTACCGATGATGTGATGCTCGGCCGCGCACACCCGCTCCACCGCGAGCGCCGCCTCACTCGCCCCCAACAGCGCATCGCGACGCATGTCGTACGGCGTCCCCCCGGCGTGCCGCGCCTCCCCCTCGACGGTCAGCTGAAATCGACGCGCCGACGCGATCGACGACACCACCGCCAGCGGCTCCGCCGCCCGATCCAACTCGGGACCCTGCTCGATGTGCGCCTCGAGATACGCGATCAGCTCCTCGGGCCGCCGCGCCGCCTCGCCCACCCGCCCCGGGTCGAGCCCGAACTCACGGAACGCCTGCCGCAGCGTCACCCCGTTCGCGTCGGTCAGCTCCCACCAGCGCTCCTCCCACGTGCCGGCCACCGCCGACGACCCCAGCAGCGCCGTCCCGAACCGGGTACCCTCCTCATCCGAGAACGCGATCACCTCGACCGCGAACGGCAACCGGATGCCGCCACCGGGCGCCCGCAGCAACCGCACCACCTCCAGCGCCATCAGCACCCCGACGATCCCGTCGTACTTGCCCGCGTCGAGCACGGTGTCCAGATGCGAACCGATCATCACCGCCGGCCCCTCGTCGGCATCCGCACCGGCCGGCGCGATCCGGCCCACCTGATTGCCCGCCGCATCCTGCCACGTGCGCATCCCGACCTCACGCATCCACTGCGCCGCCAGCCGGTTGACCTGCGCGTGCTCGGGCGCCAGATACACCCGCTCCACCGTCCCCGGCGTCGCCGTCACCCGCGCCAGCTCGTCGCACCGCGCCATCACCCGCCGCGCCGCCGCCGCGGTGATCTCGACCGGCAGCTCACCGAGCAGCCCCGCCATCACGCCCCCGCGAACACGTCGGATGCCGCCGCCACCCCGCCCCCGACCGGCACCGCGGCACCGAACCGGCGCAGCACCTGCTCCAGCGCGGCGAGCGTGGTCAGCACGGCATCCCGCCGCGCGTTGTACCCCATCGTCCCGATGCGCCACACCCGGCCGTGCAACGGCCCGAACGACGTACCGATCTCAATACCGAAGTCATCGAGCATCGCCTGCCGCGCCGCATCGCCCGGCACCGGTTCGGGGATCTCCACCGCCACCACAGTGTTCATCTTGTGCGCCACATCGCCGAACACCTGCAGCCCGAGCCCCTCGACCCCGGCGAGCATCGCCGCCCCCGCAACCCGGTGCCGCTCGATGACGGCCTCGCGCCCCTCCGCCAGCAGCACCCGGGCGCACTCGCGCGCCCCGTACAGCATCGAGGTCGCCTCGGTGTGATGGTTCAGCCGCCGCGGCCCCCAATAGTCGAGGATCATGCCGAGATCGAAGTAGTTCGACCGCACGAAGTCCGCGGCCTCCGGGTCGCCGTCCTCACGGATGCCGGCCTCGATCCTCTTGCGCGCACCCACCCGCTCGACCGCCCGCGCCGACAGCGTGATCGGCGCCGACCCGCTCGGCCCGCCGAGACACTTCTGCAGGCCCGCGGTCGCGGCATCCACACCCCACGCGTCGGCGTGAAACGCGTTGCCCCCCAGCGACGCGGTGGCATCGGTGTAGAACAGCACCCCGTGCCGGGAACAGATCTCACCGATCTCATCGAGCGGCTGGTTCATCGTGGTCGACGTGTCGCCCTGCACGAGCGCCAGCAGCGTCGGCCGCACCCGCACCACCGCCTCCTCGATCACCGACGGCGGAAACACCTGCCCCCACGCGGTCTCGAGCGTGTGCACCTCGGCCATCGCGCGCTCGGCGATCTCGGCCAGCAGATGCCCGAACCGGCCGAACACCGGCACCAGCACCCGATCCCCCGGGCGCACCAGCGACACGATCGCCGCCTCGATGCCGGCCCGGCTGGTCCCGTCGATCAGCAGCGTCGCATCGTTGCCAGTCGCCCACACCCGCCGATACAGCTCCTGGGTCTCGGCCATCGTGTCGGTCATGAACGGGTCGTACTGACCCACGAGCGGCGCCGACATGGCCCGCAGCACACTCGGGTACGCCGAAATCGGGCCCGGCCCCATCAGCAGCCGCGCGGGCGGGTCGATCGGCGCGGGAACAGCGGCAGAGGTCATGACATGGTCCTTCCGAAGGCGGATGCCGTCAGGGCGCGCGCCAGCCGGCGCCCCAGACGGACAAGAGCGATGTCGGTGTCGGCGGCCGACACCAGCCCCACCCCGACGGGAGCCCCGCCGACGCGCAGCAGGGGCACCGCCAGCGCCGGCAGCCCCCCGACGGCGGCGGGCGTGGTCATGCGCAACGTGGCCGTGCGCACCCGGTCGATCTCGGCCGGCGGCGCCACCCGCGACGGCGCCGGCCCCGGCACGACCGGCAAGAGCAGCACGGCGTCGCGGGTGACGGCATCCATCCGCGCCCGCAACGGCACCAGCGCGGCCCGCGCCTGAATCTCGTCGGGCCCGCTCACCTGCGCGGCGGCGCCGAACCGGTCGGCGACGGCGGCACCCACCGCCCCCGGATGCCCGGTCACCCACGCACCGTTGTTACGCCACGCCTCCGCACCCTGCACGGCGCGGAACGGCGCGAGATAGGCGTCGAGGTCGCCGATCGGCGCGTGCGCGACGTGCGGCGCGTCATCGCCGGCGGCGAGCGCGGCCAGCATGCCCTCGAACGCGGCGCGCGTCCCCGCGTCGGCGGCGGCGAGCACCTCGTCGGGCACGACGAACCGCCACGGCAGATCGGTCTGCGACGACCCGTACACCGCCTCGGTCGACTCCGACCCGTCGTAACCCAGGCACCAGTCCGCCACCCGCTGCAACGTCACGCCGTCGCGGGTGAGCCACCCGACGGTGTCGAAACTCTGCGCCAACGGCAGCATCCCCTGCCGCGGGACCAGCCCGTGCGTCGTGCGCAACCCCCACAACCCCTGGTACGACGCGGGCACCCGCACCGACCCGGCCGTGTCGGTGGCCAGGCCCACGTCGGCCTGACCGGTCGCGACGGCCGTGGCCGGGCCCGACGACGACCCGCCCGGCAGCGTGCCCGGCACGGCGCCGTTGGCGGGCGTGCCGTAGTGCACGTTGTCGCCGGCGATCGAATACGCGAACTCGTCGGTGCGGGCGATCCCCCGCAGCGACGCCCCGCCGCGGAGCAGGTCGGCCACCGCCGGCGCGGTCGTCGGCTCGGGTCGCGCCTCGTCGAGGAACGTCGGGTTGCCCGCCCCGATGCGGTACCCCTTGATCGCGAACAGGTCTTTCACCGCCACCGTCAACCCCGCCAGCGGCCCCTCCCACGCACCCTGGTAGAGCGGGTCGCCGACGGTGCGCCACAAGGCGCGGTCGAACGCGGGGGTGCGCCCGGTGACGTGCGCGGCGACGATGAGCCACCGGTCCCCGTCGCGTTGCCACACCTGCGTCTGCAGCCCGGTGCCGCCGCCGTCGTAACGCGACACCGAGGTGATCAGGGCGGTGTCGTCCGCCAGCGGCCGGTACTCGATCTGTGCGATCGTCCGCGGGGCGACCCCGCCGCGCACGCTGCGGAACGCGCTGATCCGGTCGTGACCGACCAGCAGCCCCGCCGCGTCGCCGCGCATCGTGTCGGCGCCGGGCGCGAACGCCGCGTCGAGGGCGTCGAGGTCGTTGGCGCCGATCGCCCGCTCGTACGCCTCGAACGCCGCCGCGAGGTCGGCCGGCATCCCGATCGGTGCGGCTGCGGCATCCGTCGATCCGGTCATGCGGACCCTCCTTGCCCGACGGCGGCGAAGTCGGCCTCGCGGATGCGGGCGTGCACGCCGCAGACGATGTCGACCACCTGCGAGATGTCGAAGTCGGTCGCCGCCGACAGGTAGGCGTAGGCGAGGTGCTCGTCCATCCCGTACCGGGCCCGCAGCAGCGCGAGGGCGGCGCGCACGCACCCACGCATCGCCTCGTTCAGGTCGGGGTCGAGCCCCGTCGGCACGAGGTAGTCGTCGGTGCGCACGAGCGGCCCGACGACCTCGCCGAACGCGGCGACCGCCTCGGCGCGGGGCACCACGTCGAACCGCACCGTGGCCCGCAGCGACGCCTCCAGCGCGGTGAGCGCGACCTCGCCGTCGCCCTGCGCGAAGTGCGGGTCGCCGACGTAGGCGAGAGCACCGGGCACCTGCACCGGAAGGTAGAGCACCGCCCCCGCCGTCAGCAGCTTGATGTCGATGTTGCCGCCGTGCTCGCCGGGCGGCACCGAGTGGGGGCGTTCGCCGCCGGTGACGGCGACCCCCATCGTGCCGAGGAACGGCGCCAGCGGAAACTCCACGACCCGCTCCCCGCCGGTCACGAGCGGCAGCACCCCGACGAGGTCGTCGCCGCGCCGCTCCACCGCCGTGAAGACGCTGACGTTCTCGGGCCCGCGGGGCAGCTCACCGACGAGCGCGCCCTTGCCGTGGCGGTTGGAGACCACCCCGTACGGCACCCGCGGCGTGACGGCCACGACGGTCATCTTCAGCAGGTCGCCCGGCTCGGCGCCGGTGACGAACACGGGGCCGGTGACCACGTGCGGGCCGTCGGCGGCGGGGTCGCGGGAAAGGGATGCCGCAACCTGCACCGCGTCGTCGAGCACCTGGTCGCGGGGAACGCCGTGACCGCCGAAAAAGGCGGCGGGGTCTTTGCCCTGGTCTTCCAGAATGCCCTCGTGACTGATCGTGTCGATCGTCACGGTCGCGCCGTCGGCGACGGTGAGCGCCGGTGCATCGTCGGCGCACGGCAGCCGCCCCCACATCACCGTGCCGGGCGCGGCCGGCAGGTAGTGCTCGCCGGGGATGGGCCCGCTGCCGGGCTGCAGGATCTCGACGGCGGTCATGCGGCATCGTCTCGCGCCGCGCCGGACGGGCGGGTCAGGAGCCGGCCCGCCGGGGCACGGCGCCACGCGGGGGCGTCGCCGGTACGGCCGTTGGTGATATCGAACACGACGTCGCCGCGCAGCCACGTGCGGCGCACCGCGCCGGTGAGGTTCTTGCCGTCGTACGCGCTGATCGGGTTGCGGTGGAAGAGGTCACCCGAGCGCACCGTGAACGCGTCGTCGGGCCCGAATACGCACAGGTGCGCGGGGGCCCCGACCGCGATGAGCCCGGCCTCGGCCAGCCCTGCCACCCGCGCCGGACCGGTGGTGAACAGCGGCAGCAGCGTCGCCAGCCCGATGCCGCGGCGCTGCGCTTCGGTCCACACTGCCGAGAGCCCCACCTGCAGGCCCGAGATGCCGCCCCACGCCAGACCGAAGTCGCCGTCGCCGGCCCGCTTGAGGGCGACCGTGCTGGGGGAATGGTCGCTCACGATCGCGTCGATCGTGCCGTCGACGATGCCCTCCCACAGCAGGTCTTGCGCGGCGGTGTCACGGATCGGCGGGCAGCACTTGAACTCGCTCGCCCCGTCGGGCACCTGGTCGGCGGTGAGGCTGAGGTAGTGCGGGCAGGTCTCGACGGTGACGGCGACGCCCTCGGCCTTCGCGGCGCGGATCGCCGCCAGCGCGGTGCCGTCGCTCAGGTGCAGGATGTGCGCCCGGGCCCGGTGCCGCCGGGCGGCCTCGATGACCTGCACGACCGCCGACTCCTCGCTGGCGGCGGGGCGGGATGCCAGAAACGCCGTGTACCCGGGCCCGAGCGCGCCGTGGTCGTGCAGCAGCGCGGGGTCTTCCGCGTGCACGATCAGGAGCGCGTCGAACTCGGAGACCTCGGCCATCGCCCGGTCGAGCTGGTCGGCGGACAGGTGCGGAAACTCGTCCACCCCCGACGGCGACAGGAAGCACTTGAACCCCATGACCCCCGCCGCGTGCAGCGGTGCCAGCCGGCCCAGGTTGTCGGGGACCGCGCCGCCCCAGAAGGCGACGTCGACCCGCGCGGCGGGTTCGGCGGCGGCGCGCTTGACGGCGAGCGCGTCGGCGGTGGTCGTCGGCGGCAGCGAGTTCAACGGCATGTCGACGATCGTGGTCACCCCGCCCGCCGCCGCGGCGAGGGTCGCCGAGTCGAACCCCTCCCAGTCGGTGCGGCCCGGCTCGTTGACGTGCACGTGCGAGTCGACGAGGCCCGGCAGCAGCACCGCGTCGTCGGGGACCACGACCGCGCCGCGGGGGGCGCCGGAGGCGGGGCGCACCGCCGTGATCACCCCGTCGCGGACCTCGACCTCGGCGGGCTGGAACCGCCCGTCGACCCACGCACGACGCGCGCGCACGGTCAGCTTCGTGGCCATGTCTCCTGCCTTTCCGTCGCCGGGATGCGGCGCCTCGACGCTACCCGCGCCGCATTTCGGCCCGGTAACACGCGGGCTCACACCCGCGCGAGCTCGGGCGCGACGGCGGCGTACTCGTCGCGTTTGCTCGTGCCCACACCCATCCGCACCATGCCGGCGGCCATCCCGACGGCGGCGGCCACGCCGTCGACGACCGGCACCCCGGCGGTCGACGTGAGCCGGTGGCAGAGGTCGGTCATCCCGGCGCAGCCGAGCACGATGACGTCGGCCCCGGCATCCGCGGCGCTCTCGCACAGGGCCGCCAGGCGCCGCACCTCCTCGCCCCCGCTGTGTTCGAGCGCGAGCACGGGGATGCCCGATGCCGTCAGCGACAGGCACGCCTCGGTCATGCCGTAGCGGCGCACCAGGTCGCGCGCGCGCCCCAGGGTGCGGCTGAGGGTCGTCACGACGGCGAAGTGACGGCCCGAGACCGTGGCGATGTGCATCGCGGCCTCGGCGATGCCGACCACGGGGACATCGACCAGCTCTCGGGCGGCGTCGAGCCCCGGGTCACCGAAGCACGCGACGATGTAGGCGTCGCTGCCGCCGGCGGCCACGTCCTGCTCGATGAGGGCGATGACCGCGGCGGCGGCGCGCACCTCGTCGACGTGGGTCTCGATCGCGGCGGGGCCGTCGGTCGGGCACACCGCGGCGACCTCGACGCCGGGTCCGGCCACCTCCCGGGCGACCGCGGCGATCTTGGCCGTCATCGCCCGGGAGGTGTTCGGATTGATCAGGGTGATCCTCACACGTGCTCCCGCACCGGGGCGGTCGCCGTGCCGGTCTCGGCGGCGGCGCCGTCGGAGACCCCCTCGTCGTCGCCGTCGAAGGTCGGCACCCGCGGGTCGAGGCGCTCGAACAGCACGAAGAAGGCGTAACCGAGCGCGCACCCGATGAACCAGGTGAAGTTGCCGATCCACGAGATGTCGAACATGCCGAGGTCGGCGAACGTCTTCGGCAGGATCGCCAGCAGCACGGTCGGGATTCCCGCCGCCAGCAGCGCCTTCATCGCGTTGGGGTTGTAGCCGTTGCGGTACCAATAGGCACCCTCGGACGACATCGTGAACATGTCGTCGGTGCGGATGCGCTGCTTCGCGGCCACGTAGTACCCGGCCAGCAGCAGGCCGAACAGCGGGCCGATGAGCGCGGCCAACACGCCGAGCGAGTAGTGGATGGCGGTCGCGTCGGAGTACCAGGTCCACGGCAGCAGGAACACCGACCCGACGGCGGCGATCATGCCGCCCATCCGCCACGAGATCTTCTGCGGGGCCACGTTCGAGAAGTCGAACGCGGGCGAGATGAAGTTCGCCACGATGTTGATGCCGACCGTCGCCGTCACGAACGTGAGCCCGCCCAGCAGGATCGCGAAGGGGGTGTCGATGGCCTCGACGGTGTGGATCGGGTCGAGGATCAGTTCGCCGAACACCGGCAGGGTGGCCGCCGCGGTGAGCACGGTCAGGATCGAGAAGAACAGGAAGTTGATCGGCAGCCCCCAGAAGTTCCCCTTCTTGACCGCCGCGAACGACCGCCCGTAGCGGGCGAAGTCGCCGAAGTTCAGCATCGGGCCGGAGAAGTAGGCCACGACGATGCCGATGGCCATCGCCATGAGTCCGATCGTGCCCCAGAAGTCCTGCGGCGCCTGCGCGGGGTCGGAGAGGTTGAGATCGATGTTCTCCCATCCGGCTTGGCTGACCAGGTAGACGGCGAGCACGATCATGACGACGTAGACGGCGGGACCGGCCCAGTCGATGAAGCGGCGGATGACCTCCATCCCGTTCCAGAACAGGGCGACCTGGGCGACCCACAGGATCGCGTACGAGATCCAGCCGAGCGCCGACAGCCCGAGGAAGCCGACATCCAGCAGCGCCTCCGACCCCGGGATGAACTTCAGGAAGATGATGTTCAGCGACTGGGCGGCGAGGAAGGTCTGCACGCCGTACCAGGCGATGGCGATGATGCCGCGGATGATCGCGGGGATGTTCGCGCCCTTGATGCCGAAGATCGCTCGGTTGACGACCGGATACGGCACGCCGGTCTTCTGGCTGGGCTTGGCGACGAGGTTGGTGAACACCTGCA
>NZ_JBKEAY010000240.1:0-42813 GCF_047972865.1 Microbacterium sp.
CGGTCTGGTCGAACATGTCGGCGGCCGTGCGCGCGCCCGAGGACACGTCGGACTGGAACGGGATGTGGTGGTACGACACCGCGGCGTTGCGGCCCAGCGGTCCGCGGCCGGTGAGTGCGAACTCCTCGGCCGATCTCAGATCGATCACCGCGCGCAGGCCGCCCGCCACGAGTTCGTCGGCCACCTGTGCCGGGATCGTGGAGAGGTCGTCGGCGCGCAGCGCGAATCCGGCGCGGACCGCACCACCGCCGACAGCGATGCCGCCCAGGTCTCGAAGGTTCACCGGCGGGCTGGCGAGGATGTCAGCGGGCGAGTCGGTCATGGTTTCCTCCTGACGGATGCGGGGTCGCGGCGGATGCGAGAGGTTCAGGCCCCGACGTAGACGGCCAAGTGCTCGCCGGTGAGCGTCGAGCGCTGGGCCACGAGGTCGGCGGGCGTCCCCTGGAACACGACACGGCCGCCGTCGTGTCCGGCGCCGGGACCGAGGTCGATGATCCAGTCGGCGTGGGCCATCACCGCCTGGTGGTGCTCGATGACGATGACCGAGTTTCCGGCATCCACGAGGCGGTCCAGCAGCGCGAGCAGGGTGTCGATGTCGGCCAGGTGCAGACCTGTGGTCGGTTCGTCGAGCACGTAGACCGCGCCCTTCTTGGCCATCGAGATCGCCAGCTTGAGACGCTGACGCTCACCCCCCGACAGGGAGGACAGCGTCTGGCCGAGCGTGAGGTACCCCAGTCCCACATCGATCATGCGCCCGAGCGTCGTGGCGGCGGGACCTTTCGTGAAGAACGCCGCCGCGCCGGATGCCGACATCGCCAGCACCTCGGCGATGTTCTTTCCGTCGAGCAGGTACCCCAGCACGTCGTCGCTGAACCCGCTGCCCTCGCACAACTCGCAGCGCGTCTCGACCGACTGGGTGTAGCCGAGATTGGTGATGATGATGCCCAGGCCCGTGCACGCGGGGCAGGCGCCCTCCGAGTTCGCGCTGAACAGCGACGGCTTCACACCGTTCGCCTTCGCGAAGGCGGAGCGGATCGCGTCGAGGATGCCGGTGTAGGTCGCCGGACTCGACCGGCGCGACCCCTTGATCGGAGCCTGATCGACCACCACGATCTCGTCCGATCCGGGGAGGTAGCCGTGGATGAGCGAGGACTTGCCCGACCCGGCCACACCGGTGACGACCGTGAGGATGCCCAGCGGCACGTCCACGTCGACATCGCGCAGGTTGTGCCGGGTGGCGCCACGGATCTGCAGGGAGCCGGTCGCCGAGCGCACGGCATCCTTCAGCGCCGCCCGGTGACCCAGGTGACGCCCGGTGGGCGTGTCGGCGGTGCGCAGTCCGGCGACGTCGCCGACGTAACAGATCCGCCCGCCGTCGCCGCCCGCGCCCGGGCCGAGGTCGACGACGTGGTCGGCGATCGCGATCACCTCGGGCTTGTGCTCGACGACGAGCACGGTGTTGCCCTTGTCGCGCAGTTGCCGCAGCAGCCGGTTCATGCGTTCGATGTCGTGCGGATGCAGGCCCGCCGTCGGTTCGTCGAACACGTAGGTCATGTCGGTGAGCGCGGAACCGAGGTGCCGGATCATCTTGATGCGCTGCGCTTCACCGCCGGAGAGCGAGCCGGATGCCCGGTCGAGCGAGAGGTACCCGAGACCGATGTCGAGGAACGACGCGACGGTCTGACGCAACCCTGCGATCAACGGCGCCACCGACGGGTCATCGACGGTGTCGAGCCACGCCGCCAGGTCGGTGATCTGCATCGCGGCGACCTCGGCGATGTTCACTCCACCGACCAGCGACGACCGGGCACCGCCGTTCAGGCGTGTCCCGTCGCAGCCGGGGCACGGCAGGAATCGGACGGCGCGGTCGACGAACGCGCGGTTGTGGGGCTGCAGCGCGTCGCGGTCCTTCTGCAGCATCGACGCGGTCACCTTGGGCACGAGACCCTCGTAGGTCACGTTGATGCCGCCGATCTTGACCTTCGTGCGCTCCTTGTAGAGAAAGTCGTGCAGCTCCTGCTCGGAGTATTCGGCGATGGGCTTGGCCGCGTCGACGAACCCGGATTCGGTGAAACCCCTCACCATCCAGCCATCGGCTGTGTACCCGGGAACCCGGATCGCCCCGTCCGCGAGGGACAGCGACCGGTCGAGCAGCTCGTCGAGGTCGATGTCGCTGGCCTGGCCGAGGCCCTCGCAGTCCGGGCACATGCCGCCGGTGATCTCGAACGAGCGACGCTGCCTCTTCCCCTTGTCCTTGCCGACCTTGATCGTCACGGCGCCCGCGCCGGCGACCGAGGGCACGTTGAAGCTGAACGCCTGCGGCGACCCGACGTGCGGGGCACCGAGGCGACTGAACAACAATCGGAGCATGGCGTGCACGTCGGTGACGGTGCCGACCGTGGACCGCGCATTGGAGCCCATCCGCTCCTGATCGACGACGATCGCGGGGCTGACGTTCTCGAGCGCGTCCACGTCGGGCCGGGTGAGCTGCCCCATGAACTGCTGCACGAACGTGGGGTAGGTCTCGTTGATGAGCCGTTGCGATTCGTTCGCGATCGTCCCGAACACGAGCGACGACTTCCCCGACCCGCTGACGCCGGTGAAGACGGTCAACCGACGCTTGGGGATCTCGACATCGACCCCGGTGAGGTTGTTCTCACGCGCGCCGACGACACGGATCACGTCGTGCGCGTCGGCGCCGTGCTCGCTGGTCATTCGCCCTCCCGCCACGACGTTACCGCCCCGAGTGTCCTCACCGGAGCGAGTGTGCAGGAGTGCGGGGCATGCTCACTCGGCGCGCCAGCACCCCGCGACGTGGTCGTCGACCATGCCCGCCGATTGCATGAGGGCGTACATCGTCGTGGAGCCGACGAACCGGAAGCCCGCCTTCCGCAGCGTCGCGCTCATCGCGTCGGATGCCGGGGTGTTCGCGGGCACGTCGGCGAGGCGTTGTGGCCGAGGGCGGGAGCCGGGTGCGAACGACCACATGAGAGCGTCGAACTGGCCCGGCGCCATGTCGCGCACGATCGCCGCGTTGCCGATCGTGGCGTGGATCTTGGCCCGGTTGCGCACAATGCCGGCATCCGCCAGCAACCGCGCCACGTCGGCGTCGTCGAACGCCGCCACAGCAGCCGGGTCGAACCCCGCGAACGCCTCCCGGAACCGGTCACGCTTGCGCAGGATCGTGATCCACGACAGGCCGGCCTGAAAGCCCTCCAGGCTCAGTTTCTCGAACAGCGCCCGATCGCCGTGCAGCGGCGTGCCCCACTCCTCGTCGTGGTAGCGACGGTACTGGTCGTCGTCGCCGACCCAGCCGCAGCGCGCGCGGCCGTCCGCGGTGACGGCGAGGTCCTGAACCATCACGCCAGACTACTGCGCCCTCGCCATGGCGCGGCCCCGCCCGACCACGGGGCCGGAAAGGTGGCCGATGGTCCGAGGCGGTTCCCCACCCGCCCCAGACCATCGGTCACGTCTGGGGGAGCGCTTTCTCGGGCGTCGGTGCCCGACCGGACGCGGCGAGCGCCGCATAGTGGTCGCGCGCCTCGTCCTGCCGCTGTTGCTCGGCACCGGACGCGATCGGCGCCCGCACGTGTTCCGGGGCGAACCCGAACGCGTCGACGAGGTCTTGCGCGTGCGGGCGCAGCCGGCCGCACAGCCGGTCGATGTACCGGCCCACGGCGGCGGCGCGCTGGGCCGACAGCCGGCCGTTGATGAGATACCAAGCGAGGTGCTTCTCGATCACCCACAACCCGAACAGATCGCGCAACCAGGTCAACACCTGGCGAGTGCCCTCGTCGTGGATCTTCTGCAGGGCGTCGGTGAATGCCTCCCACTGCAGCAGCTCACCGTGCGCCCGCGCGGCCTCGATCAGCTCGGCCTGATTGGCGTTGAACAGCGCAGCGGCCTGCTCCTGATCGGCCTTCGCGGCGGGACGCAGCCGCTCGGCGATGTCGGCGACCATCTGCTCCACGCGGTCGGCGAGGAGTTCGTGCTGCTGGTCGCCGCGCAGCCCCCGTTCCACCGAGCGTGCGGTCGAGCCGAGGTCGGCGACGGCCTGGCCGAGCTGGCGCAGCCCCGCGCCGTGGAACACCTTGCCCGCGGTCTGGCCGACCACGTACTTGGCGAGGGTCGCCGCGTCGGCGGTGCGGAACTGCGTCGCGTAGTCCGAGAGCAGGCGCTTTCCGACCAGCTGCAGCAGGATGTTGTTGTCGCCCTCGAACGTGGCGTACACGTCGAGGTCGTGGTGCAGTCCCACGAGGCGGTTCTCGGCGAGGAACCCGGCACCCCCGCACGCCTCCCGGCAGTCCTGGACGGTGTCGAGCGCATTCCACGTCGACAGCGGTTTGAGCGCGGCAGCGAGGGTCTCGAGGTCTTCGCGCTGTTCGGGCGTATCGGTGGTGCCCCCGAAGACGCCGTCGAACTTCTGCAGCAGCTCGTCGTGCGCGAAGTACTGCGCGTAGGTCTGCGCCACGCGCGGCAGCAGCCGCCGCTGATGCTTGCCGTAGTCGAGCAGGACGACCTCGTCGGTGCCGGACCCGGAGTCGAACTGGCGGCGCTGGTTGCCGTAGGTCACCGCGATGTACTCGGCCAGGGCCGCTCCGATCGTGGCGGCGCCGTCGAGGGACACCCGCCCCTGCACGAGCGCGCCGAGCATCGTGAAGAAGCGCCGCCCGCGGCTGGTGATCGGGCTGGAGTACGTGCCGTCGACGGCGACGTCCCCGTACCGGTTGAGGAGGTTGGTGCGGGGAATGTGCACCTGATCGAAGTGGAGCCGACCGTTGTCGATGCCGTTCAACCCGCCCTTGACCCCGTCATCCTCCCCGCCGATACCGGGGAGGAAGACGCCGTCGTCGTCGCGCAGCGGCACGAAGAAGCAGTGCACGCCGTAGTTGACGCCGCCGGTGATGAGCTGGGCGAACACGGTCGCGGCCTTGCCGTGCAGCGCGGCGTTGCCGAGGTAGTCCTTCCACGCGCCGCGGAACGGGGTGTGGATGACGAACTGCTCGGTCTGCGGGTCGTAGGTCGCGGTGGTGCCGATCGCGGCGACGTCGGAGCCGTGCCCGGTCTCGGTCATCGCGAACGCACCGGGGAGCTTCAGCGACATGACATCGCTCAGCCAGGCGTCGTGGTGCGGTTTCGTGCCGAGCTGGTGGATCGCCGAACCGAACAGCCCCCACTGCACCCCGGATTTGATCTGCAGGCTCGGGTCGGCCAGCACGAGCTCTTCGAACCCGGCGAGGTTGGCCCCGTTGCTGGCCTGCCCGCCGTACTCGGTCGGGTAGGCGCGGCCGGATGCCCCCTGCTCGACGAGCAGGTGCAGTTGCTCGACCACGCGTTCGCGGTGCTCAGGCAGGGGCAGCCCGTCGATGCCCCAGAACGCGGAGTCGGTGATCATCTCGCGGGCCTCGCGGCGGGTGTCGGCCCACGTGCCCAGGAGCATTCCGGTGACCGCGGCGATGTCGATCCGCGGTTCGTCCGCTTCGGCGGCCGAGTGCGCCGCCGTCGGGGCGCCGCCGACGGGGGTGCGGCGATCGGTCGCGGGAGTATCGGGACGGACGGGGGCGTCGGGCATGAGCGACCTTTCGGCGAGGAACGGGAGCATGCTCGACGGTAGGACTCCCACAAGCATCACTCAAACCGGTTGCATGTTTCCTCCAACCTGTGGGAACCATGCCCCGCGGCCGGATTGTGCAGTGCGCACATCCGGCCGCATCCGCGCCCCGGGCGCGCGCTACAGCCCGCGCCCGCGCAGCCGCGCGGGCCAGATTCCGGCCTTGCCGGGGTTCAGCACCCCGTTCGGGTCGAGGGCGTCCTTGAGCCGCTCGTTCACGCGCCGCTGGATGTTGTCGTTGAACGAGTAGGTCGACGCGATGAGGTCAGCGACGGCGTTGTGCCCGCGGTACTCGCCGTAGCCGTCCTTCGCGCCCTCGGTGATGAGGGTGCGCGTGAGCTCCAGGGTCTCGGCGCGCGCCGCCTCGTCCTGGGTGTCGTACAGCAGCAGCGCGATGTGGTGCATCTCGCGCAGACCGATGGCGAACTGCGCCGCGTAGTCCTTGTGGAACCGGTCGGACGTCGTCTTCACGTCGAGGAACTGCCGGTAGGCGTCGGCGCCGTCGGGTGCCGAGATCGGCGAGAAGCCGAGGTGACCGCCGTTGGGCACCCAGTCCAGAATGGCCGCCTCGGCGGTCGTGGGGATGCCTGTGTTGATTTTGTGGCGGTCGTGCAGCGTGTGCGCGCCGCGGTCGTCGTCGGTCAGCGGACGGTCGGCGGTGGTGAAAAAGCGCGCGCCGGGAATCTGCAGGAACGCGCTCTTGATGATCTCGAGGTACTGGGCGACCACCGGCTCGGGACCGTAGCAGGTGCCGTAGAAGTTCCAGTAGCCGAGGTTCAGGTCCCGCTTCATCCGGTCGATGACCTCGTCGGGGAGGGGACCGTCGCCGTCGTACCAGTCGGCGCGTCGCGAGACCTGACCGGCGTCGAGGATGATGTTGCGCAGCACCCCGATGTTCTGCAGCGGAGCCATGTTGATCCGGAGCGGGAACATCGTGTCGATGATCGTCGGCAGGTCCTCGGCCTTGTCGAACGTGATGACGAAGGTCTCCGCGAACGGCGGCGGCTGCATGAGCTGGATGCCCATCTTGGTGACGATGCCGAAGTTCGACTGCTCGAACAGTCCGTCGATGTGCGGACCGAATCCGGCCGGGTTCAACTGCCACGTGTTCGCACCGTTTCCGGGGAGGGCACCCGACCCGGTGCGCAGCACCTCACCGTCGGGCAGGACGATCTCCATCCCCGAGCGCCACGCGGCGTGGTTCCCGTACGGCGTGTACCCGACGCCGCGCTCCATCGTGTTACCCACGATGGAGCCCCACGCCAGGTCGGGCGCGTCGATCTGCAGGTTGCACCCGTGCTCAACCAGGTACTCGTGCAGCTGAAAGTACGTCACGCCGGGTTCGACCAGCGCGTAGCCATACTTGTCACTGACCTCGAGGATGCGGTTCATGCGCCGGCCGAGGTGCACCACGACGGTGCCGCCCACGCGGGGCGACGAGCCGCCGTAGCCAAGGTTCTTGCCGGTGGAGATCGCGTGCAGCGGCACGAGGTAGAGGTTGGCGATGCGGACGATCTCGCTGACCTGTTCGGTCGTGTCGGGCATGATGACGGCGCCGGGGGTATAGGTGTCATCGCCGGTGACGGGGAAGGCATCCTTGTAGGGCGCCACCTGTTCGGGGGTGTCGAGAACCCATTCGTCGCCGACGACGCGGCGGAACTCGGCCAGCGCGGCGTCGAAGTCGGCTTCGCTGACGTCGGGCGGCAAGACCCGGGCGGTGGTGGTGGACGACATTGTCTCTCCTGTTTCTGTTGCGGATTGGAGGGGTGGACGGTGGTGGTCAGTCGAAGACGATCACCGGCTTGACGGTGACGCCGGCGTGCATGTCGTGCACGGCCCGCTCGATCTCGTCGAGCCGGTAGGTGGCGATCAGCCGTTCCAGCGGCAGTCGGCCGTCTGCGTGCTGCCGCACCAGCTCGGGCACGAGCGTCTGCGGCAGGGCGTCGCCCATCGTGACGCCTACCAGGCGCTTTCCCGTGAGGATGCCCTGGATGTCGACGGGGATCTCGGTACCCGGCGGTGGCGCGCCGCACACCGCGACGATGCCGCGGGTGCCGAGCGCGTCGAGCGCGGTGCGCGCGACCTGCGGGTTGCCGGTGGTGTCGAACGCGGCATCCAGTCCCGCGCCCGCCGTGATCTCGGTGAGCTGCGCGACGAGGTCGTCGGCGCAGCCGTCGAGGGCGTGGGTGGCGCCGAGCTGGCGGGCCAGGTCGAGCCGCTCGGGAACAATGTCAACGGCGACGAGGATGCCGGCCTCGCGCTGGGCCGCGGCGAGGACCGCCGACAGTCCCACCGCACCGGTGCCGACGACCGCGAGGCTCTGCCCCGGCTGGAGGTCGAGCACGTTCCAGACCGACCCGAAGCCGGTCTGCACACCGCATCCGAGGGGAGCCAGTGTGGTCAGATCGGCGTCGCCCGCGACCTTCACGATGCTGCGGCGGTCGGCGACGGCGTACTCGGCGAACGACGACTGTCCGAAGAAGTGCGACCCGATCGGGGCACCCCCCTGGGACAGCGCACTGGTGCCGTCATCGCGGGCGCCGTCGAAGATGTTGCGTGGCAGCCATGTGCGGCAGTACGCGGGATGCCCGGTCGCACACCCGTCGCACGACCCGCACGAGGTGAAGCTCAGCAGCACCCGGTCGCCGGGGACCACCTCGGTGATGTCGTCGCCGACGCGCACGACCACCCCGGCGCCCTCGTGCCCGAGGACACCCGGGGCGGGGAACGGGATGCCGCCGAAGCGCACGCCGAGGTCGGTGTGGCACAGGCCCGTGGCGACCAGGCGCACCAGAACCTCGTCGGCACGGGGCTCGCCGACCTCGATCTCGCGGATCTCGAATGGTTCGCCGGGCGTGGGGAGCACGGCCGCGCGGGCCGCGACGCTCACCGGGCATCCCCGGCGAGGGCGATCGTGACCGACTTGGTGCGGGTGAACGAGGTGAGCGCCTCCGGTCCGCTCTCCCGGCCCCACCCCGACGCGCCCACGCCACCGAAGGGGACGGCGGGGTCGAGCAGCCCCCAGCCGTTGACCCACACGATGCCCGCGCGCAGACGCGCGGCGACCCGGTGCGCCCGGCTGATGTCGCCGGTCTGCAACCCCGCCGCCAGCCCGTAGGCAGTGCCGTTGGCCAACGCGACCGCTTCGTCCTCGGAGTCGAACGGCTGCACCGTGAGCACGGGCCCGAAGATCTCCTCCTGCACCGCCGCGGCGTCGGACGGGAGGTCGGCCAGCACGGTCGGCGCGTAGTAGTAACCGCCGTCGAGGTCGATCCGCTTCCCGCCGGCGACGACGCGGCCGCCCGCTGCCACGGCATCCTGCACGACCCCGTCGACACGGTCGCGCTGCGCCGCGCTGATGAGCGGTCCGATGACCGTGCCTTCGTCGGCCGGATCGCCCAGGGGGACGCCGCCGACCGCGCCGGCGAGGATGCCGAGCACCGTGTCGTAGACCGGCCGCTCGACGAGCAGGCGCGGACCGGCCATGCAGAACTGACCGGTGTTGAACACGAACGCATTGATGACGGTGCCGATGGCCGCGTCGAGATCGGCATCGGCGAACAACAGGTTGGCGCCGTTGCCGCCCAGCTCGGCGGCCATCGGCTTGAGGAGTTCTCCCGCCGTGCGTGCCACCTGGCGTCCGACCGCCGATGAACCGGTGAAGGCGATCGCGTCGACCCCAGGGTCACGTATGAGCGCGTCGCCCAGGTCGGGGCCGGGGCCGGTCACCAGGTTGTAGGCACCCGCGGGCAGGCCCGCGTCGGCGAAGACCTCGGCGAGCAGCTGCGCGGTGAGCGGCGTCTGCGGGGCCGGTTTGTGGACGACGGTGTTCCCCGCGGCCAGGGCCGGGGCGAGCTTGGAGCTGGAGAGAATGAGCGGGAAGTTGAACGGACTAATCGCCGCGACGACGCCGTGCGGCTCTCGGCGGGTGTATGCGAACGCAGGCAGCGGCGTCTCACGGACGGCCCCGTCGAGGTGCTGGGCCAGGCTCGCGAAGTACTCGAACTGGTCGGCGGCCGTGGGCACGTCGATCATGCGGGCGAACGTCAGCGGCTTGCCCACGTCGACGCTCTCGGCTTCAGCGAACTGCTCCGCGCGGTCCCGGATGAGCGCGGCGACCCGCAGCAGCACGCGAGAGCGCTCGCGGCCCGAGATGCCCGACCACACGCCGTCGTCGAACGCGGCGCGGGCGGCGCGCACGGCATCCGCCGCGTCATCGAGGGTGGCCGCGCCGGCCCGGCCGATGACGGCGCCCGTCGCGGGGTCGTCGATGTCGTATCCGTCGGGGGTGTCGCGCCAGGCGCCGCCGATCCAGACGGCGCGGCGGGGGGTCGGAAGGGCGGTGGTCATGCGGTTCTCCTCGTCGAGACTCGGTGAGAGATCGGGTGTGTGTGGGATCGTCCGTCCGCCGCGGCACGGCGGGCAACCGTGCGTTCGCATTTCGGATGACCTCACCGCCGGAATCGGCGACGTTCGCGCCCGGCCGTTCGCATTTCGGATAGCGCCGGTTCCGCTTCGGGCCGGGCGCTGTTACCCTCGCCTCAGTCCGAGACCGGGGCCCGGACGTTGACGGAACGACGAGGTTGCGCCGTGACCCACACCCTCATGCTGGCGACGCGTGCCGTGGACGAAGCGCGCGCGTTCGGCGGGATGGTCTATCACGAGCATGGCCTGCGCACCTACGACTCCGACGACGACTTCGGCATGCGGCTGCGCGCTTCGCGGATCGGCCCGGTGGTGATCGGCACGCTCGAATACCGGTCGCACGTGCGCATCGAGGCCCCCCGGTACGTCGACTCGTACCAGGTCAACCTGCCGCTGACGGGGGCGGTGTCGATGACCTACGGCGCCCGCACCGCGGCGGCGACGCCGCGCACGGCGATCGTGCACGGGATCTCCGCCGCCACGGCGATCGAGGGCTGGTCGGTGCCGACCCGCCTGCTCGGCGTCAAACTGCTGCGGTCCGGGCTGGAGCGGCAGTTCGCCGAACTGACCGGCACACCCGCGGGCCGTCCGATCGAGTTCGACGGGCGGCTCGACGTCACCTCCCCCTCCGGGCGCCTGTGGGCGGCTCTGGCCCGCCGACTGGAATGGTGGGCACGCGCCGACACGGCCGAGGACGAGCTCGTCGGGCCGACGCTGGTGCGCGCCCTGGTGGACACGCTCCTGCGCGCCGCGCCGGGGACGCACACGGCGGACGTGGAACGGGCGTCCCGCACAGACGACCCGGCATCCCTCGCTCTGGCGATCATGCACGCCCGCGCCGCGTCGACGGTAGGGATCGCCGACATCGCGGCGGAGGCCGGCGTGGGGGTGCGCACGCTGGAGAAGCACGTGCAGGCCCGATGGGGCCGCACGCCGTCGGAGCTGTTGCGCACCCTGCGGCTCACCTATGCGCGGCGCGAGCTGTCGCACACCCCGCCCGGTGAGGCGAAGATCGCCGCGACCGCGGCCCGCTGGGGCATCCCCCACGCCGGGCGATTCGCCGCCCACTACGCCGATCTGTTCGGCGAGTCGCCGTCGGCGACGGTCGCCGCACACCGGAGTGAGCCGTAGCGGGCGCCGCGCAGCCCCCGGAAATCTGCAGTACTCCGGATGCAGGATGCTGAACCAGTCCGGAGATGCGCGGATCTCCGGAGTTGTGCAGACACTCAGGGCACGGGGCTCGCGCGCGCAACCGCGGAGATCTGCAGTTCTCCGGATGCGGGATGCTGAAACAGTGCGGATCTGCGGAGTTGTGCAGACGGGCGAGCCTACTGCGGGCGGGGGCCGGCCTCGTGGAGCGCCTCGGCGCGGGTCTTCAGCGCGGCGGCATGACGTTGCAGGCCGTCTTGGACCAGCCGCAGCGGCGCGAATCGCACCAGCAGTCCGTGCAACGCCTCCGTCGTCTCATACCGGGTGCCGCCGGGTGTCGCGGCGAGCCGCTGCTCGCGGAGCCCGCGCACCAGTCCGAACGCGGCGATCGGGCCACGGTAGGCGTAGGCGAAGAACGCGCGCCCATCCGCGGGCGGGTCGAGCCGGGTCACCCGCTCGGTCGTGCGGGTGGTCGATCCGGTGCGCCACCGCACATGCAGCCGGAGGTCGTCGCCGACCCGCGCCGGGCGCCCCACCGGGCCGTCGATGCCGGTGACGAACGGATTCCACTCCCCGTACCGGCCGATGTCGGTCACCACCTGCCACACCGTCCCGATCGGGGCGGCGATGTCGGCGGACGCGTGCGCCGGTGCCGGGGTGAACAGTCCGGGGGCCACGCGCCCAGGCTACCGGCATCCCCCGCGAAAGGCCCGGCGGACTGGACAATGAACGCCGACGATAGGACCGCACGCCCCGAGTGCGGGGCCCGCGACGTCCGCGCGGCTCAGAACAGGCCGCTGATGCGCCCGTCAGCGGTGACGTCGATCGACTCGGCGGCGGGGTGCGCGGGAAGGCCCGGCATGGTCATGATGTCACCGCACACCATCACGACGAACCCGGCGCCGGCGGCCAGGCGCACCTCGCGGACGTCGACGATGTGCCCGCTTGGTGCACCGCGCAGGGCGGCATCCGTCGAGAAGGAGTACTGCGTCTTGGCCACGCAGACGGGGAACGCGCCGTACCCCTCGTCCTGCAGCCGCTGGATCTGACGGCGGACGGCGGCCCCCGCGGAGATGTCGGCGGCCCCATACACGCGCTGCGCGACGGTGCGCATCTTCTCCCACAGGGTGTCGTCGTCGGGGTAGGTGAACGCGAAGCGCGACGGCTCGGCGCACAGGCGCACGACGTGGCGCGCCAGGTCTTCGGCCCCGGCACCGCCGTCGGTGAAGTGCGTCGCCGCCACCGCGGTGCCCCCGGCGGCGGTGACGACGTCCAGGAGCGCGGCGACCTCGGCATCCGTGTCTTCGGCGCGACGGTTGACGGCGACCACCGTCGGCAGCCCCCAGGTCTCGTGCAACGTCTGGAGGTGGCGCCGCAGATTGACACAGCCGCGCTCGGCGGCCGCGACATCTTCGGCGGGCAGGTCGGCGACGGCGACCCCGCCGTGGTATTTCATGGCCCGCACCGTGGCCACGAGCACCGCCGCGTCGGGCCGGAGGCCGGATTCGCGGCAGAGGATGTCGACGAATTTCTCGGCCCCGAGGTCGGCGCCGAACCCCGCCTCGGTGATGACGTAGTCGGCCAGGTGCAGCGCGGCATCGGTGGCGATGAAGGAGTTGCAGCCATGGGCGATGTTGGCGAAGGGCCCGCCGTGCACGAACGCGGGGGTGTGCTCCAGCGTCTGGACGAGGTTGGGCGCCAGGGCATCGCGCAGCAGCGCCGCCATGGCCCCGTGCGCGCCGAGATCGCGCGCGCGGATCGGATGCCGGTCGCGCGTCGCGCCCACGACGATCTCACCCAGCCGATGCCTCAGATCGGCGAGGTCGGTCGCGAGGCAGAAGATCGCCATGACCTCGCTGGCCACGACGATGTCGAAACCCGCCTCGCGCGGGGTGCCGTTGCCCGGTCCGCCCAGGCCCGTCACGACCTCGCGCAACGCCCGGTCGTTGACATCGAGCACACGGCGCCACGTGATGCGGCGCACATCGATGCCGAGGGCGTTGCCCTGCTGGATGTGGTTGTCGATCATGGCGGCCAGCAGATTCGTCGCGGTCCCGATCGCGGCGAAGTCCCCGGTGAAGTGCAGGTTGATGTCCGCCATCGGCACGACCTGCGCATACCCGCCGCCGGCGGCGCCGCCCTTCATGCCGAACACGGGCCCGAGCGCCGGCTCGCGTAGGCAGATCATGGGATGCTCGCCGATCCGGCGCAGAGCGTCGCCGAGGCCGACGGTGGTCGTGGTCTTCCCCTCCCCGGCGGGGGTGGGTGAGACCGCGGTGACCAGCACGAGTTTGCCGCGCGGGTGATCGGCCAGCCCGGCGAGGTGACCGAGCGAGACCTTGGCCTTGTCGTGGCCGTACGGGACGAGGACGTCGCCCGGGATGCCGAGCTCCCCCGCGATCTCGGCAATCGGGCGCAGCGTGGCCGCCTGCGCGATCTCGATGTTGCTCGTCATCGTCGACCTCCGGTCCCCGGCATCCTCGCCCGTCTTCCCCGCGGCCAGCCTAACCCCGGCCGCCCCGCCGTCGGCGGTGGGACGCGGCGCGCGCAGGGTGGACAATGGGGGGATGGGGCTGTTCACACATCGGCCGGAAGAACCGACGGAGTGGGCGGGGCTGCCCGCGGAACCGGAGCGGCCCGAGACCGAGGCCGAGCGGCTGCGGGATGCCACCTCCCCCGCGCTGAGCGATCTGCTGGGCGCGGGCGCGCTCGGTTCGATCGAGATCGCGGTCCCCGCCACGGATGCCCGGGACGAGCCTCCTCCCGCCTGATCGGATCGCACCCGGGTGGGAACGTCAGCGGTGCCGGTGATCAGTCGAGGAGCGCCACGCCGAAGCCCGCGACCACGTCCCGGACTTCGGCGAGGTACCGCTGGGCTTGTTGTGTGAGCGGCACCGCCGAGTGACCGATCCACCCGATCTCGATACGTTCATCGACATCGAGCGGGACGGCCACGATGCCGGGGTCGAGATCGTCGCTGACGATGCCCGTGGAGATCGTGTAGCCGTCGAGCCCGATCATGAGGTTGAAGATGCTCGCCCGGTCGGACACCCGGATCTCCCGCGCACTCGACAGCGTGGAGAGGATCTCCTCGGCGAAGAAAAACGAGTTGTTCGCCCCCTGGTCGAAGGTGAGCCGTGGGAGGTCGACGAGGTCGGCGAGGGTCACACGCTCCCGGGTCGCAAGCGAGTTGCGCCGTGAGATGAAGATGTGCGGCTCGGCAACGAAGAGCGGCTGGAACGCCAAACCGGAGTCCCGGAGCAATTTGTCGATGACGTTCCGGTTGAAGTCGTTTCGGTAGAGGATGCCGAGTTCGCTGCGCAGTGTCCGGACGTCCTCGATGATGTCCCACGTGCGCGTTTCCCGGAGCGAGAACTCGTACTCCGCGGCATCGGTCCCCTGCACCATACGGACGAACGCTTCGACGGCGAACGAATAGTGCTGCGTCGACACTCCGAGCAGGCGGCGCAACGGCGGCCGTCCGAGGTAGCGCTGCTCAAGGAGCACGACCTGCTCGACGACCTGCTTGGCGTACCTGAGGAATTCCGCGCCATCGGCGGTGAGGGTGACCCCACGGGCCGAGCGGACGAGCAGATCCCGCCCGACACGGGTCTCCAGATCCTTCATGGCCGCGGACAACGTCGGCTGCGCGATGTACAACAGATCGGCTGCCGCGGTGATCGACCCCTCCGCGGCGACCTCGATGAAGGACTGAAGCAGGTGCAGCGTGATGCCGCCCGGTCGCCTTGCCATAGCCCAAGACTATAGGTATCCATAGCGACGTCGAGTTACCCGATGCCTCGTCGGTGCCCGCACGATAGACGGACCGATGTCCACAAGGCCCTCCCGGCCTCCCCGCCCCGGATTGGCCTTCTCATGGCGAATGAACTCGCGTTCCGCATCACCACCACCGCCTTCGATCAGGACTACTCACCGTCGAGCACCTCACGCCAGACCACGAACTTCGCAAACCTGGCTCGCGGCGAGCACCGCCGGCAGAACCTCCGGAACGCGTTGACGATGATCGACCGCCGGTTCAACGACCTCGCACACTGGGACAACCCGAACCGCGACCGCTACACCCTCGAACTCGACATCGTCTCGGTCGAACTTCAGCTCGCCGCCGACGACGACCAGGGCTTCCCGCTGCTGGAGGTCCTCGACATCCGCATCGTCGACCTCGTGACGGGCAGGCGTCATCGTGGCATCGTCGGGAACAACCTGTCGTCCTACATCCGTGACTTCGACTTCAGTGTGCTGCTCCCGGCGGCACGCGGCGCAGGCGGCCCCACGGTGCCCGCCGACTTCGGTGACCTGCACGGGAAGCTGTTCCACCACTTCCTCGACTCCCCCGCCTACCGCGATCGATTCCCGCTGCCGCCGGTCATCTGTATCAGCGTCTCGACGAGCAAGACGTATCGTCGCACCGAGAACCACCATCCGATCCTCGGCGTCGAATACCGGCAGGACGAGTCCTCCCTCACCGATGAGTACTTCGCCAAGATGGGCCTGCAGGTGCGCTACTTCATGCCGCCCGGGAGCGTCGCGCCGCTCGCGTTCTACTTCCACGGCGACCTGCTCGGCGACTACTCCACTCTGCAGCTCATCGGCACGATCAGCACGATGGAGACGTTCCAGAAGATCTATCGACCCGAGATCTACAACGCGAACTCGGCAGCCGCGAGCATCTACCGGCCCAGCCTGGAGCGGCAGGACTACTCGCGGACGCAGATCGCCTACGATCGCGTCGAGCGCGAACAACTCGCGCTCACGCAGGGGAAATACACGGAGGAGCACTTCGTGAGGCCTCACCGCGAGGTGCTGGACCGGTGGGCCGCCGAGTACGCCGCCCCGGTGCGGTGACCGGCGAAGGGCCGTCGATCATGCACACGCTCCTCCCCACCGCCATCGTCGGCAGTCTGCCCAAGCCGGCGTGGCTCGCGCAGCCCGAGACGCTCTGGTCACCGTGGAAGCTCGCCGGTGACCAGCTCATCGAGGGCACGCACGACGCGTTGCGCCTCGCCGTCCACGAGCAGCACCGAGGCGGCATCGACATCGTCAGCGACGGTGAGCAGACGCGCCAGCACTTCGTGACGACGTTCATCGACCACCTGGACGGGGTCGACTTCGAGCGGCGCGAGACCGTACGGATCCGCGATCGATACGATGCGAGCGTGCCGACCGTGGTCGGTGCGGTGACCCGCAGCGCGCCCGTCTTCGCCGACGACGCGCGATTTCTCCGCCAGCAGACCGACCGGCCGATCAAGTGGGCCCTCCCGGGCCCGATGACGATGGTCGACACGCTGTACGACCGCCACTACAAGAGCCGGGAGAAGCTGGCCTGGGAGTTCGCGACGATCCTCAATCAGGAGGCGAAGGACCTCGAGGCGGCCGGGGTCGACATCATCCAGTTCGACGAACCCGCCTTCACCGTCTTCTTCGACGAGGTGAGGGACTGGGGCGTCGCCGCACTGGAGCGCGCCGCGGAGGGCCTGCGTGCCGAGACGGCCGTGCACATCTGTTACGGCTACGGGATCACCGCGAACACCGAGTGGAAAGCGACGCTGGGTTCGCACTGGCGGCAGTACGAGGAGTCGTTCCCACTGCTGCAGCGCTCCACCATCGACATCGTCTCGCTGGAGTGTCACCACTCCCACGTCCCGATGGAGCTGATCGGGCTCATCCGCGGCAAGAAGGTCATGCTCGGCGCCATCGATGTTGCCGACGCGAGCATTGAAACTCCGGCGGAGGTCGCCGGCACGCTCCGGCGGGCACTGGAATTCGTCGACCCGGCCAAGCTCATCCCGAGTACCAACTGCGGTATGGCGCCCCTGCCACGGGCGACCGCCCTCGACAAACTGAGTGCTCTGGCAGCGGGCGCAGCGATCGTCCGCGCCGAACTCACCGCGGTCAGTCCGCCGCGATGACCTCGAGAACGGCCTCCCCGTAGGCCTCTCGCTTCTTGGCGCCGATGCCGGTGATCCCCTCCAGCGCGGCCACCGACCGCGGGCGGTGTTCGGCGAGCGCGCGCAACGTCGCATCGCCGAACACGATGTACGCGGGCACGCCCTGTTCCTTCGCGACGCCCGCGCGCCAAGCACGCAACGCTTCGAACAGGTCGCGGTCGCCGTCGCCCACGGCATCCGCCGCCGGCGCCTTGCGCACCCGCGCACCGCCGCCGCGGCCGAGCACGTCGCGGCGCAGCGGCACCGGCTCCTCACCGCGCAGCACCCCCGCTCCCGGCTCGCCCACCGCCAGCACGCCGTACTCGCCGCGCGCGACGAGGACGCCGCGGGCCAGCAGTTGCCGCACGACCGAACGCCAGTCCTGGTCGGACAGGTCGGTGCCGAGCCCGTAGGTCGACAGCCGGTCGTGCCGCTGCTGGCGGATGCGCTCGGTCTGCGCACCCCGGAGGATGTCGATGAGATGCCCGGCTCCGAACGCCTGACCCCGCTCGCGCTGGAGCCGGATGATCGTCGACAACAGCTTCTGCGCCGGGATCAATCCGTCCCAGGTGTCGGGCGTGGTCAGGCAGGTGTCGCAGTTGCCGCAGGCCTCGGAGGCCTGCCCGAAGTATCCCAGCAGGTTCACGCGCCGGCACGACACCGTCTCGCACAGCGCGAGCATCGCGTCGAGGTGCTGCCCCATCCGCATCTTGTAGGTGCGGTCGCCGGGGCTCTGGTCGATCAGCCGCCGCTGCTGCACGACATCGCCCAGTCCGTACGCCATCCACGCCACCGCGGGTTCGCCGTCGCGCCCGGCACGGCCGGTCTCTTGGTAGTAGCCCTCGACCGACTTCGGCAGGTCGATGTGGGCGACGAAGCGCACGTCGGGTTTGTCGATGCCCATCCCGAACGCGATCGTGGCGACCATCACCACACCGTCTTCACGCAGGAACCGCGCCTGGTGCGCCGCGCGCATCTCGGCGGGGAGCCCGGCGTGGTACGGCAGCGCGTCGATTCCCTGCCCGCGGAGGTGCTCGGCGGTCTGCTCCACCGACTTGCGACTGAGCGCGTAGACGATGCCGGCGGCGCGCTCGCCCTGTGTGCGGATGAACTGCACGAGCTGGCGGCGCACCTCGGTCTTCGGCTCGATGCGGTACTGGATGTTGGGCCGGTCGAAGCTCGCGACGAAGTGACGCGCGGCCGGCAGACGCAGCCGGTCGGTGAGCTCGTTGTGGGTCTCGCGGGTCGCCGTTGCCGTGAGCGCCATCCGGGGCACCCCCGGGAACCGCTCGTCGAGGTCGCCGAGCGTGAGGTAGTCGGGGCGGAAGTCGTGCCCCCACTGCGAGACGCAGTGCGCCTCGTCGATCGCGATGACGCTAAGCGTGCCGCGTTGCAGCAGCGCGGTGGTCTGCGGCACGCTGAGCCGCTCCGGCGCGACGTAGAGCAGGTCGAGGTCACCGGCAAGATACGCCCGTTCGACGCCGGCCCGCTCGGCAGGACTCTGCGTGGAGTTGAGGTATGCCGCACGCACGCCGTTGGCGACCAGGGCATCCACCTGATCGTGCATGAGGGCGATCAACGGCGAGACGACCAGTCCGGTTCCGGGGCGCACCAGGGCGGGCACCTGATAGGTGATGGACTTGCCGCCGCCGGTGGGCATGAGCACGACGGCGTCGCCGCCGGAGATGACGTGCCGCACGATGTCGGCCTGATCACCGCGGAACGCGTCGTAGCCGAAGACCTCTTTCAGTACGGCGAGCGGTTCGGCACCGGTGTGATCGGCGACACGGAGGACGGTGGGGGCGACCGCGGTCGGGGGCGCCGACCCGCCCGCACGATCGCGGGTGGATCGAGCCAGGGCACCGGCGTACCCGTCGAACTCCGGCGGCGGCGCGGCCGGATCGTCCGGGTCGTCCGGCGGCACGAGATCGTCCGGATTCCACTCCAGGTCGGCGTACGGGTCGTCCGCCCACTCGCCGTCCGTTCCACTCACCCGGTCCACGATAGTCGCGGCATCCGACCCCGGTGATTGCTCACCGTGAGGACGGATGCCGGCGTGGCGAGCGGGGCGCGGGGCGCGGGGCGCGGGGCGCGGGGCGCGGGGCGCGGGGCGATTCAACACCACTTCTGGGCGAGAGTGCGCACCACCGTCGCGTTGCGGTTGGTCGCGTCGCCGAGCAGCGGGGTGACGCCAAGGGGATCGACGTTGCCCGCCTGGTACCCGGGCTCGAGCAGGGCATGGACGGCGCGCCCGCGGACGAGCATCCGCCCCACGTCCGGGCGCGAGCGCTTTTCAACGGCGGCTTCGGTCTCCGCGCTGAGACGCTCGGGCAGCAGATAGACGTAATGCCGGGCCAGGCCCGGATACTCGGCATCCAGCCGCGCGGTCTCGGTGGCCACCTCGGCGAACTCGCCGGCTGGGAACACGACAGTCGGCACCTCGAAACCACGGTCGGCGGCGAACGCGGTCCGCAGACTCTGCGCGATCCGCGCCACCGACCGCATCCGTGTGTCGAACCCCACGTTGCCGGTGTTGAGGTGCGTGTCGACATCCTCGAAACCGGCCTCGGCGACGACGCGGCGCAGGTCCGCCTTGGGGAACACGCGCTTCGCGCCGAGGTTGATCGCGCGCAGGAACGCGAGGTGTGTGGCCATCGTCCCATTGTGGCCCGGAGCCCCGCGCCCGGAAACCCGCGAGACGACAGCGAGACTATCGAAACGACCCGGTTTGCGCGCGGTCTCGATAGCGCGCGTGCGGTCTCGCGGGGCGGCGGGAGGGGCGCGGCGGGAGGGGGCGGCGGGCGTGGCGGGGCGGGGGCGGGTCAGAGGCGGGTCACCTCGGACACCGTCACTGCGGCGGCACCGGACTCAACGGATGCGGCGAGATCCACCGTCGCGCGGATGCGCCAGTCGTGATGGCCTTCGGGGTCGTCGATCGTCTGCTCGACCACCCACCGTTCGGGATGCTCAGTGATCTCGCACAGGCGGGGTGAGCGAGCGGGACCACCGGTGAGGATCTCGTCGTGCTCGTCGTAGTAGGCGTCCAGCACGGCCGGCCAGCCGACATCCGGGTCGAGCTCGACCAGCGTGTCGTCGTCCTGCAGCGCCGCCAACTGCACCCGCCGGAACAGCTCGTTGCGCACCAGGACGGTGAACGCGCGCCGGTTCGCGACGACCGACGGGGGCGCGGGCGGCACGACGGGGGCATCCGGGTCTGCCGCGGGGTGGGCCAGTGACTCCCATTCGTCGAGCAGGCTGGAGTCCACCTGGCGCACCATCTCGCCGAGCCACGCGATCACGTCGGTCAGGTCGTCGGTGCGTAGGTCCGCCGGGACGGTCTGCCTGATCGCCCGGTACGCGTCGTTGAGATAGCGCAGTACCAGCCCCTCGCTACGGCCCAACTGGTAGAAGGAGACATATTCTCCGAACGACATGGCCCGTTCGAACATGTCGCGCACGACGGACTTCGGGTGCAGTTCGAAGTCGCGCACCCAAGGCTGGCTCGACGCGAACACATCAAACGACTGGGCCAGCAGCTCGGCGAGCGGCCGCGGGTAGGTGATCTCTTCCAGCAGCGCCATCCGCTCGTCGTAGTCGAGCCCGTCGCGCTTCATCGCCGAGACCGCCTCGCCGCGCGCCCGGTACTCCTGCTGACTCAGGATGGCGCGCGGGTCGTCGAGCGTGGCCTCGACCACACTCACGACGTCGAGCGCGTAGTGGCCGGTTCCGGCATCCGCGCGCGGCTCCCCGGTGCCGCCCCCGGTGCCGCCCCCGGGGCTGTCGTGGATTCGGAGAACGTCGCCGGATTCGGAGGATTCGGGCTGGTCGGCCCGAATCTGCGGTGAAGCTCCGAATCCAGTGACGGGGGCGGGCGGGATGCCGGGGTCGAGCAGGTCCAGGGCCGCGAGCGCGAAGGGGCTCAGCGGCTGGTTCAACGCGAAGTTCGGCTGCAGGTCGACGGTGAGGTGCACGCCGGATGCATCCACCTCCACGACGCCGGCGGCGCGCAGCGTGCGGAAGATCGCGAGGGCCCTGCGAGCCATGTCGTAGCGCCGCGCCCGCGGTTCGTGATTGTCGAACACCAGCGAGCGGACATTGCCGAACGCGTCGCCGCCGCGCGCGATGATGTTGATGAGCATCGCCGCCGTCAGCCGAAGCTGCGGCGTGAGCGGTTCGGGTTCGGCCGCGATGAGACGATCGAACGAGCCCTGACCCCAGTTGACGACGCCGGTCGGCGCCTTCTTGCGGACGATCTTCTTCCGCTTGGCGGGATCGTCCCCGGCTTTCGCGAGCGCGACGGCGTTGTCGATCTCCCACTCGGGGGCCATGACGACCACGTTGCCGTACGGATCGAATCCGGCCCGGCCCGCCCGCCCGGCGATCTGGTGGAACTCGCGGGCGGTGAGCTGACGCATGCGTGTTCCGTCATACTTGCTGAGCGCCGTGATCAGCACGGTGCGGATCGGCACGTTGATCCCGACGCCGAGCGTGTCGGTGCCGCAGATCACCCGCAGCAGGCCACGCTGGGCCAGGGTTTCGACGAGACGCCGGTAGCGCGGCAGCATCCCGGCGTGATGGATGCCGATTCCGGAACGCACCAGTCGCGACAGCGTCTTGCCGAATCCGGTGGTGAACCGGAACCCGCCGATCGCCTCGGCGATCGCGTCGCGCTGCGCGCGGTCGGCGACTTTGACGCTGGCGAGGGCTTGCGCGCGCTCCACCGCGGCGGCCTGGGAGAAATGCACGATGTAGACCGGGGTCTCGTGCTCTTCGAGCAGTCCGGCGACGAGTTCGTGCGCCGGGCGGCGTTCGTACGAGAAGTGCAGCGGGACCGGCCGCTCGACGCCGGTGACCAGCGCGGTCTGGCAACCGGTGCGCCGGCTCAGGTCGTCGGCGATCTCGGTGACGTCCCCGAGGGTCGCCGACATGAGGAGGAACTGGGCGCGCGGCAGCAGCAGCAGCGGCACCTGCCAGGCCCAGCCCCGCTCGGGGTCGCCGTAGTAGTGGAACTCGTCCATCACGACCTGGTCGACGTCGGCATCCGCCCCCTGCCGCAGCGCGAGGTTGGCGAGGATCTCGGCGGTGCAGCACACGATCGGTGCATCGGGGTTGACCGAGGAATCGCCGGTGACCATGCCGACGGCATCCGCCCCGAAGACGTCGACGAGGGCGAAGAACTTCTCGCTCACGAGCGCCTTGATCGGGGCGGTGTAGTAGGTGCGCCCGCCCCGCGCGAGGCACGCCGCGTGTGCGGCGACGGCGACGAGGGACTTACCGGTGCCGGTCGGGGTGGCCAGGATGACGTTCGAGCCCGAGACGAGTTCGATGATCGCCTCGTCCTGCGCCGGGTAGAGGGTGAGCCCCTGCGCGGCGGCCCACGTCACGAACCCGTCGTAGACGGCATCCGCCCCGGTCCCGACCGGGATGAGCTCAGGAAGCGTCGCGGTGTCGGTCACCCTCCGAGTCTGCCGGATGCCGCGGCCCGCGGGGCGACATCACCCCCAAGCTGCGCGGATGAAGGGGATGGCGTACGGCACACGCAGCCCCTGACCCTTGGATGCTGCCACCAAGCCCATGATGCACAGCACGGGGTGGGTGATCCCCACCCCGAGCAGCACCAAGAACGGCAGCCTCCCGGGGAACGGGCCGGGAGTGTAGAAGTTCTGGAGCGCGACCAGGAGAGTGGTCAGCACCACCGACAGGACCAGCACGAGAAACGCCGTCCACGCCCAGTTCGCGGCATTTCGGGCGTTCCCCTCGGCGATGGGTCCGTGGCGGCGCTGGGACGGGTACACCGCCGACGCGACGATCGCGACGATCGCGACGATGAGGAGGCTGAAGAACGGAATCGGAATGAACCCCAAGAAGCCGAGCCCCCAGGTGAGCGACCCGGTCGCGGGACGGGTCATCATGGGCTGCCCCGTGGGGGCGGGGTAAGCAGCGGCGGTTGCCCGCGTCGACTGTCCACAGCCCGTGTCCCTACCCACGCCTCCTGTCCGCGAGACTACAGCTGCGCTGTCGAGACCGCGCGGTTTACGTGCGGTCTCGATAGCGCGCCTGTCGTTTCGCGGGGACGGGGAGCGGGGCGGGGACGGGGAGCGGGGCGGGGGCTGTCAGCCGAACGCCGCCTTGGCGGCCAGCACCCGCCGCACGGCCTCGTCGACCCGCGCCGCGAAGGCCGGATCGGCCTGCGCGCGAGCCAGGACGGCGTCGTACATCTCGGCGTACACCGACGGGTCGGCCGACACCAGCACCAGGTCAACCCCCGCCGTCAGGGCCCGCAGCGCCCGGTCGGCCGGCGCCACAGCGCGCACCGCACCGGCCGCCGAAACGTCGTCGGTCATCACGACCCCGTCAAAGCCCACCCCGTCGCGCAGCACCGCGATGACCGCCGGCGAGAACGTCGCCGGCTGGGTGTCGTCGATCCGCGCGTGCACGGCGTTGGACACCATCACGACCGACGCTCCCCCGGACGTCAGCGCGGCGTACACCGCCACATCGGGGGCGTCGGCGCCGACAGCCTCATCAACGACCCGATCGGCGAAGTCGGTGTTGCTCGTCACCCGGCCGAGCCCCGGGAAGTGCTTGAACGTCGGCATGACCCCGGCATCCCGCATCCCGTCGGCGAACGCGCCGGTCTTCTCGGCGACCGTCTCGGCGTCGTAGCCGTACTGGCGTCCGAGCGCGCCGATCGGCGGGTTGTCGAACCGGACCTCCGCACTCGTGACGATGTCAGCCACCGGCGCCAGATTCATCGTCACCCCCACCGACCGCAGTTGCCGGCCCCAGCGTTCCGCATCCGAGCGCACCTGCGCAGCCGGCGCATCCGCCTGCTCGATCGCGTACGGGATGTCGTCGAACCCGCGCCCGCGCAGCACCTGCACCTCACCGCCCTCCTGGTCGGTCGCCACCCACAGCGGCACGCCCGCAGCCCCCACCGCGGGAAAATGCCCGACCACCGCCGAGACCGCGGCCGTCCCCGCTGTGGTCCTCCCGTGCAGGAACACGGCACCCGCGTGCCGCTCGGTCACCGCCGCGATCGTCACATCGGATGCCGCATCCACCGGCGTCCCCACCATGAACAGCTGCCCGACGCGCTCGGGAAGACTCAGCTGCCCGACCGGGTCCTCGACGGGATCCTCGACCGGGTCGATGTCCGGCGTGCGGGGCGCGTCGGATGCCGTCGCCGACCGCGACGGCACGGATTCCGCGGGCGCGCACGAGGCCACCGCGAGCGCCGTCGTCATCGCCGCGGCGGCAAGCAGCCATCGAATCCACATGCCTCCATCCTCCCGTAGCGCGCACCCGGCGCGTGCGGGCAGGAAGCGAGGCCCGCGGATCGGTCGCCCCTCAGGCCGCCACCGCGAACTCGGCCATGGGCTGCAGCAGATCGGCGCCGGGCGCGAAGCGCCAGCCGACGTGAGCCGG
Organism: Microbacterium sp.; assembly: GCF_047972865.1. Lineage (GTDB taxonomy): Bacteria > Actinomycetota > Actinomycetes > Actinomycetales > Microbacteriaceae > Microbacterium. Next base: position 24,559 of record NZ_JBKEAY010000240.1, read on the forward strand.
GTGCGCGAAGCGGACGCGCACCCGGCTGGCGATCGCGGCTCTCGTCATCCCCTCCGCAGACAGACTCATCCGGAAATCCGGCGCACCGCAGCTGAAGGTCACCACGTCCGGCGCGGCACCGCCCTCCACGCTCGGCAGCGGAACGGTCAGCCCGCGCCCCGTGCGCTTGACCAGCGCCTCCTTCCGGGTCCACAGCGAACTGAGGTCATCGGCCCGGCGCAAGACGTCGCGCAACGACCGTTCGCGTTCTGAGGCGATCCGCTCGAACAGCCCGCCGTCGAAGCCGACCCGCGACTGCACGTCGATGCCGACCGGCACCGGGGCACTGACGCACGCACACACGGTGCCGTCGTGCGACAGGCTGAAGTGCATGCCGTTGCCGTCGGCGAACGCCGGCTTGCCGTAGCGGCCGAGCTGCACGTCGGGCATCGGCGTCCCGTGGCGCTGCTCCCACAGCAGTTGCAGCAGCGCGAACGACAGGATGCTGGTGTCGCGATCCTGCGGTCGCAGATATGCGTCCGCCTTCTCTCGGCGCGCGGCGGGAAGTGCCGCGTGCAGCCGGGCGAGCATCGCTCGCTCGACACGGTCGGCCAAGCCGATCAGAATCTCCATGTCATGCCGCCTTGTCCAGAATCAGGGCGATGTTGTGACCGCCGAACCCGAGCGAGAGGGATGCCGCCCGCGTCAACGGCGCGGGTCGGGCCACCGTGTGCACCACGTCGACGGCGATGTCGTCGGCGACCGTCGAGGTGCCCACCGTGGGCGGCACCTCGCCGCGGTGCAACGCGAGCACAGCGGCGATCGCTTCGACGGCACCGGCGGCCCCGAGCATGTGCCCGGTCACCGACTTGGTCGACGTGACCAGCGTGCCCTCCCCCAGCACACGGCGGATCGATGCCGCTTCGCTGCGATCGTTGAGCACCGTCCCGGTGCCGTGCGCGTTGACGTGCAGGGGGCGATCCGGTTCCCCGGCCTCGGCGAGCGCGTCACCGAGGGCCCGGTCCAACGCCGCACCGTTCTCGGCCGGCGCGGTGATGTGCGAAGCGTCGTTGGTGACGCCGAACCCAGTGACCTCCGCGTGGATGCGCGCACCACGCGCACGCGCGTGGGATTCGCTCTCCAGCACCAACGCGGCACCCCCCTCGCCGATGACGAAGCCAGCTCGATCCCGGTCGAACGGGATGCTGGCGCGATCGGGATCGGATGCCGCCGTCAGCGCCCGCAGGTTCTCGAACCCCGCCGCGATCAGTTTGCGGGTGGACGCTTCGGCACCGCCGCAGACGATGGCGTCGGCGTACCCGTGACGAATCGCGCGCATGCCCTCTCCTATGCTCGCCGCGCTCGCGGCGCACGCGGCGACATGCGCCACCGCCGGACCGCGGGCACCGATGTCGATGGCGACGCCGCCGGCCAGCATGTTCCCGACGAACTTCGGTACCAGCAGCGGCGAGACCCGGCGAGCACCGCGGGCGAGCAGCGCGTCGGCTTCGTCGAGCAGGGTACCCACGCCGCCCATGCCACTGGTCATGTGGACGCCGAGTCGATACGGGTCCACGGCGCCGGTCAGTGCCGCATCCGCCATGGCTTCGCGTGCCGCGATCAGCCCGAACAGGCTGTACGCGTCCAACCTGCGCGCCGTGCGCTCGTCGACGTGGGACGCGCTGTCCACCCCGGTGACGGGCGCGTGGACACGCACCGACATGTCGGTAGTGTCGAAGCGATCCAGGGGCACAATGCCGTGGCGTCCCGCGAACAGGTTCGCCTCGAACGCGGCCAGACCCGTCCCGATGGGGCTGACCACGCCCATCCCCGTGATGACGACCTTCTCCATGATTCCTCCTTGTTCGGCCCGGACCCGGGTGTGGTCCGCACGTCGGTGCGGGCCACACCGCGGTCAGGCGAGCTGCAACGTTCCGGCCTGCAGCACGGCGTCGTAGAGGTCCTGCGCGGTGACGACCTGGTCGGTCACCTCGACGCTGTGGCCGAGGAGGTCTTCGATCTGCATCACGAACTCGAAGATGCTGATCGAGTCGACCCCGATCTGCGCGAGGTCGTCGGTGAGCGCGAGGGCGTCGGCGGGTACGGCCGTGAACGGCGCCAGGGTGTCGAGAAAGGTCTGTTCGTTCATCATGTTTCTCCTTGTGTCGGTGTTTTCTGGGATGTGGGTCAGAAGCCCTGGTTACGCAGCCACGCGAGGAGATCGTCCTCGCGACGGTCGGCGTTCTCGCGCGTCCACGGGCCGGGAGTGTTCTCGGCGACGATGCGGCCGTCCCGCAGGTACACGACGCGGTCGCCGCGGGCCGCGCACGCCGGGTCGTGGGTGACCATGACGATGGTCGTGCCGTCGCGGTGCACCCCGGTGAGGGCGTCCATCACTTCGGCCGACATCGAGCTGTTCAGCGCCCCGGTCGGCTCGTCGGCGAACAGGATCGCCGGTTCGCACGCCAGCGCGCGGCAGATGGAGGCCCGCTGCAGCTGACCGCCGGACACCTGTGTGATGCCGTGGTCGGCCACGTGCGCGATCTCGAACCGTTCCATGAGCGCCTGCACGCGCGCCACCGCTTCGTCCCGCGCATCCGGCGCGGCCTTGAGTGCGGGCAGCAGGATGTTGTCGCGGATGCTGAGGTTGGCCAGCAGGTACGCCTGCTGGAACACGAATCCCATTCGGGTGAGCCGGGTACGGCTCATCTCGGCGTCGTTGAGGGTGGTCAGGTCGCGGCCGTCGAGGAAGACGCTGCCGCTGGAGGGCCGGTCCATCCCGCTGATGCTGTACAGCAGTGTGGACTTCCCGGAGCCGGAGGCTCCCATCACGACGAGGAACTCCCCCTCGCGCACGGTCAGGTCGATCCCGTCGAGCACCCGCGTGGGCGGGTCGGTCGACGCGTACGTCTTGGTCAGGTCCTGGCTCCGCAGAGCCAGGGAGTTAGCGTGTGCCATTGGTATTCCCCTCGTGTGACAACCATGAACTCTTATCGGCACGGCGCAGTCGCGCCGTGAGAAGGACCGCGCCGAGATAGCCGGCGCCGATCAGGGCGAGCGGCAAGACCAGGTACGCCAGCCACACGTTCGGCAGGAACGTGAGGTGCGCGATCCCCAGCCCGGCGAGCGCGAGCAGGCCGCCGGTCATCGACTCGCCGACGGTCGCCGCGAACAGCACCCCGAGCACCGTCCCGACCGTCACCACCAGCAACGTCTTGCCCCGCACCTGCGCCGTCAGTTCGCGTGCGGAGAAGCCGATCGCCGACAGGACGCCCATGCTGCGACGGTCGCGGGAGAGCCGCAGCCGCAGGAACAACGCCGTGATCAGCAGGGCGACGGCCAGTCCGAACGCGACGCTCAACACCGCGGCGGTGCGGAACGCGCTGGTGACGTACTCGAGTGTCTGCGTCACGTACTCCGCCATCGGCACGACCGCCGCACCGGGGAACAGATCCCCGTACTCGGTGGCCACCGCGGCGGGGTCATCGTCGCCGGACAAGTCGGCGTAGACGACGTAGCCGGCCGCGCCCCGGGCGACCTCCCCCTGCATCTTGGCGGTGCGCCCCCCGCTGGTGACGTCCTGATAGACGCCGCTGACTGTGTAGTCCGCGCGGGTCCCGTCGACGGTCACCTCCATCGGGTCGCCGACCTGCAGGCCGAACGCGTCGGCGTTGAGGACCGACAGCGCGATCTGGCCGTTCCCGGGCGCGGTGCCCGAGACGAAGTCGACGGTGTCTGTCGTGTAGTCACCCACCTCGACACGCAGCGTCTGCATCCCTTCCGGCCCCTCGGTTTCGACCAGCACGTTCGCGAACACCCGCACGTCGTCGAGGCGGTCATCATCGGCCATCGCGCCCAACAGGTCGTCGCGGGTGCGATCGACGTCGTCGGAGAACAGCAGGTCGGCGCGAAGATCGCTGGTGGGCGCCCCCATGTAGCTGACGAACCGCGGGCTCTCGAACGTCGTGAGCAGGTTCAGTGGCAGCGTGATCATGATCGCGGTGAGGAAGAACACCACCGGAACCAGCACCCACTGGCCGAGCTGAGACCGCAGGTCGAGCATCGCCAGCCGCCGGCCGATGTGCCGGCCGCGGTAGCGGGCCAAGCTGCGCCGACGTACCCGCGCGCTCTGCCGGCGGGCGCGGCGGGCGGTCTGCCGCTCGGTGAGCGTGCTGCCGTGGACGAGTGCGCCGACGACGTCGATGCGACGCACCGCCCGCAGCACGCCGGCGCAGATGGCCACGACGATCACGTAGACCAGCAGGAGCGCCACCACAGGCACCAGCACCGTCCACACCGTGGTCTCGGCGGCGGCGTACGTGGCCTGCGCGCCGCGGGTCAGCGCGGCGGTGGCGGGCAGTGCCAGCGCTCCGCCGAGCACGCACGCCAGTAGCGTCATGACGCTGTATTTGCCGAGGTAGAGGCGCGAGATCTGCCGAGAGGGGATGCCGATGGCCTTCATGGCACCGATCTCCCGCACCTCGTCCTGCAGCGACCCACGGATGACGAAGCGCAGGTTCAGCAGGGCGATCAGGATGAGAAGCAGGCTCGCGAAGATGAGCGCCACGGCGACGAGGCCGTCGCTGAACGCGTTGATGAGCCGGATCATCTCGTAGGTGACGGCCTGCCCGTTCTTGGGCAGGGTGTCGTCGGCCTCGTAGGCCGCCTGCAGGGCATCCGCCCCGCTGGGGTCATGCAGGCGATACTCCACGATGATCTCGGGGTCGCCGCCGCCGGCGGCGGCCAGCGCCGTCCAGTCCGTCTCGGAGACGAGGAACCGTGTCGCCGACGACAGCGACGAGGCCATCTGGGCGTCGCGGACGAAGCCGGTCACGGTCAGGTCGTGGAGGCCGTCGTCGGTGCGCACCCCGAGTTCGTCACCGACCTGCAACCCGAAGCGCTGCTGGTAGGCGACTGGAACGTACACCTCCCCCGCCGCGGGCTCGGCGATGACGCCGTCCTGGTCGATCAGGTAGTCGAAGTCGGGGTTCTGTGTCACGAAGAGGTTGTCCACCAGGCTGTCGGACAGATCACCGGATTCCCCGCTGGCCGGGCGCGTCCACGAGATCGCGGAGCTGTCGAATCCGTACATGTCCACGACGGTCCAAGACTCGATACCGGACTGTTCGCCGGCGAAGTCCTCCAATGCCGCGGCGTCGTAGTCCCCGACGTGCATCTGCAGGAAGTGCGGCGGCTTGGCCTGCGCGAACAGTGCGTCGACCGATCCGGTGAGGCGCTCGATGACCATCGCTCCGGTGGCCATCAGCGTCGCGCTGAGCACGAGCAGGACGAACAGGGCGATGTTGATGGCCCGGTTGCGGCGCAGGTCGCCCATCGCGTAGCGCAGCATCAGGTTTTCGCGGCTGCTCATGACAGACTCCACACGCCGGGGATCTGCAACGACATCCAGGTCAGGACCAGGTGATAGATCACGTCGAGCACGATGTTGCCGACCTCGATCAGATCGGTCTTCCCGGTCTCGCGGCGCTTTCGCACCACTTCCTGGGTGTGGGTCCACAACCCGCTGAGACCGTATACGTACAAGGTCACGAGCGTGCCGACCCAGAAGTTTCCGTGGAACCAGATCGACATCACGCCCATGATGCCCAGGCCCAGCTGAGCGAACCCGTACTTCACCTGGAACGGACTGGTCGCCCAGCCCAGCTTGGCGGCGGTCTGCCGCGGTCGCAGCACGTTGATGACGAACCCGATCACCGCGATGATCCCGTGCGTCACCGCGAACTGGTGCAACAGCAGGGTGCGGATGATGGTGGTCTGATCGGCGGCGAAACCTCCCAGCGCGAGTTGCACGAGGGCGGTCACCACCCCGATCCCTATGATGACGACGATCCACATGTCAGTCAGAGCTCCTTACGGTCGGCGCCGGAGCGCGCGACGTTGCGTTCGAGTCCACGGACGCTGCGCACCCGTGGGATGAGGACGGCGACGACCAGCAGCAGCACACCGACCAGGCCGAACATCAGGCCGATGCCGCGGGACTCGCCCACTCCGATCACGCGGCCGAGAGTGTCGGCGAGCGCGCCGCCGTCGACCAGGAGCGGGGTGAACACGTCGTCGGCGAGGATGCCCGATCGGCGTACGCGACGATGTATCCCAGCTGCGAGATGAGCCCCATCAGACCCCATACCCGCCCCTGGGTCTGGTTGGGGATCGATGACCGCGCCAGCACCTCGACACTCGTGTTGAGGACGGGCAGGGTCATGAAGAAGACGAAGGCGAGCGCCGCGATGGCCACGACGTTGACGGTGCTGCCCATGAGGGTCACGGTGACACCGGCCACCGCGAGGGCGATCGAGATGTAGCGGGTGTGCCGGGTGCCCATGCTGAACACGCCGATGAGCGCGCTGGCGACGATCATGCCGATCGCAGCGACCGAGCGGACCACCCCGAGGGTCTCCTCATCGGCGAGGTCCAGCAGCATCGGGGTCAGCAGGGTCTGCAGGAACCCCATGCAGAAGGTCGCGAGGGTGACCAGCAGCATGAGCACCGTGATGCCGCGATGATGGGCGAGGAAGGCGACCCCGAGGCGGAAGTCCTCCCAGAACGGGGTGCGGGCGGCACGGGCTGCGGTGGTCCCGATCCGGCGCCACACGATCACCATGGCGGCCGTCGTGACCACCATCGTGCTGATGTCGATCATGAGGATCGTGGCGATGCCGAACTGCGCCATCAGGATCCCGGCGATCGCCGGCGACACCAGGAACTGTGCAGCCGAGGCAAACTGCACCATTCCCCCCGCCCGCGCGTACTGCTCCGGGGAGAGCAGATCGGTCGCGGTTGACCGGTAGGCCGGGTCCATCACCGAGGTGAACAGGGAGCTGAAGGCGACGCACGCGCAGATGACGGGGATACTGGCCGCGCCGCTGTGGAAGGCGATCAGCAGCAGCACCAGCCCACCCGCCGAGAACGTGTCGCCCAGAATCATGAGCAGGCGCCGATCGAATCGGTCGGCCAGCACCCCGCCGATGGGCGCGAGCAGAACGCCGGGCAGGAACGCGGCCATCGTCACCGCGGCGACGGCCGCGCTGGATCCGGTCGCCTGGTAGGCGTACACAGCGAGCCCGAAGGCCGTCAGGCCGTTTCCGAGGCGGGCGACCAACTGCGCGCTCCAGATGACCAGGAAGCTGCGCATGCCGCCGGCTGCGGGGCTCGCGGGCGCGCCGACGGCCGGTTCGATCGAAGAGGACATACCCTCTAAAATACCGGTCGACCGGTTTTAATCAACGCGCCTCACAGGAATGAGAGCCTTCTCATTACTCAAAGCTCCACGCGGCGAGGTGCGCGCTGACGGCTAGGAGGGCTCCAGCCGAGGCCGCAGCAGCTGCCACATCTCATCGAGCCGCTCGTCGAGGTCGCTCAGCGAGGCCTCCACCAGGGAGATGGTCTGGATGCCGGTGAAGGCCGCCACGAGAAAACGCGCCAGTGCCGCACCGTCGGCATCCCGGGTGATCTCCCCGCGCTCCTGTCCGGCCGCGATGACCCCCGCCGCGGAACGCTCCCAGATCTGATAGGTCGCGAAGATGTGCGGATTCTCCGAACTGCCCCGCTCGACGGCCAGGCGCATCGCCGCCTGCAACGTGGTGTCTTCCTGAAGCCGCCGCGCCAGCAGCCGGGTCATGTTGATCAGCAGCTCCAACTGGGTCCCCTGGAAGTGCCGCACGTATTCCTCGAAAGCCTCGTTGACTTCGCGCTGCGTCTGGATCATCGCCTCGGCCAGCGCGATCTTCGACGGGAAGTGGAAGTACAGCGCGCCCTTGGTCACGCGCGCCTGCGTCGCGATCTCGGCGAGGCTCGCCCCGGCGAAGCCGTGCTGAACAAAGGCGTCGGCCGCGGCCTGGATGATCGCACGGCGAGTCTCGACCGCGCGCGCCTGCATCGTCATCGTCGCGCTCCCTCTCGATGTTCCGCACCGCCCCGGGAGGATGTGCCCCGGGTCGCGGCGGTGGCTCGCCGACGGTTCCACACTAGCCATCAGCGGGGTTTGCGAACCGGCGCACGCCGGGTGCTGGCGCCGCCCGCCGGCGATGCAGCGCGGAACAACGACGGGCTCTGCGGCGTTGCATCCTCCCAAAGAGAGGAGCCGCTATGGGCGATGCAGCCGCGATGACGGTCACCCGAAACGACGACGCCGGACGGTACGAGATCCATGTGGACGGCGTACTGGCCGGTTTCACCGAGATCCGTCCCGACCATGAGGGGCGGATCGTGATGCCCCATACGAGCATCGAGAAGGACTTCACCGGTCAGGGGATCGGGGGCCGGCTGGTCGGGGGCGCCCTAGCCGACATCGCGAGCCGCGGTGAGACCGTGGTGCCGGTCTGCCCGTTCGTCGTGAAGTACGCTCGCGAGCACGACATCCCCGGGCTCACCGTGCACACCCGCGAGGGCGACGACACCACGGCGGCATGAGCCGGCTCGACGCCGGCGACGTCACGCGCGAGTCGGCGGCGGCGTGCGACGGCCCTCGCGCGCTGCTCCTGGAAGCGCGGGAGGTGCCACTGGGCGGCGTACGGGCGATGTCGGTGCACCGCAGCCTGCCGCAGCGCGACCTTCCCCTGGTCGGGGCGTGGTGCTTCCTCGACCGGTTCGGGCCACAGACCACGAGAATGCGGGTGGAGCCCCACCCGCACGTCGGGCTGCAGACGGTGACCTGGCCGTTCACCGGCGAGGTGCACCACCGCGACGCCCTGGGCAGTGACATCGTGGTCCGCCGCGGCGCCCTCAACCTCATGACCAGCGGCGCGGGCATCGCGCACTCGGAGTACTCCGTGGGGGAGGATGCCGTGTCCCTCGACGCGCTGCAGTTCTGGGTGGCGCTCCCCGAGGACCGCCGCCACGGCCCGCCCGCGTTCGAACGGCACGAGAACCTCCCGGTCGTCGACCTCGGCGGCGGAGCGAGCGCCACCGTCGTGGTGGGGTCGTTCGCCGGCGTCGACTCCCCCGCCACGATGTACACCCCGATCGTCGGCGCGGAGATCACCGTGCCCGCCGGGACTCGCACCACGATTCCGCTCACACCCGAGTGGGAGCACGCACTTGTGGCCGTGGGCGGCCAACCAGTCGTCGCCACCGATGACGGTATCCGGATGCCCCACCGGTCACTGCTCTACCTCGGCATCCACCGCGAGAGCATCGACGTGCACGCCGATGGCGACGCGACCGTGTTCCTCCTGGGCGGTGCGCCGTTCGAGGACGAGATCGTCATGTGGTGGAACTTCGTGGGACGCAGCCACGACGAGATCGTCGCGGCCCGCGAGGACTGGGAGGCCGGCACCGACCGGTTCGGCCACGTCGTCGGCCACGGCACCGAGCGCATCCCGGCACCCCCGATGCCGCACGTGCGCCTCACCCGCCGCCGTCGCCGCATCTGACCGGTTTCTCACGGCCAGGCCCCCAGCCCCCGCCGGTACCCTGGAAAGGTGACCCGAAATCCGCTGTTATCGACGCGCGTGCTGCTCGTGTGCGCGGCGATCGGGGTCGCCACCGGCCTGGTCGGCGGGATCGCCGGGACACTCACCCCGCTGGTGCTCGCCGCGGTTCCCTTCGCCTACGGGATGCTGCTGGGAGTGCACGTCCTGCCGGGCATCATCGCGCAGGAGGTGCTGCGGCTGCCGCTGGTGGCCATCGTCACCCACCTGCTCGCCGCACTCGTCGCCAGCGCATTCAACCCGGCCTGGGCGCCGCGCTTCATCGGTACGGCACTGTTGTTCGGCGGCATCCAGGAGGGCATGGCCGCGCTCACCCGCTACCGCGGGTGGGGGCCGTGGCGCTTTCTGCTGTCGGGCGTGATCGTGGGCCTGGTCGTCGCGGTCGTCGTGTACGCGGTCGTCGACCTCGCCGCGCTGCCGCCGTGGGCGCAAGTGTTCTACCTCGTGCTCTCGGTCGCCGCCCCGGTCGCGTGGACCACGGTCGGGCTCGCGCTGGGCCGGGGGCTGCGGCAGGCGGGCGTCGCGCCCGCCACTCGGGGTGGCCGTGGTTAGGTTAGGCTAATCATTCCCACCACCTCTGGATCGCCCGTGACCTTCCCCGCTGCACTCGCACCCCTGTTGCGCGCACGCGACGTGAGCATCCGCCACGACGGGGCATCCGTCCCGACCCCGGCGGCGGCGAGCCTCGAGGTCGCCGCCGGCGACATCGTGCTGCTGCTCGGACCGAGCGGATGCGGGAAGTCCACGCTCGCGCTGTCGTTGAACGGTCTGGTCCCGCAGTCGATCCCGGCGACGGTGTCGGGCCGCATCGAGGCGGTGGGCCTGAACCCCGCCGACCAGCCCGTCGCGCGGGTGAGCACCCGTGTGGGCATGGTGTTCCAGGACCCGGACGCGCAGGTGGTGACCGGCACGGTGCTCGACGAGGTCGCCTTCGGCCCCGAGAACCTGTGCCTGCCCGTCGGCGAGGTGCTGGCGCGCACGGAGGCGGCGCTGCAGCGGGTCGGGCTCTGGGATCGGCGCGACCAGAACCCCGACCGCCTGTCCGGCGGCGGACGGCAGCGGCTGGCGATCGCGTGCGCACTGGCGATGGGGTCGCCGGTGCTCGTGCTCGACGAGCCCACCGCCAACCTCGACCCGGCGGGCATCGACGAGGTGTACGCCGCGGTCGCGGCCGCCGTGGGCGAGGGCACCCGGGGCGTGCTCCTGATCGAGCACAATCTCGACGCCGCCGTCGCCCTCACCACCCGTGTCGTGGTGCTGGACGAGGCCGGCACCACGATCGCCGACGGGTCGGTCGACGAGGTGATCCGCGCGCGGGCGCCGGAGCTGCACGCGCTCGGGGTGTGGTTGCCGATCTCCACGATCGCGGCGCTGCGGCTGCAGCGGGCCGGCTGGACCTTCGAGCGGCTGCCCGTCACGCCTGACGAGCTGCGACGTGCCGTCGCCGCGCCGGGCGCCACCCCGGCATCCACCCCGTCCGGCACCCTTCCCGCCACCCCGGCGGCACCGCAGATTCGGACATCCGCCACAGATTCGGCCCACCCGCGCCAAAACCTCCGAATCCGCGAGCAGACTCCGAATCCAGCGCCCCCCGTCGCGGTGACCGGTCTCGCCCTGCGGCGCGGTCGCACCGACGTGTTGCACGATGTCGACCTGCGGATCGGCGGCGGTGAGTTCGTGGCGGTCGTCGGCCCCAACGGCGCCGGCAAGACCAGCCTCATCCAGGCGATCGCCGGAGTGGTCCCGGTGCCTCGCGGGGCGGTGCGCATCGGCGAACTCGATGTCGCCCGCACCGACCGGCGCACCCTGGCCCGGCACGTCGGGTTCGTGTTCCAGAACCCCGAACACCAGTTCATCGCGAACACGGTGTACGACGAGCTCGCCCACGGCCTGCGACGTCAGGGGCTGTCGGACGCCGATGTCGACGTGCGGACGACCGACGTGCTCTGGCGACTCGGCCTCCAAGGCCACGCGCAGCGCCATCCGTTCCTGCTCTCCGGCGGTCAGAAGCGGCGGCTCTCGGTGGGCACCGCATTGGTCGCCGGGGCGCCGGTGCTGGCGCTGGACGAACCCACGTTCGGGCAGGACCGCGCCCGCGCCGACGAGCTGTTGCACCTCTTGCGCGACCTGAACGCCGACGGCAGCACCATCATCGTCGTCACCCACGACATGCAGCTGGTCGCCGAGTACGCCGACCGGGCGGTCGTGGTGCGCGACGGACGGATCATCGCCGACCGCGGCACCGCCGAGGTCTTCGCCGACGACGATCTGCTCGCCCGCGCGTCCCTGCGGCCGCCGCCCCTCGCCCGGGCGCTCCGCGAGGCTCCGCCGCCGCTGACCGGCTGCACCCGGCTGGCCGACCTCCCGAGCGGGTCAGAGTGAGCGTCGCCGATCCGTTCACCACCGACGCGCCCCGCGCGGGCTACCTGTATCGGCTCAATCCGCTCGCCAAGCTCGTCGCGCCGCTGCCCGCGATGGTGGGGCTGGTGTTCGTGCGCGACGTGGTGACGCCGCTGCTGTTCCTCGGGGCCGCCGTTCTCCTGCTGCTGACCGGCGCCCGGCTGTCGGGGCGGATGCTGGGTCTGCTGTTCGGCGTGATCCCGGCGGTCGTCGTGGTGATCGCGTTCGGAATGTCGCTGTGGGTCGATCCCACGCGGGTCGATCAGTCGATCACGGTGTTGCAGCTCGGCACCTGGCACCTGTACGGCGGCGCCGCTCTGGTCGGGTTGGCCACGGGCGTGCGGTTGGGTGCGATCATCGCTCTCGCACTGGCCGCGGGTGCCACCACGTCGGGGCCCGACCTGGTGCGCTCGGCCGTGCAACAGGTGCGAGTGCCGTATCGCGTCGGCTACACAGCGCTGGCCGCCTTCCGGTTCGTGCCGCGGTTCGCGCACGAACTCGACGTCATCCGCCAGGCTCATCGCGTCCGCGGCGCGCACGGCGGACGTGGACCGTTCGCGGCGATCGCCCGCTGGTGGGGCTACGTCGTGCCGCTGCTGGCCGGCGCCATCCGTCACGCCGAGAGGGTCGCGCTGGCGATGGATGCCCGCGCGTTCGGCGCGCATCCGGCACGCACCGAACGCCACGTCGTGCGATTCCGCGCGGCGGATGCCGTCTTCATCGCCGCGTCCTGGGTCGCCACCGTCGTACTGTTCTGGCTTGGGCTCGGGCTCGGGGGGATCGCCGCCTAGACAACGGCGACCGCCCCGGCGGCGCGGGCGAGACCCCTCAGCGTTTACCGGCGATCTGACGGGAGACGATGTCGCGCATGATCTCGTTGGTGCCGCCGTAGATCCGGTGCACCCGCGCGTCGAGGAACGCGCGCGCGATCGGGTACTCGGTGATGTAGCCGTACCCGCCGTGCAGTTGCACGCACGTGTCGACGACCTCCCACTCCCGTTCGGTGGCCCAGAACTTCACCTTCGCGGCCTCCTCCGGCGAGAGCTTTCCGGCGGCGTAGGCGCGCAGCGCCCGGTCGATGTAGGCCCACAGCGCGTCGACGGCCGTCGCGACATCGGCGATGCGGAACCGGCTGTTCTGGAAGTCGATGACCCGTTCCCCGAATGCTTCCCGATCCTTCGTGTACGCGACGGTCCAGGTCACCGCGGCCTGGGCGGCGGCAGCCGCGGCCACACCGATCGACAGGCGCTCCAGGGGCAGGTTCATCATGAGCTGCACGAAGCCCTTCCCCTCGACCCCACCGATCAGGTTCTCGTCGGGCACGAACACGTCGCTGAAGCTCAGCTCGGCAGTGTCGTGCCCGTGGAAGCCCATCTTGTGCAGTTTCTTGCCATGCTCGAAGCCGGCCATCTCGTCCTCGACGATGACAAGACTGAACGCGTCGGGACGGTTGCCCTCCCCGGTCTTGACGAACGTCACGACCATGTCGGCGCTCGCACCCGAGGAGATGAACGTCTTCGCGCCGTTGACGAGATACCCGCCGTCCACCTTCTTCGCGGTCGTGGCGATGCCGCGCAGATCGCTGCCCGCGCCTGGCTCGGTCATCGCGAGCGCACCGACCACGTCGCCGGTGGCCATGCGCGGCAGCCACTTCTCCTTCTGCGCCGTCGTACCCATGTGCACGATGTAGGGCACGGCGAGGTCGTCCTGGATGCCGAAGGCTCCCGCCAGCGACCCGGCACCGGCGCCGATGATCTCCTCGTTGACGACCGTGCGGAACCGGTAGTCCTGCAGCATCCCGGCCCCGCCGAACTCCTCGGGAACGCTCAGGCCGATGATGCCCGCCTGTCCGGCCGCCCGCATGGTGTCGCGGTCGACCTGGCCGTCGGTATCCCACTGTTCGCGTTTCTCGTGGGTGACGTACCGCTTCACGAACTCCTTGACGACGTCCCGGAACGCCTCATGGTCCTCGTCGTAGATGTCGCGCTCCATGCGCCGCCTCCCTCATCTGGCACGGTGTGGCACTGCCCCGTCGATCTCGACTCTACGCCGCGGGAGATCGCGCCGGCGCGGCGTCAGCCGGTGTAGTCGGGGGCGGGCGGGAGGCCGAAGAACTCCTCAAGGGTGTGATAGCCGCCCTCGTGATAGACCGCGGCCAGTTCGGGGCTGAGATAGCGCAGGTGCCACGGTTCCGCCTCGTAGCCGGTCACGTCGGTGTAGCCCGCTTCGTACCGCACGATGAAGCCGAACCGCCACGCGTTCTCGGCCACCCAGTCCGCCTGGTCGGTCCCGCCGAACGCGTCGATGCCGCCGCATCCGCTGTCGCAGGCCACGATGTCGACGGCCAGCCCGGTCTGATGCTCGCTGTACCCCGCGCGAGCGCTGGTGAGGTCAGCGTCGGCGCGCCCCAGCACGCCGAGGTATCCGGCATAGGTCGCTTCCTGGTAGCCGAGCGGACGGAAGCCGCTGTTGACGCCGATCGCCCCGGCGCCGTCGGCGACGACTGCGTCCGCAAGCTTTGCCAACGCGGCGGCGACGTCGGAGCGCATGTGGCCACCGCTGGTGCGCTGCACCCCCGCCGCCTGCGCCTGATCCGCCGGCGCGAAATCACGGGGGACGACCGCGTGGCGTTTGTTGACGACCACCCAGACCCGGTCGGCCGCCGACAGGTCGACGCAGTCGGCGACACCGTCGGCGATGGCGGAGCGGAACGCGCCACCGCCGCCGAACGCGGTGACGTCGTCGGCGTCCGTGCCGTCGTCGAGCGCAGCGAGCACAACGGGATCGTCGCACACCGCAGGAGCGGGAACAGCGGTCTGCACCGGAACCGGCAGGTCGGTCACCGCACGCGCGGTGTGGGCCGTACCCAAGGCGGTCGCGGCGTCGAGCCCGATGACGGATGCTTCCGCGGCGGACGACGACGTATTCACCAGGGCGGTCACGCCGACACCTGCCCCCACCACGATCACGATCGCGGCAGCCCACGCGAACTGGGCGCGCCGGCGCGCCGCCCGTCGCGCATAGCGCGCCGCGCGGCGCGACCCGCGCAAGTCACGTCGCAAGCGAAGTTCGGGTTCCCCAACCACGCCTCCATTCTGCTCCGTTACTCGCTCGCTCGCCTGCCGCCATCCACAGAATGAGCAAATATTCGATGCAATATCGCCATTTGTCCTGTGATATACGTTTTTTTGTTCTACACTGTCGCCATGCGCTGGCGCGGGCAGACGATCGACATCGACGACGACGCACTGCCCGGCCTGGGGCGAGACAGCGGACTGGTCCGGTCGATGACGACACCCGGGTTCACCGGGATGACCTTCCACGAAGTACGGGCGAAGTCGGCGCTCAACCACGTCCCCGGGGCGTCAGCCATGCCGTTCGAGTGGACGGTCAATCCCTATCGCGGATGCAGTCACGCGTGCACCTACTGTTTCGCTCGCGGGACTCACACCTACCTCGATCTCGACGGCGGGCGCGACTTCGATTCACAGATCGTCGTCAAGGTCAACGTCGCCGACGTGCTCCGACGGGAACTGGCGCGGCCGTCCTGGAAGCGCGAGTGGGTCGCGTTGGGCACCAACACCGATCCCTATCAGCGGGCGGAGGGGAAGTACCGGCTCATGCCCGGCATCATCGATGCCCTCGCCTCCAGCGGCACGCCGTTCTCGGTGCTGACGAAGGGAACGCTGGTGCGCCGGGATCTGCCGCACCTGATCGAGGCGTCCGCGCAGGTTCCGGTGACGCTCGCGGTGTCGGTCGCCGTCGCCGACGAGCGTCTTCGCGCGACCATCGAGCCTGGTGCACCGTCGTTCTCGGCCCGCCTCGACACGGTGCGCGCCGCGACGCATGCCGGCTTCCGCGTGACCGTGTTCCTCATGCCGGTCCTGCCGCACCTGACCGACTCGATCCCGGTGCTGGACGACACCGCGCAACGCATTCGTGACGCCGGTGCCGCGCGTGTGGTGTGGGGCGCCCTCCACCTGCGGCCCGGGGTCAAGCCGTGGTTCTTGCGATGGCTGAGGCAAGAGCATCCCGAGTTGCTGTCGTCTTACCGCGCCCTCTACCCGGGCGCCGCGGCACAGGCTCCGAAGTCCTACCGGTCATGGCTGTCGGCGCGCGTGCGTCCGATCCTGCGCCGCTACGGGTTGGATGCGCGCGACGAGGCGTCGCACGGGCGCCCCGTTCGGCCGCGCGCGGCTACCCCGGAACGCCTGTTCTGACGCGTCAGCCAACGGAGTCGAGCGCCTCCGTCACGGCGTACAACGCGCCGTCCGGGGTCAGCGTCCCGGTGACCGCCGCCCAGAGCGTGCCCTTGACCGCGAACGTCAGCGCCGTCGAGCCGAGGCCGTCCTCCTGCTCCCCGGCGAACACGGTCGATCCGGCGAATTCGCTCTCGGTCAGCCGGGCATCCTCCCGCAGGGTTGCAAGAATCGTGGGGACGTCGTCGGCGGAAGCCCGTGACAAGACGACGCTGTAGCCACCGTCGGAGTTGGGGATCTGCCATTCGCACGCCGTCTGCTCCAGGGACTCCGGGAATCGGCCGGCCAGATCGTCCGCGAACGCGGTGAGGTACAGCCCTTCGCCGGGTTCGGCGATCGCCCCCAGCACCGTCTGCGCACTGTCATCGGGCGCGACCAGGTCGCATCCGGGCAGCGGCAGATCGCTCTCGACGGCATCGGGCAACGCCGTCTGGGGCGCGTCGCTGGGTTCCACGGCCGCCTCGGTGGGCTCGGGATCGGTGCCGGAGCCGGCCTGCGGCGCGCAGGCGCTGAGGAGGGCGGCCGCGGCGAGGGCGAGTGTCGCAGCGCGGAGGGAACGGTGCATGGCCTGATTCTACCGGTGGGCGGCGGCCGTCACGGCGCGCGGCAGGTCGACGTCGGCGAGCTGACGCCCGGACAGTTCCTCCAGGATGTCGTCCCCGGGCCGCGCGGTCTCGAACGGCGCGTCGATCTCGGCGCGCTCCAGCATCTCGGTCATCCGCCGCCGGCGCTGGCGGGTGACGAGGGTGACCACCGTGCCGGCGCGCCCGGCCCGTCCGGTGCGCCCGGAACGGTGGAGGTAGGTCTTGTACTCGTCCGGCGGGTCGGCCTGGATCACCAGCTCGATGTCGTCGACGTGGATGCCGCGCGCGGCGACGTCGGTGGCCACCAGCACGCTCACCTTGCCGTCGGTCAGCCGCTTCAGGTTGCGTGTGCGCTTGGCCTGGTTGAGGTCGCCGTGCAGGGCGACGGCGGGGATGCCGGCGTCCTCGAGGTTCTCGGACACCATCTCGGCAAAGGCGCGGGTACGGGTGAAGATGAGGGTCTTGCCGTCGCGATCGGCCAGCGAGGCAAGCACCTCGGCCTTGTCGCGGTGATCGATCACGAGGACCCGGTGGTCGATCGTGCCGGTGTCCTGCGTCTCGCCGGCGACCTCGTAGACGGCGGGGTCGACGAGGAACTCGTCGACGAGCGCGGCGACCTCCCGGTCGAGTGTGGCCGAGAACAGCAGCTTCTGTGCGCCGTCGGCGACCAGACGGAGGATGCGCTGCATCGGCTCGAGGAAGCCCAGTTCGCTCATGTGGTCGGCCTCGTCGAGCACGACGATGCCGACCTCGCTCAGGTCGAGCTTGCCCTGCTCCTGCAGGTCTTCGATGCGCCCGGGGGTGCCGATCACGATGTCGACGCCCTTCTTCAGTGCGCCCACCTGTCGGGCCTGCGGCACGCCGCCGTAGACCTGCGTCGTGAACAGGCCGACGCTGCGGGCGAGGGCTTGCACGGTGCCGTCGATCTGCAGGGCCAGTTCACGCGTCGGGGCGAGGATGAGGGCCTTCGGCGCGCGACCGAACACCCGTTTCGTGCCGGCCTGCGCACGGAGGATCGACTCGACCAGGGGAGCTCCGAACGCGATCGTCTTCCCCGAGCCGGTGCGGCCGCGCGCGAGGACGTCACGTCCGGCCAGGATCGGTCCGATCGTGGCGGCCTGGATGGGGAACGGCGCAGCCGCCCCCAGTTCGGCCAACCGCTTCACGATGTTCTGCCCCAGCCCCAGATCGGCGAACGACGCTGCCTCCACCGTGGCCGCGTCGACCGCCTCGGCCTGAAGACGTTCGTGGACGACGTCGACGTGCTCGTTCGTCGCGGTCGGCGCGTCACGCCAGTCCGACCGGTTCGGCCGGTCCTGGGATCGCGGGCGGTCGGTGCGGGCGAGGCGTCGCTCCGGTCGGCCGGAGGAACGGCGGGGCCGATCCTCGCGATCGACGCCGCGCGAGCGGGCATCTCGGTCGGCGTACCGCGGCCGATCATCGCGATCGAAGCGCCGCGGCCGATCGTCCCGGTCGAACCGGCGGGGCCGGTCATCCCGGTCGAACCGGCGCGGCCGGTCGTCGCGGTCAGGCTGCCGTGGTCGGTCGTCCCGGTCGAACCGGCGCGGCCGGTCATCCCGATCG
>NZ_JBKEAY010000274.1:0-1562 GCF_047972865.1 Microbacterium sp.
TGGTCGTGATCCCCAAGTCCGTGGACCCTGCGCGGATGGCGCAGAACCTCGACGTCTTCGGATTCACCCTCACGGCAGCCGACATGGACCAGATCGCTGCCCTCGACCAAGCCACCTCACAATTCTTCGACCACCGCGACCCCGAGACGGTGCGGCGGCTGGCGGCCCGGCGCCTCGACGGTTGACGGCACCCTCCACCTGGCGGCGGACAGCCGATCTCCCCCGGGCGGCGGATGCCGCGGCATCCACCAGCGGCGAGGCTGGAGGCATGACGACGGACGTGAACACGACCGCTGCGCCACCGCGCGCCCTCGCCCCCGACATCGCACGCGGGCTGATGCTGCTCATGATCGCCCTCGCGAACGCGCCCTGGTACGCGTTCGATGTGCCGCGCGGGGTGCTGTTCAGTCACGCGACCGACGCCGCGGGGACCGACCGGGTGTGGCAGGTCATCTCGATCATCGCGATCGACGCACGCAGCTACCCGCTGTTCGCGTTCCTGTTCGGGTACGGCATCTGGCAGTTGCACCGGCGGCAGCGCGCCGCCGGGGTCGATGATCGTGCCGTCCGTCGCGTGCTGCGCCGCCGTCACCTGTGGATGATCGCCTTCGGCGCTGTCCACGCGCTGCTGCTGTGGTACGGCGACATCGTCGGGGCCTACGGGCTGGTGGGGCTGATCGTCGTGGCCGCTCTCCTCGGCCGCAGCGATCGGGCACTGAGGATCACGGCCTGGGTGCTCGCGGGTCTGATCGCCACCGGCGCGGTCACGAGTGTCGTGTCGGCGGTGACGCTGCAGTGGCTGACGCAGAGCGGACTGCTCGGATCCTGGATGCCGGTCGGCGACGCGCCGTTCGACCTGTTCGCCGTGTTCGCCGTCGACGACTACGGGGTGTCGATGGCCGTCCGTCTCGCGTTCTGGGCGGTGTCCACGGTCGGACAGCTGGTGGCGTTGACCGTGCCGCTGTCGGTCGTCCTCGGGATGCTCGCCGCACGCCGCGGTCTGCTGGACGCCCCGCAGGACCACCGTCGCATCCTGCGGGGCGTCGCCCTCGGCGGCATCGCGGTCGGCTGGGCCGGCGGCGCGGTCACGGCGCTGCAGTTCGCCGGCATCCTTCCCCTCGAGACCGCGTTCGCGTGGGGGTTGCAGGGCTGGCACGCGTTGACGGGTGTGGCCGGCGGCATCGGGTACGCCGCCGCGTTCGGGCTGCTCGCGGTGCGGATGCACCCGAACCCCGGCCTGATCGGTGGAGCGCTGCAGGCGGTCGGCAAGCGGTCGCTGAGCTGTTACCTCGCCCAGTCCGTGATCCTTGCGCCGCTGCTATCGGCGTGGGGGCTCGGCCTCGGGTATCGGTTGCCGCCGCTGATGATCGCCGCCATCGCGGTGGCCACCTGGCTCGTCACGGTGGTCGGCGCGGTCGTCCTGGAACGCGCCGGAAAGCGCGGGCCCGCCGAGTCGCTGCTGCGTCGGCTGTCGTACCGATCGACGCCGGAGGCCACGCCGATCCCCGTCGCTGGGTGATACCTCCAGTCGGGGGCGATAGGATGCACGCATCCCGTATGGC
>NZ_JBKEAY010000026.1:0-6164 GCF_047972865.1 Microbacterium sp.
GACGATCCGGTAAGCCCGCCGCGACGGACTCGACCGAGCACGCCGCAACCGGATCGAGTACCGTCGAACACAGAAGGAAACCCAACCATGAACACGCACCGCGAGTGGCTGGGTATTTCCAACCGCGAATGCCTCATTAAGTCCAATACCGTTCAATTAGAGTTACATCGGTGTAGTTTGGGGGTATGCCGCGTTCTGGTTGGAGGAAGCCCGAGTCGGATCGGTCGTTGCCGGATCTGGTCTCGGTCGGCCTGTTGATGATGGTGTTCCCGCCCGATGTGGTGGATGCGGTGATCGCGGAGTGCGGTCGCACGGAGCAGCGGCGCCGGTCGTTGCCGGCGCGGTCGGTGGCGTACATCACCCACATCACCACAGCCATTGGACTCATGGCCGCAATCTACGCCGACCGTCCGACACTCCGAGCAATTGCGGATGTCAAGGTGCTCTACGCGCGATGCGTAGCCGGCTCACCGCTTCGCCGCGCATGTGGTGGGCATGAGCATCATGATCGACAGCCGTGGCAACCGTCATCTCCCCGCGGGCCTTCCGGGCGGCGGGCAGTTCACGACGCAGGCTCGCACCGCTCCGACGAGCGCGCTCACCGTCGACGAGGACGACTTCTTCGAGGCGGACTGGCATGAGCGGATGCAGGCGGTCATCGACGCCGGTGACCCGGGCGACAGCGGCGTGACGCCGACGATGAACCTGCTGGACCCGGACACGTGGGAGCCGGCCCCGTTCTGAGCGTTCGCCGCGATGCCGCACTCGTGTGGGTATGGCGATCGAGGATGCGAACGGGCACCTGCACGGGGACAGCGGCAGGTACACGAACAAGGGCGAACAGCGCGCCGCTGAGCGACCTCACCGACGCGGTGGCGTTGCCGACGTTCGGTCGTGAGGACGCGTGCAACCCGGACTTCACGGTCGAGTCCCTTCGGGCTGGCGTGCCAGACGGTTCGGTGCTCCGGGAGATTGACCCGGACGTGGACGGGAACCGTCGCGTGCAGTGGGTGGTGCCGTCCGGTCGGGCGGCCTGGGCTCAGCGCGCCACCATCGACGACGACGGTGAGATCGTCCGCCTCGAGGACGCTCGTGTGAAGGATGACAGTCTCCTGCGGGAGGGGCGCACATGGTCGGGCGCGGATGAGCCCGTCTACCTGTCCGGGTGGGGCGAGGTTGATGAGACCGGCACCGCGTTGCATGCGCTGCGGCACAGGGTGAACCTGGACCGCCTTGCCATGGCGGGCGTGCTCCTCCACGGTGTCCCGAACGATGGTGGCGCGTACGGGAACCGGTTCACTGGCGGGAGGTCCGACGACGGGGAGCGTGATGTCGCATCGATCGCGAAGCTGATTCGTGCGGACCTGAAACGGGCGCAGACGTTCGGCGCGATCCCCGACGAGCTCACGTACCGGGTGTCGTCGGAACGGTTCGCGGGTGGGCAGGCGATCAACGTGACCGTGGAAGGCGCCTCGGACAGCCTCCTGGACATGACGCGGCCGAACGGTGATCGCGCCCAGCATCCGTGGGCGGGTGAGCTGGACGCGACCCTGCAGGTCATCGGCGACCAGTGGCAGGACGCGGAGACGGACACGATGACCGACTACTTCAACGTCCGCTACTACCTGCAGGTCCGGTTGCGGGACGAGCGGACGACGGCATGGCACAGGGAGCAGCGGGAGGCCGCCGCAGCGAAACGTGCCGCGTCGAGGTAGCTGCGCCCGCTATTTGGCGTAGGAGCGACCGTCTGCGTCCGCGAACAACCGTTTCGCATCGCGGCCGCGGAGGATGCTCGGTTGACGGTTCTCCCGCTGAGCTTGGGTCGACCAGTGGACGACGACGTTCTTCCGGCGCCATGTGACGATCGGGCGCTGCCACCCGATTCTGAGCACGAGCTCGTAGTTAGGACGAAGTGCGATCCGCTCTACGTTCCAACGGCGGTCGGGCTTGTGCTCGGTGGTGTACGGGTCGAACACGTCGAACGTGGCAGTCAGACCCCACGTCAGCGCGGGAATCCACGCGGCCCCATCCCCCGCGAACGGCGTCCCATCGGGTCTGAACTGAATCCACTGGTAGTCGATACTGCTCAGGGCGCCGGCGCCGCTCTTGACATGGAGACCTATGACACCCGCGCCCGGGGTGTGGTCCCAGACATGGACGGTGACTTCCGGTCGCGGGCTCGATGCCGCGTCGGAGCTCCTGCTTGGCTTTCCGCCGTTCGGCCCGGCCACGGAGGACGTCGCTTCCGTACTGGGCGAACCACGCGCGCGCTCGGCGCCGGCTGGAGGTCACCGCCGTTCCCGCAGCCACTCGAGTGCGCCGCTCAGCTGTGACAGCTTCTGCCCGAACGGGTACAGAGCCTCCATGTAGACCTGGCGGCTCGGTTCCGGGTACGTGATCGGGCCTGGTTTCCCGCCGGGTGCGCGCAGCAGGCGCGGGTCCAGGCACGCGACGAGCCCGGTGTCGCCTGTGTGTCTGATGAGGCGGCCGGCGGCTTGGGCGAGGAGGAGCGCGGCGTCGACGCTGTACACGGCACGGTCCGCTCCCCATTTGTCGCCGGTGCGAGCCTCAATCTCCTCCGCTCGTGCGTCGTCGATCGGGTTGGACGGGCTTCGTGGGACACGGTCGATGATGACGAGGGAGTTCGTCTCCCCCGGCGCGTCCACCCCGGTCATCATCGACTTCGTGCCGACGAGGACGTCCCCGATGTCGTCCCTCCATTCGCTGACGATGCGTGACGGTGTGCCACCGTCCCATTGCGAGTGGACGGTGATGCCGGGGAGGTTCCGGCGGGGGTAGTCGGCGTACATCCGACCGTCCGCTGCTTTCGCGGCGAGGATGAGTGCCCGCCCACGGTTCGCGTCCACGAGCTGGGTGATGATTCGCGCCGCCCATTCGGGGTGCCGTGACGCGTCGAACGAACGTCTCGCCCGCCAGCCTTCCCGGGTGAGCTGCTCCAGTTCCGCAGCGGATTCCAGCTGCGGAATGTACAGCGCCGAGCGGGCGTACGCGTCCGCGAACGGGGTCGGGTAGATGGCGCGTTGCGCGTTCAACCCCGCCTGGTACGGGTAGTTCGACGGCAGTGTTGCGGAGATCGCGGTCACCGAGAGTGCGACGTCGTTGCCGTCCTCGTCGTGGCTCGTCCACAGGTTGCCGTGGAGGAGCTACCCGACGTTGATCGGTGACACGTTCGCGGACACCCACGCGCGACGGCCGTTGTCGGCGGGCCGGTCTCGTTCCACCCATCGCGCCCACCCGCTCCGGTGACGGGCGAGTGCTTTCACGGACGCGCTGAGCTTGTCGAGCCGGTCGGCGACGGCGACGAGCTTCAATCGGCGGGTCTCGTCGCCGGTCTTTGCGGATGCGAGGAGCACTTTCCCGGCGACGGTGACCCAGTCGTTGATGACGGGCGCGAGCGGTTCGATGGGGTTGTCGTGTTCGGTGAGCTTCCGGACACCTTCACGGTGGCCGGGGAGCAGGCTGCTGAGGGCTTCGTCAACGTACGCGGCGACGGTGTCCGCTTCGTCATACCAGCGGCGCACCACCCCCGATGATGGGCTCCCCGCCGCACGGTACCCCTGTCGAGCGATGGACAGGATCGTGCCGCCGGCCAGTTTCGATGCGCCCTGGGAGCGGACATGGGATGGGAGTGTGTGAGCTTCGTCGACGATGAGGTGATCGATGTTCCCGATCCGGGCGGAGCCGACGATGACAGGCAGTCCGAGCGCGGCTTGCACGGCAAGGATGGAGTGGTTGGTGACGATGATGTCGGCCTCGCCGGCGCGGTCTTTCGCAGCGGCAGCTTTGCTGACCACCCCGAACCGTTCCCCGTCGTCCGCTTCGGAGGACGGGGAACTGATCGCCTGCCATGCGTCTGCGGTGTGCTCGATCGGGCAGGAGTGACGGTCACCGTCGCCACCGTCGCGGGTGTACTGCCTGAGCCCCCACACGACAAGCGCCCGGAACGCGTCCTCCTCTCCGGTGTCCCCGAACTCGGCCGCACCGTGAAGGGCACCGCCCGCCTCGAGGCGTTCCGCGAGCCCCTCGAACGACACGGACGTGGTCCCAGTCAGGGTCTGCGCGGTCGCGATGACTTTCGCGGGATCCACGTAGTTCGCGGCGCCTTTCACGAACGCGACCCGCACGTCACGCGACGGGTGAAGCTCTGCGGCGGCCGCGGTCACCGTGGCCACGTCTTTGTCCTGCAGTTGACCCATGAGCGTGAGCGAGTCGGTGGAGATGACGGTCCGTTCGTCACGTTCGATTGCGGCGAGGAACGCGGCCGTGAGGGTCGCCAACGACTTCCCGGACCCCGTGGGCGCCTGACCGACCACGTGCGTGCGACCTGCCATCGCTTCAACGATGTGCCGGTGCAGTGCGGCTTGCCCGTCGCGGGGTTGCGCGTGCGGGTTCCCAGTCGCAACACGAACCGCTACGGTCAGCAGGTCGCCCTGTCCTGTAGAGCGCGTTGAGGTCGCCGGGTCGGTCGTCGTCGGCTGAAGGTGGGTGGCGTGTGTGGCGGGGGCTGGGGCCGGCATGCCCTACACATGCGCGGCAGAGACCTAACCCACGCTTAGGCCGACTTGCCGGTCTCGTACACCAACCGGCCGGCATCCTCCTGGTCCTGCAGATAATCCGCGACCCTCTGGGCGGACGGCCCGTCAACGTCGACGGCGAGAAGACTCGGGGACGACCACTCGATCTGCGCCCCAAGCCTTTGAACCCCGACAGCCGTCGCGTCCCGGTACCGGTAATGAGGTCGCTCAAAGTAGGCACGGAAGACGAACCGTCCTGAGGGGTTCAGCACCCGGCTCAAGACGTACTGCCGCCCTCCCTGTGGCGCCGTCTCAATCGTGTCGCCCAGGGCAACGTTATAGAGGAAGTACGGGATACAACAGACCTCGAACTGATCCTCGCCAACTCGCCTCACCCAGAGCTGCTCAAACCCGCCCACTTCGGACAACTGCGCGTTGATGATGAAGTCGGCACGCTCCCGCCAGATCGGCTCAGAATGAGTCGAGAACTGCTCGCTGGCCGCACTCATCGACCCCACCACTCGGGAGGCCACATGCCCCCGTAACCGGGCGGCGGATTGACCGGGAAGCCTCTGTTCCGTAGCCCGGGTGACAACACCAACTCTCCTCGCTATGCTCCACCCAAGAACGACTTAGTCGAGGCGGA
Organism: Microbacterium sp.; assembly: GCF_047972865.1. Taxonomy (GTDB): domain Bacteria; phylum Actinomycetota; class Actinomycetes; order Actinomycetales; family Microbacteriaceae; genus Microbacterium. Next base: position 5,182 of record NZ_JBKEAY010000026.1, read on the forward strand.
CGAAATGGCGTCAAGAGTAGGCGGGGCAGTGGTGACGCTGATGTTGGCCGGCTTCATCGCCGGTGCCGATACATCTGCGGCGGGCGCGGAAGAGAAGTGCGGCATAGCGGACCCAGACTTCATCGCCGTCGCCGACGTAGACGGCTTGAACGTGGATGATTGCGGTTTGGAATCTACGATCGTCGTGTCAGGGGACGTCGCCGCAGAAATCCCATCACCCGGCACCGGAGTGATAGCACTCGGGATCACCGAAGACGGTGGAGCTTACCTCGAACTCGCTGTCGCCACCGATGGCACGATTAGCGCGAGCAGTCAGCCGCCGGCTATCGACCGCGATCCGCTCGATCCACTTGAAGGAGAGCCTGAGCCTCAAGTTGCACAGGCTCTCGCCGCCTACTCTCGGTGCACGGACTACTCCAGGAGCCTCTCCGCTGGCTACTGGCGCCCCGGGATCCTTTACCTGAACAGCAACGACCGACGGCCCAGCAACATCACGAAGGCGACGTTTGAGTCCATCACGACGGCGTCCATGAATGTGTGGAAGAACCGGACCAACTCCTGCGGCATGAACAACGCGGTTGATGTGCCCGGCAGCATCAGCTACGGCAACTGGACGTACGATTCGAACATCAGCAGCACGAACGCGTGCACCACGCGTGACAGTAGAAACGTCATCGATTTTGGTGCCCTGTCCGGCTCCACTCTCGGCCTGACCTGCACTTGGTTCAACAGTGCGGGGTCGCCGATCGAAGCGGACGTGCGCATCGACACCTCGAGCAGGAGCTGGGTGACAACGGCGACCGGGTGCACCGGAAGCAAGTACGACTTGCGCTCTGTCGTGACCCACGAGCTAGGTCATGTTCTGCGAATCGGGCATGCTGATGAACACGGTGGAAGCGATCTCACTATGAGCCCCAACATCAGCCCGTGCAACACGTCCGCGAGAACACTGGGAGCTGGGGATGTCACTGCCCTCTACCTCA
>NZ_JBKEAY010000030.1:0-2077 GCF_047972865.1 Microbacterium sp.
GGTTCCCGGCATCCACCAGCGTCCCGAAGCCGATTCAGAAGAACCCGCCCGTGTGGGTCGCCGCCCGCAGCCCCGAATCGCATGACTTCGCGGTGGCACACGGGGCGAACGTGATGGTGACGCCGTTGATGAAGGGGGACGAGGAGGTCGCAGATCTGATCGGCAAGTTCGAGGCCGCCGTCGCCGCCCACCCGGAGCAGGAACGACGCCCGGACGTCATGGTGCTGCGACACACTTTCGTCCATTCGGCAGAGGACCCGGGCGGGTGGCGGGTCGGCGCGGCCGGCATCAACAGGTTCTACCGCGCTTTCGACGCCTGGTTCGGCAACCGGACGACGCCGGTGAACGGTTTTCTCGATCCGAGCCCGGATGAGCGCTTCGCCGACCGGCCCGAGTTCGGGCTGGACGCGCTGCGGCGCAGCGCGATGATCGGCACTGCGGACGAGGTCATCGGGCGCCTGCGCGGCTACGAGGCGCTGGGTGTGACCGAATACGCGTTCTGGTGCGACAACTCTCTCGGCCACGACGACAAGAAGCGCTCGCTGCAGCTGTTCATCGACCGTGTCGTTCCTGCCTTCCGGTAACAGCGACCGCCTGCGTGTGGCGGTGGCCGTGCGGATGCGTCGTGTGCGACACTGTGCGCGTGGAAGCCGACACGCGGCTGCAGCGATCCCTGCAGGAGCTGGCCACGCTGCTCGACTCCGTGGGTGAGAGCTTCTGGGCGAGCTGGGCCGCCAACGCCGCGGCGCGCGTCGAGGCGGGAGGAGATCCCGCCGACGTCCGGCGTGTGTACGGCGGAATGACCAGTGTCAACGACCTCGTCATCCATCCGATGAACGGCCACCCGATCCCACCCGGCCGTGTCGATGAGGTCAACGAAGCGCTCGACGAACTCCGCACGCGCATCTACGCCGAGTCCGTGTCGTCATCCCTCGCACGGCGGACATCGAGCTGAGTTCGCGGGGGACCCACCGGGCCCAGAAAACTTGATACGACTCGTATCAAGGTGAGTTGACATCCATCCCTTCTCCGTCTACGCTGGTCCGCGAGCAAACTTGAGCCTGTATGACTCAGGGTCATCGCTCGCAGACTTCAGATCCACACCAAAGGAGAAACACACATGGCACGTGCAGTGGGTATCGACCTCGGAACGACGAACTCCGTCGTCGCCGTCCTCGAGGGCGGCGAGCCGAAGGTCATCGCCAACGCCGAAGGCTTCCGCACGACTCCCTCGGTCGTCGCGTTCGCCAAGGACGGCGAGGTGCTCGTCGGAGAGACCGCCAAGCGCCAGGCCGTCACGAACGTCGACCGCACCCTCACCTCGGTCAAGCGCCACATGGGCACAGACTGGAAGACCCAGGAGATCGACGGCAAGGCCTACACGCCGCAGGAGATCTCGGCCCGCATCCTGCAGAAGCTCAAGCGCGACGCTGAGGAGTACCTCGGCGACACCGTGACTGATGCCGTCATCACCGTTCCCGCGTACTTCAACGACGCCGAGCGCCAGGCGACCAAGGAAGCCGGCGAGATCGCGGGCCTGAACGTCCTGCGCATCATCAACGAGCCCACCGCCGCCGCCCTCGCGTACGGCCTCGACAGGGGCAAGGAAGACGAACTCATCCTCGTCTTCGACCTCGGTGGCGGAACCTTCGACGTGTCGCTGCTCGAGGTGGGCAAGGACGACGACTTCTCCACCATCCAGGTGCGCGCCACCGCCGGTGACAACCGCCTCGGCGGCGACGACTGGGACGAGCGCGTCGTCGAGTACCTCATCAAGCAGTTCAAGGACACCACCGGCGTCGACGTCTCCGGCGACAAGATCGCTCTGCAGCGCCTCAAGGAAGCCGCCGAGCAGGCCAAGAAGGAACTGTCCGGCTCGACCAGCACGTCGATCAACCTGCCCTACCTCTCGCTGACCGACTCCGGCCCCGTGTCGCTGTCCGAGACCCTCACCCGCGCGAAGTTCGAAGACCTCACGAAGGACCTCCTCGACCGCACCAAGAAGCCCTTCGAGGACGTCATCCGCGAAGCCGGCATCAAGGTGAGCGACATCGACCACGTCGTCCTCGTCGGCGGC
>NZ_JBKEAY010000048.1:0-10365 GCF_047972865.1 Microbacterium sp.
GGCGCTCAGAATCTCGCGCACCTCCGCCTCCGCGCTGCGGCCGTGCTCGGCCGCGCGCACGCGCAGCGCGCGGTGTACCTCGTCGGGAACGTTCCGAACGGTCAGGACTGCCATCGCTCCACCTCCAGCACCTGTGACAGCACTCTAGCAGATTGCAGTCATAGACGATCGAGGCCTCGATGTCCTCGGTGCACCGACTCCGCGCGACTGAGACGGTGCCTGCGCCCCGGCTTCGCCCGTGTTTCCAGGCGTCTCGTCGCTCTCAGGAACGAGCGCCAAGTGACCCCCAGGTGACCCCGAGCCTCCCGAGGATGCCGTTTCGGGCGGATTCTGACGTGTGACGAGTGCGGGGCGTGCGCCCGGCCTAACGGCCAGACTTCCCAGCAATCACAAGGGATTCCGGCGTCCGCTAGGTTGGAAGCACTAGGGAGTCGTCGCATAGTCCGGTCGAGTGCACCACCTTGCTAAGGTGGAGTCCCCTCACGGGGACCGAGGGTTCAAATCCCTCCGTCTCCGCAGTGGAATTGATAATGGAACCCCTGGCACGCGTGAGCTTGCCGGGGGTTTCTGCATGCCGTGCGAGCACCGGTAGCTGCGGTCTTGTCCGGGCCGCGCCCGCACAACTCCGGAAATCTGCACAATTCCGCACCTGTACAGCCCCGGCATCCGGAGAACCGCAGATTTCCGCAGCAGTGCAGAGTGCCGGCTGTGCGCAAGAAGAGCGCGCGGCCAGATGTCAGTGTGGACCGCGGCCACGTGTCAGTCCTCGGCCTGGTCGTCGGGGGTGTCTGTCGATTTCGCGAGCGTGTGAAGGCCAGGCACTGCGGTGCTCTGCGGCTCTTGGCTCGGCCAGGGCGGGAGAAACTCCGACAGGATGCCGATCATCTCTTCCCACGACCGACCAGCCGGTGAAGCGACCCACGCGAGGAGAACAACGACGATGCTGTTCGCCGCGAAATCTGCGGCGGTTCGGTGGACGGCAGCCGACGCGTTCGGCCGACCTGCGCGAGTGACCCTTCCGTCCGCGGGTTGTCAAGGCTCGCGCGATGCGCGTCATGGGCTGCGCTGCCCTGTCATGGCCTCGTCCAGCCGCCTGACGAGGACAAGGAGGGCGTCAGCGCCCCGCTGCTCGTCTGTGCGTGCGTTGGGTATTGCTCCGGGGAGGAAGCTGCGCATGTCGTTGGCACGCAGCTCCGCCGTGATCCTTCCGAGTGTGTGCACGAGCGCGGCGCCGCTATCGCCGCCCCACATGATGTCGGCGTTGATCATGCCGTCGACTTCTTCGGAGTTCTCCATCAGGGTGGTCAGTGCGTCAAGGAGCAATCCGGCGGGTTCGCCCTCCACAAGGACATCGTTGATCGTCATGACGCCAAGCTACGGCGCGGCCCCGACACCCAGCCTGCGACGGGGGAGGAGCTGCGTGACACGACGCGCCAGGCGCACCGGAGTACCCCGTGACCCCGATCCCGCGGATCGGGGTCAGCGCTCGTTCCTGCAGAGCCGCGGCGCGGTCAGGGGGCGATCGCTTCCAGGGCGGCGCGGGCCTGCGCGGGGTCAGCGCCGTCGGCGACCGCGGCGAGCGCCTCCCTCCAGGCAGCCGCGATGACCCGCCCGAGCAGCGGGGACGCGTGCTGAGCGGCCAGCAGGTCCGTCAGCCGGTCCCCCTCGGACCCGGCGGGCGGGGTGCCGAGCAGGCGCGAGAAGCCCTCGCGCACCGCGAAGTCGAAGCCGACCAGCAGCGCCGACCGCGCGCCCGCCGTCGGTTCTGACGCGGCATCGGCCGCTCCCTCCATCCGATCCAGCAGGCGCCGCTCGACGTCTGCGCGCACGAACTCGTACAGGCCGAGCTTGCTGCCGAAGTGGTGGTAGATCGCCCCGGTGGTCACCTCGGCGTCGGCCGCGAGCGCACTGACCGTCACCTCGTCGAACGGTTGGGCGCCGAACTGCTGCACCGCGGCCAGCGCGAGCCGGCCGCGTGGGGAGGTCGACACCGGAATCCACTCGCGCACACTTACATAATGCGGTTATGCTCGCCATGAATCGAATTACGACACGGAAGGCATCCACTATGAAGCTCGAGTTCCTGCTCATCCCGACCACCGACCTCGGCGCATCGCTGGTTCTCTACCGCGACGGACTCGGCTTCACCGAGTTGTGGCGCGAGGGCGACACGACCGTCGCGCTCGCCCTGCCGGGGAGCGAGGTCCAGATCATGCTCGATGCGAACGACCCGACCGCGCCGATCTCCCCGGTCTTCGTGGTCGATTCCGTCGCCGCGTTCCACGCTTCCCGCCCGGAGGCCCTTGCCGTGGTCGAGGAGCCGACGGAGATCCCCGGCGGCTTCCAGGGGACCTACCGCGAGCCAGGCGGGGCCATGATCCAGGTCATCGACCAATCCACCGAAGCGGCGGTCTCGTAGCGGCGACGGCCGTCGAGCGCGGCGACCCCGAGGCGGGCGCGACCGACAGCGGGCGGCCTGCGGTGCGCGCGGCCACAGCCGTGCCCGCATAGCGCCGCGCGGCTTCCTGGTCGAACCGGGAGCACCCGTCCGGGGAACAGCGGCACCGGACTGTCGAGAGCATGCGCCAGTTTGTCTTTCCTCGCGCCGACCGGCAGGGCGCTGACCCCGAACAGCACCTCGGCGAGGGCCACACCCGACAGATACAGGTCGCCGGTCGCCCGCGCGTTGAGCCACCTGAGCACACGCGGATCCGGCGCCGGCCGCGTCGCCTCGGACACGACGTTGGTGTCGAGGACGATCACGCCGTGCCGGCGGTTTCGCATCCGGCGAGCGACGATGTCGGTGGCATCGGTCACAATGGACGGATGCCCGCCGTCGCCCAGGTTCTCGAGCTCACCCCGCTCGCCGAACGCGACGCCGCGTGGAAACTCCTCCGCGCCGACAACGCACCTGTGATCGCGGGTCTTCTCGGCGCCCACCTGGGTGGGGACCAGCGCCGCATCGACGCCGAGGACCTGTACGAGCGGATCGATACCGACCTCGAGCGGCTCCGCGCGCAGGGCCTGGCCCTCGCGCTGACCGCGAAGGGATATTGCGGGCAGTGGCGATCGGCTGGCTTCCTGGTGCGGCGGCCGTCGTCGGAAGCACGGGGCGAGACGCTTGAGCTGTCGCCGGATGCGATCGCTGCCATCCGGTTCCTGCAGGGGCGCTCCGCCCCGCGGTCGAGGGTGACCGAGTCGCGCCTCGCGAGCCTGGCTGCCCAAGTCCGCCGCCTCGCGATCGATACCGATCCCGACGTATCGGCGCGGATAGCGCTTCTGGAGGAGGAGATCGACGGGATCGAGCGCCGCATCGAAAGTCTGCGTTCGGGCGACGAAACCGCGATCGACCCGGAGCGAGCGCTCGAACGCGTGCGCGACGTGCTGGTGCAGGCGGCGGACGTTCCGGACGACTTCGCCCGGGTTCGCGTCGAGTTCGAGACGCTCAATGCGTCGCTTCGAGCGAAGATCGTCGAGTCCGATGGCTCGCAGGCGTCCGTCGTCGACGACGTCTTCCGCGGAATCGACCACATCTCCGACTCGGATGCCGGCCGCAGCTTCGCCGCCTTCTCTCAGCTCGTGCTCGACCCTGCACTCGGTGCCGCGTTCGAGGCCGACATCCGCCGCATCCTTGACCGAGGATTCGCCCGCGATCTCACCCCGGATGAGCGCCGGGCGCTGCGCTCGTTCCTCACGACGCTCAAGAGCCGCAGCGCTGAGATCCACGACGTCATCACACTGTTCGCCCGGGCGCTTCGCCGCTACGTGCAGTCGCAGGACTACCAGCGCGACCGGGTGCTGCGGACGCTCCTGCGGGAGGCTCAGCACGCGGGGATGGCCGCCGCCGCGCACACGCGGCCCTGGCATCCGACGTCCCTCACCCTGGATCTGTCCTCCGTCGGGCTGTCGAGTATCGGGGCGATCGACCCTCACGACCCTGCCGAGTTCGACGCCGCCGAAGAGATCGTCACGCAGACGGCATCTCTCGCGAGCCTTGAGGACTTGCGGGCGATCGCTCGGGAGACCGAGATCGACTTCGAGGAGCTCACCCGAAACGTCAACGACCTGCTCGTGGAGATGCCCTCATGCACCGTCGCCGATGTCCTCGCTCGACACCCCGCGACGCAGGGCGTCGGCAGCGTCATCGGACTGCTCTCGATCGCGGCTGAGCAGGGCACCGTCGACGGTGAGCGCGAGGTGCTCGCGTGGCAGGGCGCCGACGGTGTTTCGCGAGCCGCGGTCGTCGCCGCGCACCGATTCACGGGAGCGGTGACATGACCGAACCGGCCACAGTGGATGCCGTCCCCGACGAGCCCCCAGGTCTCTGGCGCGGCGATGCGGGGGAACTGCCGGACCGCACGCGGCGTGTGCTGCTGCGTCTCGTGCGCGGGCCGTATCTCTCGGGCGCGCGCGAAGCGCTGCTGTGGGCGGTCCTGGTCACCGACGAGGCCGTCATCCGCTCCCGGCTCGCCGACCTGTTCCTCGAACTGGTCATCGACCGTGACAACGAGTTCGCTTTCGTCCGAAACGCTCCCTCCGACGAAGCCCCGAAAGCGGTGCGTTCCGAAGCGCTGACGTTCCTCGACACCGCCATGCTGCTGGTGCTGCGCCAGACCTTGCTGAGCGAAGAGGGCCGCGGCCGGGTGATCGTCGGGCAGGCGGAAGTGTTCGAGCAGCTCGCGGTGTTCCGCACCCCGGACCGCGACGAGAAGGACTTCGCGAGCCGCGTCAACTCCTCGTGGAACAAGATGCAGAACAAGCTCCGAGTCCTGCACGCCATCGGCGATGACCGCGCCGAGATCTCACCCGTGGTCCGCCTGCTCGTCGACGCCGACCAGATCCGCGCGATCACGGCGGAGTACCAGCGGATCGCTCGCGAAGCTGAGGGCGACGTCATTGCTTCACCGACGGATGCCGAGGACGAGACCCCATGACGATGCTGAGCTTTCCTGCCGACGAGCCGGAAGCCGACCCGACCAGGCCCGGCCAGTGGCGTCTCGCCCAGATCGAACTCGTCAACTGGGGCACGTTCGCAGGTCACGTCACGGTCGACGTCGCGCGGACCGGCCACCTGTTCACCGGGGCGTCCGGATCGGGTAAGTCATCGCTCCTCGACGCGGTCGCCGCCGTCCTCACCCCCGACAAGTGGCTGCGCCTGAACGCGGCCGCTCAAGACGGTGCTTCCCGGCACAGCGACCGGACACTGATGAGCTATGTGCGGGGTGCCTGGAGCAAGGAAGCGGACGAGACGGCCGATCGCGCCACCACGACGTATCTACGTTCGAAGGCGACGTGGAGCGGCATCCTGCTGCGCTACGAGAACCTCCGCGACGAACCCGTCGCCCTGCTGCGGGTGTTCCACGCACCCGGCACGCGCACGGACCCGACGGCGTTGAAGGACGCGCGCATCTTCACCCGCGGTCAGATAGAGCTTCGAGAGATGACGCCCTACGTCCAAAGCGGCATCGATGCGCGCCGCATGTCGAAGGCGTTCTCCGACGCGCTGATCACCACCGGCGGACGACACGGCCGCTTCCACGAGCGCGTCATCCGCCAGTTCGGCTTCCGAGCAGACACGACGCTTCAGCTTCTCCACAAGACCCAATCGGCGAAGAACCTCGGGACCCTCGATGCGCTGTTCCGTGGTTTCATGCTCGGCCAGCCGGGCACGTTCGCCCGGGCCGAGACCGCCGTCGAGCAGTTCACGGAACTCGATTCGGCCCACAAGCACGTGGTCGACCTGCGAAAGCAGGCCGACGCGCTTCGCAAGGTCGATGAGGCGATCACGGAGTTCGACCGGGCCAGCGCCGAGGTGGCCGCGATCGCCGACCTCCACGACGCGGTCGAGCCGTTCACCTCGGAACTCAAGCTGCGCCTTGCGAAGGATGCCGCAGGTCCGGCACGTGCCGTGCTGGCCCGTGCCGAAAACGAGCTGAGCGACGCCGCACGCGAGCAACGGTTGGCGGCCGAGGCGCTGGAGACCGCGAAAGCGCGCGTGCGGGACGAGGGCGGTGCGCGCGTAGAGCTTCTGCAGGAGCGGATCGACAGCGCGCAGCGTGCCGAAGACAGCACCCGGCAGTACCGGTCCCAGCTGGCCGCCGAACTGGCGCGGATCGGCGCACCGCTCCCCGAAGACGCGGAACAGTTTGCGGAGCTTCTCGCGGTGGCCGTCACGGAAGCCGCGCGCGAGATCCCCGCGGTGTCGTACGAGGTGCGAGACGCCGCGAGTCAGGCACGCAAGGCACTCGACGACGTCACGCGACAGATTCAGGCGCTGCGAGATCACCGAAGCAACCTCGACGAGAAGCTTCTGAGAGCCCGGCGACTCGTCGCCGCCGCGATCGGTGTGCCGGAGTCGAGCATCCCCTTCGCCGGTGAGTTGATCTCGGTCGCTGAACAGCACACCGCGTGGCGTGGCGCGGCGGAGCGTGTCATGGCCCCGTTCTCGTCGACGCTCCTCGTTCGCGACGAACACCTCGTCGCCGCCCGTCGCGCTGTCGAGTCGCGCACACTCGGTGTCCGGCTCGTCATGGAGGCCGTCCCGCACTCGGTCGACGAGCCGCGTCGTCCCAAGGACTCCCGTTCCCTCGCTCATCGCCTCACCGTGAGCGATGGGCCCTTCGCCTCGTACGTCCGCAAACGCATCGCCACCGAGTTCGACTTCGCCTGCGTCGCGCACCCCGACGAGCTCGATGACGTCGACCGTGGCGTCACGATCGGTGGTCTCGTCAAGCGCAACTCCCGCAGGTACGAGAAGGACGACCGTCACGATGTCGGTGATGCCACCCGGTGGGTGCTGGGCGGCGACACAGAGACGCGGCTCGATGCTCTGCTGGAGCGCCGTCGCGCGGCGGAGGAGGCGGTGGCGGAGGCGTCGGCTCGGGATGCCGAAGCCGATGCGCTTCGTCAAGACGCGGTGACCCGGCGCGACGTCTTCACGCGTGTGTCGACCGTCACCTGGGATCTCGTGGATCTCGTGTCGGCAACGGCGTTCACCGCCGCCCGGCGCGACGAGCTGCGCGTGCTCACGAGTGAGTCGGGGACTCTCCGCGACGCCCAGGAAGCCGCCGAGCGAGCGACCCAGCGACGGGAGGAGACGAACGAGAAGCACGCACGGGCGCTCGGAGACCGCGCGGTCGCCCGCAAGAACGTCGAGAGCATCGATGCGCAGATCGCCGAACTCGAGGTCGCTCCGCGCGCACCGGTCGACCAGTCGATCGGTGATCAGCTCGAAGGTCGCTTCCGAAACGAACGGCGCTCCATCGGTCTACAGACGGTGGACGAAGTCGCACGGAAGGTGCAGTCCGCCCTCTCGAAAGAAAAGGACGCCGCTGCCAGCCGGGTGACCGACGCGGACGCCCGGTTCGCCGGGCGTGTCGCCGAGTTCCGGCTCAACTGGCCCGCGGCATCCGCTGAACTGACGCCAGACATCGGCGACCGGTACGGCTACCGGGAGCTTCGCGACGGCATCCTCGCCCGTGGCCTGCCCGAGAAGGAGGCGGAGTTCCGCACGCTGTTGCGGGAACGATCGCAGGACGTCGTCGCGCACGTGCTCAGCGACCTTCGCGATGCACCCGGGCTCATTCGGGAACGGGTCCTGCCCGTCAACGCGTCCCTGGGGCGGTCACCGTTCGAAGGGGCGGATCGTTTCCTCGAGATCGACGTGAAGACGACGCGGACTCCCGAGGTCGATGAGTTCCTCGCCGACCTGCGCCGCATCGTCGAAGGCAACTGGGCCGACGAGACGGCGGACGGTGCCGAGCAACGGTTCGGCGTGTTGCAGCGCGTGATCGGCCGACTCGGATCGAAGGATCGTGTCGACCTCGACTGGCGGGGTCGCGTGCTGGACACGAGGCTGCATGTGAGCTTCCTCGCTCGGGAGAAGGATGTCGCCGGGCGGGTCCTGCGCGTGTACGACTCGGCCGAGGGGCTGTCCGGCGGGCAACGGCAGAAGCTCGTCATCTTCTGCCTCGCCGCCGCGCTGCGATACCAGCTGACGGACGAAGAGGACCAGGTCCCGCAGTTCGGGTCGATCGTGCTCGATGAGGCGTTCGACAAGGCCGACAGTCGTTACACGCGCAACGCGATGGACGTGTTCCGCGCGTTCGGATTCCACATGATCCTCGCGACACCGCAGAAGCTGCTGCAGACTCTCGAACCGTACGTGGGAGCGATCACCTCGGTGTCGAACCCCGATCGAGATGCGTCACGACTGGCGAATGTGGTGTTCTCGGTCGACGAACCGCAGGTCGCTGCCACGCCGCATGCGGAGTCGCGCGCGTGACCACGCTCGTCACGCCGGCAGACGTCCGCGCACGAGCGAAGAAGCTCTTCGACCGTGATGCGCGCACGTGGGCAGCCGAACACCGGACCGATGTCGTGCTCGACGTGTCGCTGCGTCCGCCGACCGAGCGCGAGGTGCTGGGCGACCTCGATCGCGTTCGACAGTGGGTCACCTCCTGGCGCGGTGTCACCGCGGCGTCGGGCATCGAGCTGGAGTGGGTCGTCCGAAGCTGGCCGCGCGTCGGGTCGCAAGAGGTCCCCGTTCGCGCGGTGCTGCGTGGTCCGGATGCGATCGCCCGGGTCGCCGGTGAGGCGGGCGCCTGGCGCCTCCTGGTGGCACGGCTTGATGAGCTGAGGGGTTTCGCCGGTTCCGCGCCCGGCGTTGTGCTCCGTGCCCGCGCCCGCGCGATCGCCGATCTCGACGGCGCGGATTTCACCAGGCTCGTCGACGTGCTGACCTGGCTGCGCGAGAACCCCGCATCAGGCCGTCTGATCCGGGAACTGCCGATCCGCGGCATCCACACCAAATGGATCGAGTCGCGCCACGGGCTCGTGGAGGCGCTGCACCGGGCGGACACGGGCGCGCCCGGGCTGGGCCTGCGTGAGCCGTCACCCCTCGTGCGCATCCGCGTTCTCGACCCGTCGCTCGCGTTCCACGGGCTCACCGACGTGTCGGCGCCCGTGGACGATCTCGCGGTGAGCGCGATCCGGCCCGGGCGCGTGTTCGTGTTCGAGAACCTCGCCACCGTGCTCGCGATGCCGGACGTGCCGGGCGCAGTCGCGGTGCACGGTGGCGGTCACCGCGTCGATCTCGTCGCTCGCCTCCCGTGGGCGCAGACGGTCACGTACTGGGGCGATCTCGATTCGCATGGGTTCGCCATCCTCAACCGGCTTCGCTCCCGGGGAGTGGACGCGACATCCGCGGTGATGGACACGGACACCCTGTTCGACCACCGCGACCTGTGGGGGATCGACCCGGACCCGAACGTCGGTGTGCTCGAACAGCTCACGCCCGGGGAGCGTTCGACGCTCCAGGCGTTGAGTGCGGAGGGGAACGTGCGCTTGGAGCAGGAGCGCGTTCCGTGGAGCTACGCGCTCACGCGGCTCGCCGTGAACTGAGCCGGCAGCCGACGGGCGGACCCGCGCGGTCTCACACCGTCCGCGCGGCCTCGCGCACCGCATCGACGACCCGGGCGGCGATCCGCACCGCGTCGTCGACGGACGATGCATCGTACGCGCCCTCGGCATCGAGAAAGTTGATGGATCCGATCGTCTCGCCCCGATATCGCACCGGGACGTTGATGATCGCGCCGCAGCCGAGCGACTCGATGGTCGAGGAGTCGAAGAAGAAGGACCGCACGGCCTCGGTGTCGGGGCCGAGGAACGGATGCCCGCCCCGCACGACCTGCTCGAACCAGAACGGGGAGGTCTGCCCGTCGAGGGTCTTCCGGCCGCCGACCGGGTACACGTCCGGATGACTCGTGTAGAGGCGCGCCATCGTCGTCGCCCGGTCGGCGATGGCCGAGACCGTGAACAGGATCACGCCGGGTGAGCGCCGTGCCTCCTGGTGGGCTTCGGGGAGCGAAAGAACGGTCATCGGGGTTCTCCTTCAGTGTTGTCCGGTCGAGGCGGGGTCGGCCCCGAGCCGAGGGGCGAAGGCGCGGACCAATGCCATGATCGCCAGCGTCGACCGCGGATCTCCGATCGGCAGCCCCAGCGTGCGGGCACGGTCCAGTCGCACCGTCAGCGTGTTCCGGTGGATGCCCAGCGACTCCGCCGCCGCGGTCACCGAGCCGCTGGCCACGAATGCCGCAACGCTCTCGGCCAGCGTCGCCAGATCCGGCGCGGCACAGAAGTCCGGTACGACCAGTCGCGCGATGGTGCGGGCGTCGGCGACGTCGAAGAGGTAGCCGATCGCCGTCAGACCGAGATCGTCGAACAGTCCGATCTCCGCCGGGGCCGTCGCCTGCGCGGCCCGGGCGGCCGACCGGGCCTCGACGACGAGGTCGTGGAGGCGTGCCGGGTCCGATTCCAGACTCGACACACCGATGACGATCCCGAGGTCACGCAGCCCCGGCGCGG
>NZ_JBKEAY010000107.1:0-1874 GCF_047972865.1 Microbacterium sp.
CGGCGCCGGGCAGCGGGAGCTCTACGAGCGGCTCCGCGCGAACCCGGCCGGGGCGTTCCCTCACGAGACGCCGGCGATGTTCAGCCCCGCGGCCGCCGCCCAGGAGGAGCACAACCCGACCACCGCGGTGAAACGGTTCGGGCCGCTCTACCTGCCGATGGAGTTCACGAATTGGTCGCACGAGGCGTCCGCTCACGTGGAGTCTGCCTACCTCGGCGACTGGTCTTCGCTCACGAAGGTGTCGGTGCTCGGCCGCCAGGCCCTCGCGTTTCTCAGCCGGCTGGGCATGAACGACCTGTCGCGGTTCGAGCTCGGGCAGATCAAGCACCACGTGCAACTCGACGAGCACGGTCGCGTCGCCTCGGAGGGAATCCTGGTGCGGCTCGGCGACGACGAGTTCCTCTTCACCGGGCCGGGCGACTGGATGCTGTGGCAGCTGAGCCAGGGCGAATGGGACATCGAGGCCCGCGATGTCAGCCCGGAGATCTTCATCTTCGGGGTGCAGGGCCCGCGGTCGCTCGGCGTGCTGGAACGCGTGCTCGGCGCGGGAAGTCTGCGCGAGCTGGCCTTCAACCGCAGCCGCCCCGCGCGGCTGGCCGGCGTCGACGTGCGCGTGCTGCGCACCGGCATCTCCGGTCAGCTCGGCTACGAGGTGCACGGCCCCACCGGTGCCGCGAACGAGCTGTGGCGGATGCTGCGCGACGCGGGCACCGAGTTCGATCTGCGCCAGCTCGGCATCCGCTCGCAGTCGGTGCAGCACATCGAAGCCGGCATCGCGACGAACGGCCTCGACTACATTCCGGCCTCAGCCGTCACGCCGGGGGCGGCCTGGCAGTTCAAGAAGGGCGGCATCGTCGGGAGTTTCGTCCCCGCCAGCGGGTTCACCGACTACTTCCGCACCCCGGCGGAGCTCGGATGGCATGCCCGCGGTGAGTTCGGGCACGACTTCATCGGCAGAGACGCGTTGCTGTCCGCCGCGACATCCGGCCCGCCCACCCGCGTGCTCGCCGGGCTGGAGTGGAACGCGGCGGACGTCGCGGCGGTGCTGACGGCGGCGCTGCACCCGGAGGGGCCGCTTCCCGACCCGATGGAGCTGCCGCGTTTCGCCGGGCCCGCCTTCGATACGGTGCTGCGCGACGGGGTCGCCGTCGGCGTGGCCACCGGCCGCACCCTCAGCCCCACGCTGCGCCAAACCATCTCGCTCGTGACGATCGCTCGCGAACACAGTGCGCCGGGCACCGAGGTCGTCGTGGTGTGGGGGCGACCCGGCACCGCACAGCGCGAGATCCGCGCGATCGTGCGGGCGCTGCCGTTCCGGCCCGACCGCCGCCGCGCCGAGGTGGACGGTTCCTGAACCGTCAAGACCGGGCGCGGAACCAGGCGGTCATGAAGTCGAGGAACACCTTGACGCGTTCGGGGGTGCGCCCGCCCGGTCCGTGTACCGCGTACAGGGCGCGCGCCGGCGGCTGCTGTGCCGGTAGCACTTCGACGAGGTCCCCGGTCGCCAGCCGCGCCTCGGCCGGACGCCGCGGGATCAGTGCGATTCCGGTGCCGGCCTCCAAGAGCTTCTCGATCACCAGATACGAGTTGGCGATCGCGGCCGGCTCGGGAACTTTGAAATGGACGGTGTCGTCGCCCTCGCCCAGACGCCACACCGGGTCGTTCGGATGCAGCAGGCACTCGTGTTCGGCCAGGTCGGCCACCGAGTCGGGCGCGCCGCGGCGTCGCACGTAGTCCGCTGAGGCGGCCAGCACGAACGGCAGCTCCGACACCCGCCGCACCAGCACGCTCGAGTCGCGCAGGTCACGGGTGTGGAAGGCGACGTCGTAGCCCCGGTCGAGGAAGTCGTAGTTGCGATCCGACATCCCGCCCAG
>NZ_JBKEAY010000129.1:0-31883 GCF_047972865.1 Microbacterium sp.
GTCACCTTCGACATCGACGCCAACGGCATCGTGCACGTGTCCGCGAAGGACAAGGGCACCGGCAAGGAGCAGTCGATGACCATCACGGGCGGCTCCTCGCTGCCGAAGGAAGACATCGACCGCATGGTGCGCGAAGCCGAAGAGCACGCCGCCGAGGACAAGCAGCGCCGCGAGGCCGCCGAGGTCCGCAACCAGGCCGAGACCCTGTCGTACTCGATCGAGAAACTCATCGCCGACAACGCCGACAAGCTCCCCGACGACGTCAAGACCGAGGTGCAGGCCGACGTGGATGCCCTCAAGTCGGCACTCGCCGGTGACGACGACGACGCGGTGAAGACCGCACTCGACAAGCTCAACGCGTCGCAGACGAAGCTGGGCGAGGCGATCTACGCGTCCAGCCAGGCCGAGCAGGCCGACGGCGCCGCCGAGCAGCCCTCCGACGACGCGTCCTCCGACGAGGACGTGGTGGACGCCGAGGTCGTCGATGACGAGGACGAGAAGTAAGGCGAATGACTGACAAGGACTTCGACGAGCCGGTCGACGGCGACGAGGTCCCCGGTGACTCGGGGTCGGAAGCAGCAGCTTCCGGCCCCGAGGCGCAGGGTGACAGCGACGCGGTAGCCGACGACGAACTGACCGTCGACGACATCCTCGACGCGCCGCAGACCGACGAGGCCACCGTCGCCGACGCCGACGAGAAGGACCACGACCTCCTCCTCGACCTCAAGCGCGTGCAGGCCGAGTACGCCAATTACCGCCGCCGCACGGAAGAGCAGCGGCAGAAGGAGATCGACCGCGCCAACGGCGCGGTCGTCACCGCGCTGCTCCCCGTGCTCGACGACCTGGACCGCGCGCAGAAGCACGGCGACCTCGAGGACGGTTCCCCGTTCGCGCAGATCGCCGAGAAGCTGCGCGGCGTCGTTGAGCGTATGGGGGTCGCCGCCTTCGGCGCCCCCGGCGAGGCGTTCGACCCGCAACAGCACGAAGCGATCTTCCAGGCACCCACCCCGGGCACCGAGACCCCGACGATCCTCGAGGTCGTCGAGGTCGGTTACCGCCTGGGCGAGACAGAACTGCGGCCGGCCAAGGTCGTCGTCGCGGTTCCGGCCGAGTAGGAGCGCGCATGGCCAGTCAGGACTGGTTCGACAAGGACTTCTACAAGGTGCTCGGCGACGCCAAAGACGCCAGCGACGCCGATCTGAAGAAGACCTACCGCAAGCTCGCCCGCAAGTACCACCCGGACTCCAACCCCGGTGACACCGCAGCGGAGTCGAAGTTCAAGGAGATCAGCGAAGCGTACGCGGTGCTCAGCGACAAGGAACAGCGCGCCGAGTACGACGAGATTCGCGCCATGGGATCGGGGGCTCGATTCCAGGCCCCCGGCTCGGGCGGCGGCGGTTTCGAAGACGTCTTCAGCCGATTCGGACAGTCCCGCGGCGGATACCAGCAGGCCGACTTCGACGACATCTTCTCGATGTTCGGGCAGCAGGGCGGCGGCACCTTCGGCTCCGGCCGATTCGGGCAGCCCAGCGGGGGATTCCGTGGCTTCGGGGGCCCCCAGCGGGGTGCCGACGTCACGGCACGCACCACGATCGACTTCGTCACCGCGACCAAGGGCGAGACCATCTCGCTGCAGGGCGAAGACGGCAAGCCGTTCAAGGTCAAGATCCCCGCCGGTGTCTCCGACGGTCAGAAGATCAAGCTCCGCGGACGGGGTCGCCCCTCGCCCGACGGCGGCGAGGCCGGCGACATCGTGGTGAGCGTGACGGTCCGGCCGCATCCGGTCTTCGCCCGCGACGGTCTCAACCTGCGCGTCACCGTGCCGGTGACCTTCACCGAAGCGGCCCTCGGGGCCACGATCGACGTCCCCACCCTCGACGGCGACCCGGTGCGACTGCGCGTCGCACCCGGCACGCCCTCGGGCCGGGTGCTGCGGGTCAAGGGCCGCGGCGTGCAGTCCACGAAGGGCACCGGCGACCTCCTCGCCGAGGTCCAGGTCGCCGTCCCCGCGCACCTGGACGACAAAGCGAAGGAAGCGCTGCAACGCTTCCACGAGCTCGAACCGGATGAGAATCCGCGCGCGGATCTCATGAACAAGGCGCGCCACGCCTGATCCCTGGCGGGTGCGCGCGACAATCACGCCAGGAGGTGAGCGGTGACGGAGCAACGCGAGCTCGACGAGGACGACCCCGTCCTCGCGATCGCCGCCGCCGCGGGGCTCGCGGGGATGCATCCGCAGACCCTGCGGCAGTACGACCGGCTGGGGCTCGTCGTGCCCGACCGCACGCGCGGCGGATCCCGCCGCTACTCGCTGCGGCACGTGCGCCAGTTGCGCGAAGTGGCGCAGATGTCGGCGGACGGCATGAGCCTGCCCGCGATCGCCCGCATCCTCGACCTCGAGAACGAGGTGCAGACGCTGCACCGGCGGGTGCGTGATCTGGAGCAGCAGCTCCGGGATGAGGCACTGCAGCGCCCCGGCGCCCGGGTGTTCGCCGCGGGCGTCAGCGGCGCGGTGGTGACGCTGCGCCACGGTACCCGCGTGCGCCGCGCGACCGAAGTAGTGCTCTGGCGGCCGACGCCCGCCGCGGAGGACTGAGGCCCCGGGAGCACCGCCGCCGGCCCACCTTCACCCCGGCGACCGTCGTTCCCCAAAGTTGTCCCCCAAAGAGGGGACGCGAGATCTCGCGCCCGCGGGTTACCGTAGCGGGACCCCCTGACTGTTCACGGTCGCCTCCACTTCCCCCACGGTGCGACGCTGGCCCAGGGCCCCTGTTCGCGTGGGCGTGTCCGCGATCGCGGATGCCGTCGCGTCGGCGTTCCGCGCTGCACGCCGACGGCGAAAGGAGTGCGTCGTCGTATGGCCGAGGCCCAGCAGCCACCGATCTTCCGCCGTGGAGGACTCCCCTGTCGGATTCGTTCCTACAGGCGTACACTCGGCGGCATGCGTCCCCCCGCGCGTTTTCTGGTGCTTTGTGCTGTGCTCTTTTCGATGCTCGCCGTTTCCACCGCCCCCTCGGCGGCCACGGCGGCAACCTCCCGCCCCGGTCAGGTCGGCTTGGTGAACTTCGTCGGTTCATCCCTGTCCGGAGGCAAAGCCACGCTGCGCCTGGACTGGGCATCCGTGTCCGGTGCGTCCAGCTACAAGGTGTTCGTTTCGCGAACCTACGACGGCGTCGCGGCAGCCACGCGACCCGTCGCCCAGCCGACCGGATCGGGTGCCACGATCCGCGGGCTCACCCCCGGCGTCGACTACTTCGTGCAGGTGAGCGCGGTCAATTCCGCGGGCACCGGGTTCCGCTCGCAGCGGGTGGGCCACGGCACGATCAAAGCCGAAGCGTCGTCGAGCAGCCTCCGAACGCACTCGTTCCGTCTCATGACCTGGAACGTCTGCTCGGTGCAGTGCTCGTCGATGTCCAGCCGCACCCGGGTGATCAACGAACGTATCGGGGACCTGAAACCCGGGTTCGTGGTTGCGCAGGAGGCGTCGAGCTACTCGACGGCCCCCAGCGGGTACCGTTTCGCGGTCAACGGCCAGAACGACATCCTCTACCGCACATCGGAGTTCAGCCCCATCACGAACGACGGCAAGATCGTCCGGGGCGAGACGGAGTTCGCGAGCAAGTACGCTTCCAACGGCAAGGGGGCGGCCTGGGCCGCGTTCCAGGATCGTGCCACCGGACGCGGCCTCGTGGTGGTCACCGTTCACCTGAGAGTGGGCGACACGTCGTCGACGATCGCTCAGCGCGAGTATGAGGCATCCCGCCTGTCGGCCTACGTCGACGGCGTCGTCCGGAACCTGAGTTCCACGCTCAGCTCCCGCTGGGCATCCGCCCCTGTCGTCATCGCCGGAGACTTCAACACCCACAAGTCGCGAGCCGGGGACGACAGCCAGGAAATCTTGGAACGAGCCGGGTGGTTCGACGCGTACGATCAGTCCCGCGCGCTCAACTGCCAGCACTGCAACTCGGCGAACCCCACGATGCAGGCGGCCCCTGTCATCGGCGTCAAGTGGGGCGATCACGTCGACAAGGTCCTCGTGCGGCCGTCGCACGCGATCGTGGAGGGCTGGGCCAACGCCGGCGAACGGTCCGGCTACAACTTCGTGACCCCGCTGGGCTCGGACCACCACCCGGTGCTGGTCCGCGTCATGCTCGGATGACGGGCGCGCGGGTCAGGAGGTGGACGCTGAGCGAGGCGCACGCGCGCCGACACGAGGATGCCGTCGAGCGCGCGACGCACAGTTATCCACAGCACCGCTTCGGCGGTCCCGCGCGCACGTCCGATCTGCTTGACTCGGCGCATGCGACTGTCGGTGTTCCTTCCCCTCGTCGTGGCATTGGTGGCCGTCGTCCCGGGGGGATGCGCACCGCTGGCCGGTCCCGGCGGTGCGCCTTCCGACGGCCCGCCGTCCGCGTCGCGCCCCGGCCCGCCGACGGACTGGCCCACCGGCCGGCCGAAACCCACGCCTTCACCGACATCCACCGCGTCGCCGTCGCCCACCCCCTCGCCCATTCGGACGGCGTCGCCGGGCCCCACGCCCTCGCCGACGACGACCGCTTCGCCGGCGCCTGATCCGACCGAGGGGTGCAGCCCGGACGCGACGGCGTGCGTCGGACCGGGAGAGGAATACACGACGTTGACCGCCGCCATCGCCGACGCGACCCCGGGAGCCGTGATCGAGATGCGTTCCGGGACCTACCGGGAGACACTGACGATCGGCACCGCGCAGGTGACGATCCGCTCCGCCGACGCGGACCGCGCCGTGCTGGACTGCTCGGGAATGGTGCCGGCGCAGTCGAAGGGGTGCCTCGTCGCGCTCAGGACCGGGCTGACCATCGACGGACTCGTGATCACGGGAGCCCGGGGCGGCGAGGGCAACGAAGCGTGCCTGCGCAACGAACCCGATGTGGACGTCACCCTCCGTCATGTGGAGTGCTACGGCTCCTACAACGGGATCCTGGCGGCCGGTGGGGACTGGGTGATCGAGGACTCCCACTTCCACGACAACGGTGCCGGCGACGGGCAGACCCACAACATCTACCTGTCGGGCACGTGCGGGAGCGTGGTCGCCAGGGGCCTCGTGTCCGAGCGCGCGATCGGCGGCCACGCGTTCAAGAGCCGCTGCGCGGTCTCGACCATCGAGAACAGCACCCTCGTCGACAACACCGTCGCCGACGCGGCCGAGTTCCCCGACGGCGGAGCGGTGCGCATCGTCGACACCCGCATCACCCAGCCGGACGGCGACAACGGGAACATCGTGCGGCACGGTGCCGAGAGCTGTACGCACGGCGGTCAGCTGACACTGGAGCGAGTCACGGTGGTCAACGAACGCTCGCGCGGGTACATCCGCAGTTCGTGCGCACCGGTCGTCGTGAGCGACAGCACCATTCCCGCCAGCGTGACCATCTCCGGATGACGGGGACTCGGGGCTGACGCAACGGGGCGCGGGGCAGTAGCCTCACGATGTGATGACCTCCGTTGACCACACCTTCCGCCCCGCCGCGGCCTCGTCGAGCGAGCGCCGCCGCGAATCGGTGTCCATCGCGCTGGCCGGCATCTCGCTGGTCGTCGTCGCGGCGATCGCCATCCCGGTCCTCGGGTTCCGCGCGGCCCCCATCGCCGGGCCGGGGTCGGTCGGGCAGTTCGCGGCGATCTCGTCGGCGGTCGTGGCGGCCGTCGTCTTCGTGCTGGGTCGGTGGTCGGTGCGGGACCGCTCACGGAGCATCGGCCTGTTCGACCTGCTCGACACTCTCGCCCTGACCATCGCGCACGCCGTGGTCGCCCTGCTCACCTGGACGCTGCTGGCCGACATCCTCGCGCGCGGGTTCATCGACGCGGACGTGTTCCCGGTGGCCGCGATCCTCTTGTCCGGCGGGCTGGCCGCCATCACGGCGTACGCGGTCTCGTTCATCGCGACGCACCTCGACCTGCTGACGTTCGCGGCCGTACTCGCGCTGTTCCTCGTGGAAGGTGTGCTCGCGGCGACACTCACCTCCTCCGACCCGCACTGGTGGACGATGAACCTGTCGGCGCTGGGAATGACCGACGACCTCTCGGCGCGCACCTTCAACCTCACAGTGATCGTGGCCGGATTCCTGGTCACCACGTTGGCGCGCCACTCCACCGCCTCGCTGCCCTCGGCGAAGCCGAACGGCGTCCGATGGCTGCGGGTGTGCCTGGTCGTCCTCGGCATCTGCCTGATGATCGTGGGGCTGTTCCCCGTCGACGATTTCTTCCTGCTGCACACCGGATTCGCCTCCGGAATGGTGCTCGTGTTCCTGATCGTGGTCGTCCTGCTGCCGCGCTGGGTGCCCGGCATGCCGGCCGCGTTCATCGTGCTCAGCTACGTGCTCGTCGGCGTCGTGCTGATCGCCACGGTGCAGTTCATCGCCGGCGGATACACCCTCACCGCCGTGGAACTGGTCGGTGGGCTCATGGTCTTCACGTGGCTCATTCTGTTCATCCGCAACGCGGCGGCGCTCACCGCCGACGCCGACACGTGAGCATGGCGCGTTCCACGCCCCCGGCCGCCTGGCGTCCGTCCGCCGCGACACAGACGCTGGTCGCCCTCGCCGCCGCGGTCGTCGTGCTGGTCGGCATCCATCTGGGTCAGTCGATCCTTGCCCCGATGCTGCTGGCGGTCGTGCTCGTGATCATCTGCCATCCGTTGCGGCATCCGCTGGAACGGCGCGGCTGGCCGTCGTGGGCGGCGACGACCGCGGTCATCGTCGCGGCGTACGCCGTCATCGGCGGCCTCGCCGCCCTGCTGGCCTACGCGGGAATCGAGTTCACCGGGCTCATCATCGACGTCGCTGACCAACTGCGCCGCAGCGCCGGCGACACCATCGCGTGGCTGACCGGGCTCGGCGTCCACATCGGCGCCGCCGACAGCCTGACCGGGATCATCGACCCCGCCACGCTCACCGGGTTCGCCGCCTCGCTCGGGTCGGCGACGCTCTCGGTGCTGACCGCCCTGTTCTTCGTGCTCGCGTACATCATCTTCATGGCCGCCGACGGCGGACGCTACAGCCGCGCTGAGGCGGAACTCGGCCCCGGCATCGGCCCCGTCATGCGGCGCATCGATCGCTTCACCGGCGGGGTGCGGCGGTACTACGTCGTCAACGCGATCTTCGGGGCGCTCGTCGCGGTCATCGACGGACTCGCGCTGTGGATGCTGCAGGTGCCGGCCCCGGCGGTCTGGGCCATCCTCGCCTTCGTCACGAACTTCGTCCCGAACATCGGATTCGTCCTCGGTGTCATCCCGCCCGCCGTGCTCGCCCTCGTTGTCGGCGGCTGGCCGCTCCTGCTGGCCGTCGTCGCGATCTACTGCGTCGTCAACGTCACCCTGCAGGTGCTGATCCAGCCGAAGTTCGTCAGCGACGCGGTCGACCTCAGTCTCACCCTGAGCTTCGTGTCGGTCGTGTTCTGGACGTTCGTCATCGGCCCGCTGGGCGCGATCCTCGCCATTCCGCTCACCCTGCTCACACGTGCCCTTCTGCTGGAGGGCGACCCGGGTGCGCGGCGACTGCGCTGGTTCTCCGGCGAGCGCACCGATACCGACGCGCCGCCGGGCTGAGTCCCCGCTGCCGGATCAGCCGCCCCCGCCGCAGGTCAGGTGGGATCCAGCCGGAGGACGGTCGGACGTGCCACGAGGACCTCGTCCGAGATGCGCAACGAAGCGGCGACCTCGTCCACGTCGGTGATGACGGTCCCGAACCTCTCCCGGTCGCCGCACACCGCCGTGAGGGTGACGAGATGCGTGCCGGTGTCCCACGAGTAGGTGGCGAACGGGGGCGTCTGCGGTTGCGGCGGGATCGGGATGACGAGCTTCTCGCCCCGGCCGAGGTGGCGGTTGTCGAACGGGACGGTGTCGTCGTACTCCATCGGCATCATCGCGCGCGCCGTGCGCAGCTGGGCCGTCAGCTCCTGGATCTGAGCCATCGCCACGACCAGCTCAGGATCTTGCCGCCACACCCAGGCCAGCACCCTGCCGTCGGCCCGGCGCATCAGCAGCGGCGTGGCCTGGCTGATCGCCCAGGCGGCGAGACCCCCGCCGCGGCGTCCGGTGGTTCCCAGGGCCGCTCCGGCCTGTGCCATCAGCATCCGGATGGCGGCTTTGCGGTGCCGGCGACCTTTCCAGCTCAGCGAGCCGGTCACCGGCAGCCAGCGTGCCGGGTCCGCATCGGCCTGAAGTCGGGGCATGTGTCCAGGTTAGGGCGTCTCGTCGTCGCTGTCGGTCACCGTCGACCGGAGTGCGCGGCGCCCCCGCTGAGACAGGGAACTCGTGCGCGTCGCCCCGGGTTCGCACACCCTTCTCGGGTAGAGTGAGCGGGCGCCGCGAGAAGGATGCGGTGCGCCGCAGAGATTGGCATCCACCTCACCGTGACGACCCCCGCGACGCCCGTGCCCGGCCAAGACCCCCCCTCACCCTCCCCACTGAAGATCGCGATCGCCGCGGACACGTTCGCCCCCGACGTCAACGGCGCGGCGCGGTTCGCGGAACGGCTGGCGGCGGGCCTGGTCGCCCGCGGCCACGACGTCCACGTCGTCACGCCCAGCGTCACCCACCGCACCGCGGGCACCTACACCGAGCTCATCGAGGGTCAGCCGGTCACGGTGCACCGTCTGCCCGGTTACCGCTGGTATCCACATGACTGGCTCCGTTTCGTGCTGCCGTGGCGCGCCAAGCACTACGCACGGCAGATCCTCGACGAGGTCCACCCCGACGTCGTGCACAGTCAGTCGCACATCGTCATCGGCCGAGGCATGACCCGCATCGCGCACGAGCGCGGCATCCCGGTCGTGGCCACCAACCACGTCATGGCCGAGAACATCATCGACTTCACGTTGCTGCCGCCGTTCATCGACAAGAAGCTGATCGGCGTCGCATGGGCCGATGCCAAGCGCACCTTCGACATGTCGCGCGCCGTCACCACACCGACGCGCCGGGCGGCCGAGTTCCTCGAGCGCACGATCGATGTCACCGGCGTGATCCCGATCAGCTGCGGAATCGACGCGGCCAACTACACGCCGCAGCTGGGCCCGAAGCCCGACAAGCGAATCGTCTTCATCGGCCGGCTCACCACCGAGAAGCACGTCGACGTCACCCTGCGTGCGCTGGCGAAGCTGACCGACCTGGACGTGACGTTCGACGTCGTCGGCGGCGGCGATCAACGCCGTCACCTCGAGCACCTCACCGCGCGGTTGGGGCTGGCCGATCGGGTGCGCTTCCACGGGCGGGTCGGCGAGGAGGAACTGCGCCGCACGCTGTCCCAGGCGACGGTGTTCGCCATCTCGTCGATCGCGGAGCTGCAGTCGATCGCGACGATGGAGGCGATGGCCTCGGGCCTTCCTGTCGTCGCCGCCGACGCGGTCGCCCTGCCGCACCTCGTGCACGACGGGGAGAACGGGTACCTGTTCGAACCGGGCAACGCCGACGACCTCGCCGCCAAGCTGCGCCGCGTACTGACGGCGGACGACGACGAGTACGTGAGGATGCAGCAGGCATCGCTGGAAGGCGTGAAGATCCACGACATCGCGCGCACGCTCGACACGTTCGAAGCGCTCTACCGCGGCGACCCGGTGGAGCCGTGACCGGTCGCCCCGTGCGACTGTTCTTCGACGCCCGCTACATCCGCACCGACCACCACGACGGCATCAGCCGCTACTCGGCGGAACTGGCGGCGGCGGTGGCCGAGGTGGCACCGGCCCGCGGGGTCACGGTGGTGTTCCTCATCTTCGACGAACGTCAGCGCGCGTTCCTGCCCGAGGGTGCGCGGGTGCTCCGCATCCACGCTCCGACGGCGCTGCGCGAGCCGTTGACGGCGCTGCTGCTGAACCGGCATCGTCCCGATGTCGTGTTCTCGCCGATGCAGACGATCGGCGCGCTCGGGCGCCGGTTCCGGCTCATCCTGACGCTGCACGACACGATCTACTACCGCCATCGAACGCCCCCGCGCGATCTTCCCTGGTACGTCCGAGTGGGGTGGCGGCTGTTCCACTTCAGCTACGTGCCGCAGCGGATGACCCTCAACGCCGCCGACATGGTGGTCACCGTCAGCGAGACCAGCAAGCATCAGTTCGCGGCGGTTCGGCTGACCAAGCGCCCCGTGGTCGTCGTTCCCAACGCGCCGCAGCGGCTCGCCGACCTGCTCCCGGAGGGGACCGCCGTCGGCGGCGGGGTGCGGAACCTGGTCTACATGGGGTCGTTCATGGAATACAAGAACGTGGCGGCTCTGGTGCGGGCGATGACGTCGCTGCCGGGGCGCACGCTGCATCTGCTCAGTCGCATCTCGCCGGAGCGTCGCGCCGAACTCGACGCGGTGGCCGCGCCGGGGGTGGCGGTGCGCTTCCACGACGGCGTGACCGACGCCGAGTACGCCGCAGCGCTCGCCGACGATGCCGTGCTGGTGACGGCGAGCCGCGACGAAGGGTACGGTCTGCCGGTGGCGGAGGCGCTGGAGATGGGGGTGCCGGCCGTCGTCACCGACATGGCGATCTTCCGTGAGGTCGCGGGGGAGGGCGCACTCTACGCCGACCCGGATGACCCGGCCGCGTTCGCCGCCGCCGTGCAGAGCCTGGACGACCCGGTGGTGCACGCCCATGTCGTCGCCGCCGGCACCGCCCACGTCGCGCGCTTCTCCTGGCCGCACTCCGCCGGCATCCTGCTCGACACCGTCCTGACCCTCCGCTGACGGCGGGCACCGGCCCCGGCGGACCGCCGGACTCTGCCTCGGCGGGGAGGGGTGGGGCGAAACCTGGGCAGAATGGATGCATGGGAATTGACTTAGACGCGCTGAGCGTTTCCCGGCGCCGCGCCGCCCGCTTCGTCGAAGCCCCGCCCGTGCAGCGGTTCGTCCTGTGGGTCATCGTGGTCAACGGGCTTACGCTCGGCCTGGAGACTTCGCCGTGGATGCAGACCCACCTGGGCGGGCTCCTTCACGTTCTCGACGTGATCGCGCTGGTCATCTTCGTCATCGAGATCCTGCTCAAGCTCTACGCCTACCGGTGGCGCTTCTTCACCGACGGCTGGAACGTGTTCGACTTCATCGTCGTCGGCATCGCGCTGGTCCCCGCGGCGGGCCCGTTCTCGGTGCTGCGGTCGCTGCGGATCCTGCGGCTGCTGCGGATCATCAATCGTATGCCCCAACTGCGCAGGGTCGTCACGGCACTTCTGCGCTCGCTGCCGGGATTGGGTGCGATCGCGGGGCTGACCGCCCTTGTCTTCTACATCGGGGCGACGATGGCGACGGCCCTGTTCGGCGAGCAGTTCCCGCAGTGGTTCGGCGACCTGGGGAAGTCGCTGTACTCCCTGTTCCAGGTGATGACTCTCGAGTCGTGGTCGATGGGGATCGTCCGCCCCGTCATGGAGGTGTACCCGCATGCGTGGGCGTTCTTCGTCCCGTTCATCCTCGCCTCGGCGTTCACGATGCTGAACCTGTTCGTCGCGGTCATCGTCGACGCAATGCAGACGCTGCACGAGACGTCGACGGATGTCGAGAGCGGCGACGACCCCGCGCATCACACCCGCCCGGAGGGCATCGCCACCCAGTCGCACCAGGAAGAGATTCTCGCGGAGCTGGCGGCTTTGCGGTCGCAGGTGGCAGCGCTGGACGCACGCCTGTCGACAGATCCGCCGCAGAACGAGACGGCCACGGCGACGTAGCCGAGCGCGCGCCACGGGGCCCTCCCTTCGCCTTGCGTTCTCTTCGCGTCTTGCCCGTCCTCGCGCCCGGCCGTCGCGTTGCGGCTTAGCATGGAACGTATGCATACGGGAGCAGGGGTGCACACATGGTCATGGCGGGGACGAGCGGTACTCACATTGCTCGTCGCGAGCGTGCTGACGGCCTGCGCGGCGGAATCGTCACCGGTGCCGACCGTTGAGCTGTCTCCCTCGCCTACCGGTGACGCCGATGAGACGAGTCGTGAGGGTGGGGACGTCGACGCGGACACGCGGCTGATGACAGCGCTCGGAGCGGTCAGTGGCCCGGACGACGGTGTCATCGACTTCAGCGATGCGGCTGCGCTCCGTGAGCTTTCCGGCGGAGAGCTCCTCAACGAGTGGGGGCTCGTACGTATGAGGGGCTTCGGCCCGCTGGCGGACAATTGGCGGCTGCTGCCCGACTCGCTCGGCATCGACCCCGAGGCCGTGGACTACGCCATCACGGTCGGCGCCTCGCTGAACCGCGTGACGACGCTGGTGGGCGGTCAGGATGAGTCTGCGGTCCGCACCGCCGCCCAAGCCGCCGGATGGAGCGATGGCGACGTGCTTCGCCATGACCTCGACGGCGAGCAGCAACTCACCATGCTCTATGGGTGGATCGCTCCGGAGGGCGATACCGTCGTCTTCGGCGGGAGGCAGGCTGAGACCGGTGGCGACCCGGCATCGGACGACCCCGACGTGCACGCGATCGCCGCATGCCTGGGCGACGTCGTCGCGGCATTTTTCATGCCGTCCGCCGCCGTAGGGCTGCTGCCCGTCGGTGGGGACGAAGCCGTCTCGGTCTACTGTGTTCTCGGCGACGAGGCCGCTGCGGCGAGCATTGAGCACGAACTTGCCACGGGTGTGTCGGCCTTCTCCGGACGCGCGTACGCGGAGCTCTTCCCCGAGCAGACTGTTGCAGAGTCCGACGGCGTGGTCCGCGTTGAGCTTTCCGCTGGTCCCGGCCCGCTCGACACGGTCATTCAGATGCTGAGGCGTGGCGAGCTTCCCGCGGGGTGACCATGCGCAGCCCCACGTGACGATGCGCCGCACAGCTCGGTGCGTCGCGGCGGCGGAGTGGGGCCACGCCCTTGCGCAGGACGGCGACCGTCGGTGAGTCTCACAGCCAACTGGCGATAGCCGAGGTGACGTAGAAGAGCAGGTTCACCAGCACACCGATCACGGCGACGGTGCCCGCCCCGATGGCAATGCCGGACCACAGTCGGTCGCTGCGGCGGCGTACGGCGGAGACGATGCCGAGAGCGAGGGCGGTAAGCCCCGCTGCTCCCGCGAGCAGCGAGACGGTGAGCGAGATCGCGGCGTATTCGCTGATGGCACCGCCTTCGATCATGGGTCGCTGGGCGGACTGTATCAGCAGCGACAACAGCGACGGCACGAAACCCACGATGGCGCCGACGATGCCGAGCGTGTCGCGAGACCGGGGCGCGGGCGCGGGCGTGGGCGCGTAGCCCGGTACGGACCCTTGGGGATACGGCTGCGTCATGATGTCTCCCACCTGTGGTCGTCGGCCAGTGTCGAGTATAGGTGTCGTCAGGAGACCGTCCATCTTGTGTCTACTACATCAGGTAGAGTATCTACGTCTTGTAGTACAAGGAAGGATGTGAACGATGAGTATGGTCCTGGGGGCGCAGCAGAGCGCGGGGCTGGGAGTCGAGGTCAGGGGATTCGACGTCGATGCGGTCACGCCCGCTGAGATCGAACGGCTCACGCAGACCGTCTACCGCGACAAAGTGGTCGTGTTGCGGGACCAGGGCGACATCACGCCGGCCCAGTTCGTGCGCCTCGGCCGGATGTTCGGGGAACTCGTCAGCTATCACGAACCGATGTATCACCACCCCGAGTTCGAGGAGATCTTCGTCTCGTCGAACGTGCCCGAAGACGGCAAGCAGATCGGAGTGCCCAAGACCGGGAAGTTCTGGCACGCCGACTACCAGTTCATGCCGAAGCCGTTCGCGTTCACGATCTTCTCTCCCAAGGTGCTGCCCGCGAAGAACCGCGGCACGTTTTTCATCAACATGGCTCAGGCGTATGAGGCGCTTCCCGACGAGCTGAAGGATGCTGCGGCGGGCACCCGTTGCTCGCACTCCGTCCGCAAGTTCTTCAAGATCCGTCCCGATGACGTCTACCGCCCGCTGGGCGAAGTGATCCGCGAGGTCGAGGAGCACACCCCACCGGTGACATTCCCCACCGTGATGGAGCACCCCGTGACGGGCGAGAAGATCCTGTTCATCAGCGAGGGCTTCACCGTCGAACTGCACGGCAGTGATGACCCCGATCTGCTCGACAAGCTGTTCGAAGCCACCGGTCAGCTCGACACCGAATTCACGCACCCGCTCATCCACCAGCACGGCTACGAATCCGGCGACATCGTCATCTGGGACAACCGCACTCTCATTCACCGCGCGCTGCACACCACGACCCCCGCGGCGACCGTGTCGCACCGCGTGACGGCGCTCGACGACCACCCGCTCTACGCGCGCGCGCTGTGAGCGCCACCATTTCGACGGGCTGGATCGACGAGACCGAACCCGTGTTCCGGCGCGCGCTGGACCCGTACCGCTCGAAGGGGTGCGTCTATCTGACGGGGGCGGAGGTCACGCGCGCCGCTGATGGCCGGGTCGGTTCGCGGGGCGTGTTTCGCATCGACGGGTCCTCGTACATCGACGACACCGGTCACTTCAACGCCGCCGAGTTCGTCATCTGCTACAACCAGCTGATGTACGTCACCCTCGCGGTGAGTGTGCATCGGGCGCTGCTTCCCGAATTCGCCGCCTGGACTCTCGATGACTACTGGGCGCGCCAACTGCCCGACGTCCTCATCCACAAGCTCGCCAGCACCTACACTCGCCCGATCGACGCGGGCAGTTTCCGCGGCGAGTTCGCCGTGGCCGGGGTCGGTGTGCGTGCCCTCTCACGTGGCATGCTCACGCTCGACACCACGGTGCGCTTCGACGATGACCACGCGGGTCGCGCGCACGGCCGGGTCGGCCTCGTCCTCACGAACGTTCCGGGGCATCGGGATGAGTGACCCGTCCGTCAGCGTCATCGTTCCGTCTCTCGATGAGGCACAGAACCTCGAGGCGGTACTGCCGCGCATTCCGGCACAATACGAACTCATCGTCGTCGAGGGGGCACGCTTCCACCGCACCACCTCCCTCGTGCAGCGGCTTCGCCCCGACGCCCACGTCGTCGAGCAGACACGCTACGGGAAAGGCAACGCGATGGCGTGCGGGTTCGCCGCCGCCAGCGGCGACGTGCTCGTGATGTTCGACGCTGACGGATCTGCCGACGCCGCAGAGATCCCGCGGTTCGTCTCTGCGATCGCGGACGGTGCGATGTTCGCCAAGGGGACACGCTCCCGTGGCGGCGGCAGCGACGACATCACCCAGCTGCGACGAGCGGGCAATCTCGGGCTGACCCTGCTGACCAACATCCTGTTCGGGGTGCGTTACAGCGACCTCTGCTACGGGTTCAACGCACTGCACCGCGATCTATTGCCGGTACTGGACCTGCCCGACCCGCACCCGGTGGATGGCGGGCCGAAGTGGGGGGACGGCTTCGAGATCGAGACGCTCATCAACGTGCGGGTCGCTGTCGCCGGCGTCCCGGTGCGCGAGGTCCCCAGCCACGAACGGCGCCGCCTGCACGGAGTGAGCAATCTCAATGCGTGGCGAGACGGGCGCCGGGTGCTGTCCACGCTGCTGCGGGAACGGCGGCGAGCCGGCGCGAACCTGGCCGCATCAGACCCGCTCCGGCGGGCGGACGTGCCGCTGGCCGTGCGCGGCCAGCATCCGATGCCGTGACGGCGCCGGCGGTCGAGGTCATCGTGTGCACGTACACTCCGCGTCGACGAGCGACGCTGCACGACGGCATCCAGCGCGCGTTGTGCGAACTACCCCCCGCCGGCCTGGTCACGATCGTCGTCGACGGGGACGGTGACTACGCGGCGGAGCTGACCGCGCACTTCCGTGCGGAGCCTCGCGTGGCCGTCGTGTCGAACCGGCGCGCCCGCGGGCTGTCCGGGGCCCGCAACACCGCGGCGACCGACAGCACCCGTGACGTGCTGCTGTTCGTCGACGACGACGCGGCCCTGCGTTCCGGGTGGCACGCCGCGCTGCAGCGGCGGTTTGCCGACCCCGCTGTGGTCGCCGTCGGCGGCGCTGTCCATCCGCGATGGGAGAGCGGCGACCCGCCGTGGTTTCCTCCCGAATTCGGATGGGTCGTGGGATGCGACTACCGCGGTCTGCCCGTCGACGGTGCGGCGCTGCGCAACCCGATTGGCGCGTGCATGGCGATCCGGCGCGGCGTGTTCGAGCGGATCGGGCTGTTCGCCGAGGGCATCGGCCGGATCGGGACGCACCCGGTGGGCGGCGAGGAGACCGACCTCGGTATCCGTCTGGGCGCCGCCGGACCACCCCACACCGTGATCCGCGACACCGCGCTCGCCGTCGACCACCTCGTGCCGCGCGAGCGTGCGCGGATGCGGTACCTCGTGCGGCGGTGTTTCTGGGAAGGACGCTCCAAGGCGCTGCTGGCCGCACGCGCTGACGGCTCCGGGGTCCTTTCGCCCGAACGCGGTCATGTCTTCTCGACGCTGCGTCGCGCCGTCGCGACGGATGCCGTCGCCGCCGCTCGCGGGCAGGGCGTTGCGATGGCACGGAACCTGGCGCGCGTCGCGGGCGTGCTAGCTGCCGGTCTGGGCTATCTGAGCTGCCCGGCCGTGCACCGGCGTCGTGCCGTGCTTGCGGGCACACCGCGGCGACAAGCACCGGAGGTGTCGGTCGTCGTCGCAACACTGGGGCGCAGCCCTGACCTGGCCGACACGACTCGCGCGGTGCTGGGCCAGACGGGCTGCCGGCTCGAGGTGATCGTCGTCGACAACGACCCCCGGTCGGGCAGGGTGCGCCGTGCCCTCGCGGGCGTCGCAGACGAGCGGTTGCGAATCGTCGCGGAGCCGCGTCGCGGACTCTCGGCCGCACGCAACCGCGGCATCGCTGCCGCATCGGGGGCGCTGGTGGCCTTCACCGACGACGACGCGCGACCCGCGCCCGGTTGGCTCGCCGCACTCGCCGCCGGGTTCGACGACCCGCGGGTGGTGTGCGTGACGGGGCGGGTG
Organism: Microbacterium sp.; assembly: GCF_047972865.1. Lineage (GTDB taxonomy): Bacteria > Actinomycetota > Actinomycetes > Actinomycetales > Microbacteriaceae > Microbacterium. Next base: position 16,839 of record NZ_JBKEAY010000129.1, read on the forward strand.
AGGCCGGCATCCGTCGCCGCGGACCCGGAACGCTGGTTCGAACAGGCCATCGGCTTCGACAAGGGCGACCGTCGACACGAGTGGGGACGTGACGAGCTCTCCCCGGGGTGGGAGCCGGGCCCGCGTGGTCCCGTGTATCCGATCGCGGCGGGAGAGTTCGGCTCCGGCAACAACATGGCCTTCCGCCGCAGGTTCCTCGTCGAACGCGGCGGGTTTGCGACGGCCCTCGGTGCGGGGTCTCCCACCCGTGGGGGTGAGGACCTCGACATGTTCCGTCGCGTCGTCCTCGCCGGCGGTGTGCTCCGCTACGAACCCGCCGCTGAGGTCGCCCACCGCCACCGCGAGACGGTCGCCGCGCTGCGCACTCAACTGTTCGGTTATGGCACCGGCATGGCCGCGAATGTCACCCGCTTCGCGATGACCTCGCCGCGCGCGGCGATCATCGCGCTGCGGGCGTTGCCGACGGGTCTGCGGATGCTGCTGAACGAGGACTCGGAGAAGAACGACACCCGCCCCGATGACTACCCGCGGTCACTGGTGCGCGCGGAGCGGCGCGGGTACGCGGTCGGTCCGTTCCTGTACCTGCTGGCGGCGGCACGAGAAGCCGTGCGCGGTAGCGCGCTGTGGGCGGGACGCCGATGACGGGGCGGACGCTCGCACGCGTCGGACTGGTTCTCGCGTGCGCACTGTCGCTCGTGGTCCCCGCACTGGCGTGGTGGGATGTGAACATCGCGGGTCGCCCGCTGTGGGCGGTTGCGTTCGCCGTGCTGGTCCCCGGACTCCCCGCCGCACTGACGCTCGTGCGCCATCCCGCGCGCATCGTCGTGATGCTCGTGCCAGCATTGTCGCTGGCGTCGTTGCTGCTGCTGACCGTGGTGCAGGTGACCGCCGGGATGTGGAGCGAACCGCTCACCGCATCGTTGCTGGCGTTGGTGGGGGTGGCACTGACACCGGTCGCGTGGCGCAGGGTTGCTCGTGCGGTGAGAACTGTCCGCGTGGGACCGCGCGGTGCGCCCACGGCGCCGACGCGGCGCATCCTGTCTGTGCTTGCGCTGGGCGCGGCCGGCATCCTGTGGTTGACCGCGATCGACACGATCGACCTCGACGCCGCCGGATCCACCGGACTGATCGGGGTGCTGCCGTGGCGCTACCTGCTTGCCGTTGCGATCGTCGTGGTCGTCGCCGCCCTCGCGATCCGGGCCCGCCCCCGCACCGATGGCACGTTCGCCGGGGCTGCGCTGGGCGTGCTCGCCGTCATGATCACGACGTTCGTCGGAGTCGCCGACGGCGGTTCTCCCGTGGGGACCGCCTACGTGCACGTCGGATTCGCCGAGTGGATCGGCGACACCGGCACACTCCGGGTCGCCACTGACGCCCGGTTCAGCTGGCCCGGCTTCTTCACCGCCGCAGCCGCCGTTGTCGGCTGGGCGGGCACGGCCGATGCGACAGCCCTGGTGGTGCTGTTCCCGGCGTTCGCGACGCTGCTGTGTTTCGCGCCCGTCTACACGATCGGGCGCGCCCTCTACCCGGGCCGGGCGGTCGCGTGGACAGCGGTCGCGCTGTTCGTGCTGGGCAACTGGGTGCAGCAGGACTACTTCGCGCCGCAGGCGATCGCCTTTCCCCTCATGCTCACGATCCTGGCCGTGTTGTTGTGGCAGACCGCCGAAGCCGGGATCCCGCCCTCGAGCGGACCCTGGTGGCAGCGGCTGTTGACCCCTCTGGGGCGGACACCGCCGCGGGTACCGGGCCGGTCCGGGCGTTGGGCGATCGCGATGGAGACGGGGCTGCTGGCGGTGGCGGCGGCGATCGTGGTGTCGCATCAGCTCACACCGGTCGCGTTGATCCTCGCGCTGGCGCTGCTGAGCCTGCTGGGCGCGGTTCGTTCGCGCACCCTCTGGTTCGGCGTCGCGGTGTGTTTTGCGGCGTGGTTCGCGTTCGGCGCGGTGGATTGGTGGAGCGGCCACCTCGGTGTGCTGTTGAACGGCGTCGGGCAGGTCGGCGCCGCTGTCGAAGCGGGCATCGTCTCGCGGGTGAGCGGCGATGCGACCTATCAGCTCATGCAGACCGCCCGCCTCGCGTGGTCCGCGTTGTTCGCTCTCGCGGGGCTCGCGGGGTGGGTCCTCACCCGCGGCGGACGGCTCCCCATGCCCGTCAGCGCCGCGCTGGTCGTCGCACCGATGGCTCTGGTGGCCGGTCAAGCCTATGGCGGCGAGGTCGTCCTCCGCGTCTACCTGTATGCGCTACCGGTGCTCGCCGTGCTGGCGGCGGGAGGGCTGGCACGGCTGCTCAGGTCGCGGCGCCCCTGGGCGACGCCCACCCTCGCCGCGGCACTGATCGTCGGCGTGGTCGGGGTGAGTGCCGCTCGCGGCGTCAACGTCGCGTTCGAGCGCACTCCCGCAGACGTGCTCACGGTTGCCCGCCAGGTGCTGTGGAGCGTCCCGGCCGGGAGCACGATCCGTCCGCTGGCGACCGAAGGGGCGCTTCGGGTGGCCCGTCTCGGTGACCTGTATCACCCGACCACGGTCGAGGGTGAGGGGAGTGCTTTCGAGCGGTTGCTCGCTCAGGATCCGGATGTGGTGTTCCTCACCTCGATGCGCGAGCGATACGAACAGCTCCGGTCAGGCGCACCCGACGGATGGTACGACAACATCGCCCGACTGCTGGTCGCCAGCGGCCGATACGAGGTCGTCACCCGCACCCCGCATGTGATCGTGCTGGAACGAGTCTCGGCGACGCCGGAGGACGGATGAGCACGATAGAGGTCTTGATCGGCCCGGCAGCGGTGCTGGCGGTCCTGGCCGGGCTGAGTGTCTACGCGGCGTCGACGGTGTTGCGCGAGACCCGCGGCCCCGCCGTCCGCGTGTGGACGCTCGCGACTTCCAGACCCATGCTGACAGCACTGTTCGGCGCCGTGATCGTCTACGGGGGTACGCTGCTCGCACTGCGATTGGGAGTGCTGTCGTGAGGGGCGGTCGAATCATGGCGACCGTGTCGATCGCCGCAGTGACCCTCATCGCGGTCGTCGGCGCCATCGTCGGCGGGTCGCCGCCGTCGCTCGCGCCGCAGCAGACCGGTGACGCGATGCTCGCCGCTGACGCGGCACCGCACCTGGGCGGCACTCGTCACCGCGTCTCGCTCTGTGTGCTGCAGGACGGTGATTTCACGACGGCCGGATTCGGTGCCGACGAGAACACCCGGTACGAGGTCGGGTCGATCACCAAGACGTTCACCGGTGCGCTGCTTGCCGACGCCGTCTCCCGTGGCGAGGTGGGGCTGGAAGATCCGGTCGGTGCATATCTCGACCTCGACGGCACACCCGCCGCCGACGTCACGCTGCGAGAGCTGGCGGGGCACACCGGCGGGCTCGGCGAGTGGGGTGACGACGCCCGCGACGACACGGTGACCCGGTGGTGGGTAGAGGACGTCCTGGGCGCAACGATGCATGACCTCGATCTCGACGACCTGCTGGACCGGGCGCGCGAAGACGTTCTAGCGACCCGCGGCGAGCATCGGTACTCCAATATCGGTTACGCGCTGCTGGGGCACGCGCTCGCGGCCGCCGGGGGCAGACCTTACCCGGAACTGTTGCAGCGCCGTGTGTTCGACGCGGTCGGCATGTCCGATTCGGGCTTGACCGCACACGACGACGTCAACACACGACACGGATTCCAAGCGAGCGGTCGCGCGGCGCCCCGATGGAGACTCGGAGCGTACGCTCCGGCCGGCGGCGGGTACTCCACGGCGGCCGACCTCTGTCGGTACGCCGAGCGAATGCTGGAGGTGCAAGGCGCGGCGCCCGGACGCCCCAACGTGTTCGAGCCGATCGATGTCGGCATGGGTCTCGGGTGGAACCTGTCGGTGTCCGGGGACCGGGCGTGGAAGACGGGCCAGGTGGGCGGGTTCACTGCACTGATCGGGATGGATCTGACGGATGGACGCGCCGTGGTCGCGCTCTCCGACACGGCGAATGAGCTCGATGACGTCGTGTGGGCTCTCCTGGAGACGGGCCGATGACCGGCCGCGCCCTGCTTGCCGTCGAACGGATCGCGGACGTCGCCGGCGGTCCGGTCGGAATGGAGCGTGCGCTCGCCGCCGACATGACTCCCGCCCGACGCAGGGAATTCTGTGCCGGGCGGGTACTGGCCCGTCGCAGCCTGGCACGGATCGGCGTGTCACCGCCAGAAGGCATCGGCTGGACCGCGTCCGGCGCACCTCGGTGGCCGAATGGCGCCACGGGGAGCATTTCACACAGTTCCGGGACGGTTGCTGTCATCGTCGATGCGGCTCCGGCCCGGTGGGGAATCGATATCGAGCCGGTCGGTGCCGTTCGCGCCGACGTGGCCCTCGCGCTGTGTGCGCCCGGCGAGCTGAACACACTCGCGCACGCGCTGGGGCGGGCCCCGGACGACCCGTGCGTCTGGGCGATGTTGCACACCGCGAAAGAGAGTGCGTACAAAGCACAGGATGCCGCCGGTGCCTGGCGTCCGCGCGAATCACGAGTGGACGCCGTGGCGGTCGCACCGCGGGCGGGTCGTGTGCGGGTTGCGGGCGCGGCCACCGCGCGCGGACGCTGGTGGATACGGGAGGGACTGTTGTGCGTCGTGTTGAGGGCGGAGGAGATGCGATGACCGAGACGCTCTTAGTGACCGTGGTCGTTCCGTTTCGCAATGCCGAAGCCGACCTTCCGGCATCCCTCGACCGGCTGGCGCGGCTGGTCGGTCCGGTCGAGATCGTGCTCGTCGACGACGCCTCCACTGACGAAGGGGGTGGCTTGGTCGAGGAGTTCTGCGCGCGCGAGCCGCGCGCGCGACGTATCCGCCGGGACGGGCCCGGCGGGTCGACCATCGCGCGCATGGACGGTGTGTCGGCGGCACGCGGCGACTACATCTGGTTCTGCGACATCGACGACGACTGGGACGATGACATTGTCGCGACCATGTTCGCGCAGGCGAAGGCGACCGACGCTGACCTGGTCGCCTGCCGCGCCGAACGTGTCGAGTCCGACGGCCGGAGGTGGCGGATGGAAGGCGTCGCGCGTGCGCGCACGGTGCACGGCCGAGATATCGCCGCGCTCGTGGTGCGCGGTACCCTGCGCGGACACCTGTGGAACAAGCTCATCCGCCGCGGAATGATCCCGCCCCTGAGCCGCACGCCGCTCACCTCGCAGGACGACTTCCTGATGCTGCTGGACATCATTGATCGGGCGCGCCGAGTGCGCCTCATCCCCGACATGAAGTACCGCTACCTGGAACGATCCGGCTCGATCAGCACCGGATCCGCGATGCAACTGGACAATGTGGCGCTGTGCTGCGACGAGGCGATTCACCGGCTCGGGAGTGGAACGTCGGCGGACGACGCCTTCCGGATCTGGTTCCATCTCGTTCCGGCGATCGCGACACCCGTTCACCGTCGATGGCCAGCAGACCGGGCCCGGCACCGTGCGCTGGCGCGACGTCTGAGCGCGGCCGGAATCCTGCGACTCGCGCTGTGGCAGCCCTCCGTCGCGGTGCATGCTGCCGTCATCCGACTGGCCGGATCGCGCTACCCAACGGTCTATCGCCTGGCTCGTCGGGTCACCGCCCCACGCCGCCGGGCCGTGGCGGTACCATCGTGAACGTGCGAGTTCAACCTCTACGGGCAATCTGCGCGTTGACCCTCGCGGCAGCGATCATCGGCTGTGCTCCTCCGAGCGCTGCCGTGCCCCCGGCGGTGCCAGTATCGGTCTCGGTGGGTGAGGGAGCGCACTGGCCGGTCGTTTTCGTCGACAACTTCAACCGGTCCACCCTCGGAGCGGGCTGGTCGCCGTACACCGGGCGGCCCGGTTCCGATCCGCGCACCTGGTGGGATCCGAGCATGGTGTGGCTCAGCCACGGAGCCCTCGTTCTGGCGGGGGCGCCCTCGAAGTCCCACGCCAACCTGTGGCGCACCGGCGCGGTCTCGCGATGGCGCACACCGCAGACCTACGGGCGGTGGGAGATCCGATTCCGAGCACCGGCGAGCAGGGTGCTCAGCTACCACTTCCTGCTCTGGCCGCAGTCGGAGAACTGGCCCCCCGAGATCGACATCGCCGAGGGCTACTCCCGGGCCAGGACGAACTCGAGCGCGTTCATCCATTGGCGCGACGACGACGGGCGGCGGCAGCAGCGCGGGTTCCGCGTGGAGGGGGACTTCACGCAGTGGACCACTGTCGCGGTTGAATGGACCCCCGATGCCGTGCGCTTCTTCCGCAACGGCGTCGAGTACGGGGCGGTGACGGGTCAGGCCGTGCCGCATGAACCGATGTTCCTCGCGCTGCAGACCGAGACGCGCCTGGCCCGCGAGTTGCCGTCCGGCGCGACACCGACCCAGTTCGTCTGGGTGGACTGGGTGCGGGTGCGCGCGTACCCCGGCTGAACCGGGCCTTCACGGCCCCCGTGCGGCCAGCACGTCGTCGTAGATCCGCTCCAACGCCCGGGTGCGGATGCCGATATCGAACTCCGTGATGACGCGATGACGAGCAGCGGCACCCAGTCGGGCGCGGAACTGCTCGTCGGACAGCACTCGGTGCAGAGCGTCGGCCAACGCCGTCACGTCGGCTTCGGGGGCGAGCAGGCCCGTCACGGTGTCCACCACGGCCTCCGGGACACCGCCGTGCCGGTACGCGACGGCAGGTACCCCCGCGAGGGCTGCTTCGAGGAACACCATTCCGAACCCCGCCGCGTCGCCGTCGGCGGCCCGCTGCGACGGCGCGAGCAGGACGCGGGCCCGTCCCAACGCGTCGGCCACCGCCGACGGCGGCAGCATGCCGCGGAACCGCACGTCGAGGCCGAGCCGCGCCGCCTCACGCTCCGCGGCGGCGCGCAGTGGACCGTCTCCGATCACCTCGCACCGCAACGACTGTCCACCCGGCACCGCGGCGACGGCCCGGAGCGCGTCCACCACGCCCTTCTTCGGGACCAACCGGCCCAGGAACACGACATCGACCGTCCGCGGGGTCGATGCGGTCGCGTCGCGGGTCGGCACGCCGATCGGAGCGACGACGACTCTGCCCGGAGGTGCCCCGAGCGCGATCGCGCGGTCTCGGATGAACTCTGACACCGCGATCACGCGGTCGGCATCGCGCAACACGGCGCGGATGCGGTGACGTGCCCACGTGCCCCGGAGTCCGCGCGCGGCAACCAGTGCGGTGACGTCGTACCCGTGCACCGTGACCACCACGGGAACTCGCAGGCGGCGGGCGGCGCGGCGGATCATCCCGGCATCCTTCGCGAAGTGCGCGTGGACGAGGTCGGGATCCGTCGCCGCGACCGCGGCGCGTACTCGACGCGCCCGTCCCGTGACCGCCGCCATCAACAGTGCGATCCGGTCTCGCAGCGACCGGTCGAACACGACCGGGTCGGTGACGCGGGCGACCGCCGAGGCCACCCGTACCGACCCGAGCAGCGTCGGCTGCCACCGGGTCATGGCGTCGACCTGGTTGCGGATGAACGTCTCCGACCCGGGCAGGGACTCCAGCCGCCACACCGTCACCCGGTGCCACCCGGTGCCGCCCACCGCGGTCACAGCCGCCCCGTCGCGCGCACCCGGCGCAGCAGCACGATCAGTGGGGGGACGGCGGCCACCAGCACGACGATGTCGTGAACGAGGTAGGCCCATCCGACCGCCGTGATCCCGACCGCGTCGATCCACGCCCACACCAGGACGATCACCAACACCGATGAGAGCAGTTGCACCGCCATCGGGTACACGATCCGCCTGGCCACCCTGGCCAGCGCGCCGTAGAGCAGCCCGACCCCCGAGATCGCGTGGGCGAGTCCCATCAGCATCAGCAGCATGCCGCCACCGGCCGCGTAGTCGGGGCCGTACAGGTGTAGCGCAACCGGTCCCAGTAGCCCCACGCCGACACCGCGCAGGACACTCACCCCGATGAGCACGATCACAAACGGCCGCAAGAGCGTCCGCACCTCGGCGTCGGGGCGTGACGCAGCCGCGATGAACGGGCCCGTCGCCATCGCGGTCATCATCAACGACGCCGTCACGATCGTCCAGGCGATGTTGTAATAGGCGGCCGTCTCGACGCCGGTGCGCAGGATCACGATCGTCGGGATCGCGATACCGGGGAGTGCCTGCGCCAGCATCCAGCCCAACGACACCAGACCGTACTGAGCCAGTTCCCGGGTCGGCGGGAGCGCGGGCGGATCGGCAGGCGCCGCCCACCGTGTGCGCGTCGCCCACAGCCCCATCTCGACAGCGGCGACGGCGACGGCGGTGGTCACGATCCAGCCGCCGACGATCGCCGAGCCGCCGCCCGATCCGGCCAGCGCCGTCACCGCCAGCAGCTTCGCCACGGCGTGCGCGACGTTCTTCGCGAACACCCACCGTGCCCGCTGCAGCCCGATCAACGCGGAATCGAGGATCGCGAATGCGGCCAGCACCACGACCGCCAGGGCGAAACCGATCCGCTCGGCGGCAGAGGCGAACAGCGCCGTGCCCGGCAGCAGCGCCGCATATCCGCCGCCCCACATCGCCGCCGACAGTGCCGACACCCCGAGCGTGCTCCACACGACGCGGGGTCGGGCGCGACCGGATGCCGGCAGGAACCGCTCCAGCAACGGCCCGAAACTGAGGTTGGCGACCGAAGCGAGAACGGTGCCGGTCGTCACAGCGGTCGTGGCACGGCCGACCGCCTCGACCGGGTACAGCGCCGTCGCCACGATCCAGAACACCAGCCCGAGCGCTGCGGTGCTCGCGTTCCCGACGACCAGCACCACCGAGTCCGAGGCGACGCGACGCGCCGATGTCGTCACCGGGGTCGCCTCACCCTCACGCGGCAAGAGGCGGAGACGGGCACCCGTTGATACTACTCGTTGTAGAGTTATCCCGTGTCGACTCTTTCCCCTGCGCGCCGCGGCTCGGCCATCAGCGGCCTGGGTCACGCCCTGCCGCATCGGATCGTGACCAATGCGGAACTGGAGGCGAAACTCGACACCGATGACACCTGGATCGTGGCACGCACCGGCATCGCCGAACGCCGCATCCTCGACGGCGAGGTGCTGCTCGACCTCGCGATCACCGCGGCATCCCGGGCCCTGCGGCGCGCCGAACTGACGGCGGCGCAGATCGATCTGATCGTGGTCGCCACGATGACCGCACCCGACCGTTGCCCCTCCCTCGCGGCTCGGCTCGGGGCAGCGCTGGGGGTCAGCGCCCCCGCCGTGTTCGATCTCAACGCCGCGTGTGCCGGCTTCTCGCACGCCTTGGCCGTGGCCGATCATGCGATCACGTGTGGTGCTGCCGGCCACGCGCTCGTCGTCGGCGCCGACGCCATGAGCGATGTGCTGGACTGGTCCGACCGGACCACGGCGATCCTGATGGCAGACGGTGCCGGCGCCGTCGTCGTCTCGGCCACCGACCGGCCCGGCATCGCCCCGGTGGTGTGGGGATCCGACCCCGCTCTGGCCGACCTCATCACGATCTCCGCGCCCGATCACCGCTTCCGGCAGCAGGGTCCGTCGGTGTTCCGCTGGGCGATCACCCGAGCCCAGCATGTCGCGCGTGCGGCACTGGAACGGGCGGGCACGACCGCGGCGGACCTGGTGGGGTTCGTCCCGCATCAGGCGAACCTGCGCATCATCACCGCGGTGGCCGATCAACTCGGGATCCCCCACGAACGCACCGCTCGCGAGGTGGCTGTTCTCGGCAACGCGTCGGCCGCGACCATTCCGCTGGCGCTTTCTCGGCTCGTCGAACGAGGCGAGATCGCCGCCGGTCCGGTGCTGCTACTCGGGTTCGGCGGTGGCTTCTCCTATTCGGGTCAGGTCGTTCAGCTCCGGGCCGCGAGTGCCGCATGAGCGCCGAGGTCTCCGCTGCGCGCACGCCCCTGGAACAGGTCTTGGTGCAGGCATGGAGTGAGGTGCTCGGAATTGAGCCGATCGGCCGGGATGATCGGTTCGCCGACCTCGGGGGGACGTCGCTGGCCGCCGAGCGTGTGCTCGCGATCGTGCGTCGGCGCCTTGCGATCGACCTCGGTGCCGAGGTGCTCGTGGGAACACCGACACTGGCCGAGATCGCCTCCCGGGTCCAGGCCGCGCAGCGCCGCCGATTCGGCAAGCGGCTCCCGGCCCACCGCCGTGTGACCGACCCGGGCGGTAAGGCCCGTCCCGTGCACTGCTTCGCTGGCGCGGGGGCCGGCAGCGTGAGCTTCCTGGGTCTTGCCGCGACCATCGGCGCCGAACATGCCATCATCGCTTATCAGGCGCACGGGTTCGAGTCCCGCGCGCTGCCGGCATGGTCCACGGCCGGTCACGCGCGCCGACACCTTCGCGCGCTGTTGCGGGAGCAGCCTGCGGGCCCGTACCTGCTGGTCGGCCACTCCTTCGGTGGGCACATCGCGGTTGCGGTCGCGCGCTTACTGGTCGCCCGCGGCGCTCGCGTCGAGCACGTCCTGCTGTTGGATACCGTCCTGAAAGACATCGACACGGCATCCGTCGCCGACTACCGGGCCGCACCGACTGCGCCGCCCCCCGTGCGCGAACGGCTGCGCACACACGCAAGAGTGGCCCTGGCTGGCCTGGTGAGGTTCGACCCTCCCACCCAGCAGGCGGTGTTCTGGGAGCGGGGTATCCGGGCGCAAAACCGCCTCCGTCCCGCCGCGCTTCCTCTGAGCGCCACCGTCCTGATCACCGACGAGAATGCCGACCAGGAACGTCGCTGGCTGGCGGGGCTGGCCGATCCACGCCAGATCGAGCGTGTTCCGGGAACCCACCTCGGGATGCTCAGCGACCCCGCCGTGCTCGCCCGCGTGGGTGTGCTGCTGAATCGCGTCGATCCCTGTACCGAGGAGGCCTCGTGATCTTTCATCCCCAGCTGACGACCCTGAACGAGACGATCGCGTTCCACGCCGATCACAGCTCCGGGCGGGCCGCGACCCTGACACCCGACGGCGACCGCCTCAGCTATCGGGAACTCGCCGATCGCAGCGCCCGGTTGGCCGGTGCGCTACGTCGCGACGGCATTGTGGTGGGGGACCGGATCGCCTGTCTCGGGCGAGAAACCCCCGCGTACTGGGAACTGCTGTTCGCGTGCGCGCGTGTCGGCGCCGTGCTCGTCCCGATCAACCCCGCCCTGGCGGCGGACGAGGTCGCGCACATCGTTGCCGATGCGGGTGCTGCTCTTGTGCTCGTCGACGGTGACCACCGGCTCGCGGGACGAAGCGGTCGGGCCGAGCGATGCTTCGACGGGCGTGAGTTCGCGCGCTGGCGCGACGACGGGATGCCGGATGTCGACCACGCGGCGACGCCGGATACGCCGGTTGCGCAGCTGTACACGAGCGGAACAACGGGCCTCCCCAAGGGCGTCGTGCTCGGACATCGCAGCTTCTTCGCGATTCGCGATGCGCTGGGACACGCCGGGCGGGACTGGATCGATTGGCGTGACGGCGATATCGCGATGATCGGCATTCCCGGCTTCCACGTCGGCGGGCTCTGGTACGGCACCCAGGCGTTCCATGCGGGGGCGACCGTGTTCACCATGCCGGGTTTCGACGCCGCGGTGGCCCGGCGGGCCATCGCCGAGCACCAGGTGACGACCGCGATCGTCGTGCCTGCCATGCTCCGACAGCTCCTCGATCAGCCCGGCGGTGCGAACGATTTCGCGACCCTGCGTAAGGTCGTGTACGGAGGCGCCCCGATCAGCGAGTCGCTGCTGCGGCGGGCCGGGGCAGGGTTCGGGGCGGACTTCGCACAGATCTACGGGCTCACCGAGACCGGCAACACAGCCATCTGCCTGCCCCCCGATCAGCACGGAGCGCACTCGACGAGGTTGCGCGCGGCCGGTTGCCCCTACCCCGGCGTCGAGGTGCGCGTCACCGACGAGGACGGCACTTCGGTGCCGACCGGCCAGGTCGGCGAAGTGTGGCTGCGTACTCCCGCCGCCATGCTCGAATACTGGCGCATGCCCGATGCCACGGCGGCGACACTCGTCGACGGCTGGGTGCGCACCGGCGATGCCGGAAGACTGGACGACGAGGGCTACCTGTTCATCGAGGACCGTGTGAAAGACATGATCCTGGTGGCGGGGGAGAACGTGTTCCCGGCCGAAGTGGAGAACGCTCTGGCCGAGCACCCGAGCGTCGCCGACGCTGCCGTCATCGGCATCCCGGACGACGACGCCGGGGAGGCGGTGCTCGCGTACATCGTCGTCGAGGGTGAGCCACCACGCACTCGCGACCTTGCGCTTTTCCTTCGGGACCGGCTCGCGCCGTTCAAGCGGCCCACGCGGTACGAGTTCGTCGATGCCGTGCCGCGCAACCCCAGCGGCAAGATTCTGCGTCGCGCGCTGCGCGGTGAGCACTGGGCGGGCCGTGACCGGCAGGTGAACTGAGTGCGCGTGCGGTCCCGTGTTGCCGCGGCATCCGCGGTGGCCGTCGCGTTGGTGAGCGGGGCACCGCCTGCACCTGCATGGGTGCAGGCCCCGGCGTCCGCCTCTTCGCCCGCCTGGGTCCAGGCCTCGGCGTCCGCACCCCTGCCCGCCTCGCTGCCCACGCGGGACATGCCGCGCGTGGAGTGGGAGATGGGGGAGGGGGACCCGGGAGTGCCGCACGGCGACGCGGGTTCGGGCGAAGAGATGGACGGCGAGGCGGGTTCGGACGATGGCGTTGGCGTCGACGGCGACGAGGCAGACGGTCTCCGCGCCGGGTGGGCGGTCGCGATTACCGGCGCGGGCGGCGCGCTGGGCCCCTTCACGACCGTGGAGGTGTACTCGGGCGCGCGCAGTGCGGTCGGCGTCGAGGTTCACAACACTGAGGCGCACCCCCTCGCGGTCACGGTGGGTTCGCTCGCGGCGAGCGCGCCGGGCGGCACCCTTGCGTTCACTGCGCGTGAATCGGTGACCGACCCCAGCGTCTGGGTGAGTGGGGCCGGGGAGGTCGTCGTGGTCGCCCCCGGTACGGTCGCCCAAGTTCCCCTGGTGGTGAGCATTCCGGGGAGCACGCCGGGGGGTGACTACGCGCTCGGGCTTGCGGTCACCGACCAGGAGTCCGGTGTGGCGGAGGTGCTGCCCCTGCTGCTGCGCGTTTCCGGTGATGACCGCATTGTTGAGCTCGACGTCGAAACCGACGTGTCGTTGAGCGGTGCGTCGACCTGGCCGGCGGGAGAGACTGCTGTCACGGTCGATTACCGGGTTCGGAATGTCGGCACGACCGCACTGATCGGTGACCTCGACATCGCAGTGACGACGTTGTTCTCGTGTACGACCCCGCTGCGTGCGCTGCCGCGGGCAGTGATCCTGCCGGGCGAAGAGCTGCGCGGGGAGGCCACAGGAACAGCGACGGCGGTCGGTGCCGCGCAGGCGGAGGTCAGCTTCGCCGCGACCGCCCCGACGATCGCGACCGCACCGCCCTCTCGGCCCACACCCGATGTTTCCACGACACCCGATGTTCCCGGCGTGATTCGTCCCCTCCCCGCGACCGGTGACGGCGCTCAGGAACCGGCGACGGAACCCGAGCCGGCATGGATGCAGACTTCCCGCGGCGCGCCGACCGTCGCCATCCCGTTCCAGGCCCTCACGGTGGTCAGTCTGCTCCTTGTCGGAGTTCTCGGCGTGTGGATGTGGGCGCGGCGGCGGGCGGCGCACGCCACCGAGCTACTACAGCATGTAGAGTAATCTCATGACCCTCGTCTCGCCCTCGCGACGGCGCTTCGCTATGGGAACGGCACTGGCTGTGGCCGCGCTCGTCACCGCCGCCCCGGTACCGGCCGCCGCTCATGACCAGGTGGTCTGGCAGAATCCGGTCGCAGACGAACACCTCGACGATTCTCCCGAGCAGATCGTGCTCAGCTTCACCGCTGAGCCGTTGCCGGTGGGTGCCGTGATGATGGTGGTCGGTGCCGACGGGACGGCCTACGAGGCCGGTGACCCGACCATCTCGGGGAGCGAGGTCTCTCAGTCTCTCGTGGGCACGTTGCCGGACGGCAATTACCAGGTGCGCTGGCGGGTTGTCTCCAGCGACGGTCACCCCATCAGCGAGAGCATCTTGTTCTCGGTCGGCGATGTCTCTGACGCGCCGCTTGTCCCCGAGCCCGAATCGGGCGCGGAACCGGTGACGGATGCCGAACAGCCCGCTGCCACGACGACTGCTGCGACGGCCGATCAAGCGGATGGGGCGGTACTGCGAACGGCCCTCGTCGCCGGAGGTGGCGCTCTCGCCGGCCTGGCGGTCTTCCTTGCTGTGCGCCTGATGGGCGGACGCCGCGCACCCGCTGAGAAAGGAATCGAACGATGAAAGCTTCCCGATCCCGCAGGCATGCCCTCGCACTTGTGCTGGCTGCGACGATGGCGCTCGGCACCGCCGGGTGCGCTCAGCCGGCCCCGACCACGCCGACGACCACGGAATCCGCTGCGGCCATGGAGGAGGCTTCGAGCGTGGTCATCCGCGATGCGTGGGTAAAGGCTGCCGACTCGGGCATGTCTGCCGCATTCGGGGTGCTCGTCAACGACGGTGACGAGGATGTACGGATCGTGGCGTCGACGTGCGGCGCTTCGCCGATCATGGAATTGCACGAGACCGTTGAGAACGCAGACGGTCAGATGATCATGCGTGAGAAGGATGGCGGCTTCGTCTTGCCCGCTCACTCTGAGTACCTCCTGGAGCCGGGCGCGAATCACCTCATGCTGATGGACATCGTCGATCCTGTTGAGGCGGGAGAGACGATCTCGTTCGCCTTGGAGTTCGAGGACGGATCGGTGTACGAGTTCGACGCCCCGGCCAAGGACTACGCAGGCGCGAACGAAACCTATGTCGATGAGTGAGTAGGCTTCACAACGTCAGTGCCGCGGTCTCGCGATCCGTGGCCCTCGTTCGTCGCGCGGAGTGCGCACCGACCGAACGCGCTCATGCGGGCACGGCGGTGCGTACGGCTGCAGGTAGGAGCCGACGCGATGCACGTCGCCAGCGCTTGTGCGTCAGGCGGTCCGCGCGCAGCAGCATCCGCTCGTCACCGGTGAGGTGACCGAGTGTGGACAGCGCGTTGGCCAGGTGTACGGCACGAGCGCGACACGCGGCGGCGT
>NZ_JBKEAY010000151.1:0-9537 GCF_047972865.1 Microbacterium sp.
GGTCGGGCCCGGCCGACAACAGGTTGCGCTCAGGGCCCACGCTCAGGCCCAGCGAGGTGACGACCTCTTCGCGGATCGAGTCCAGCGGCGGGTTGGTCACCTGCGCGAACTGCTGGATGAAGTAGTCGAACAGCAGCCGCGGGCGCTCGCTGAGCGCGGCGATCGGGGTGTCGGACCCCATCGCGCCGAGCGGCTCGGCACCGGTCTGGCCCATCGGGGTCAGCAGGATGCGCACTTCTTCCTCGGTGTAGCCGAACGTGCGCTGTCGCCGTGTGATGGAGGCGATCGGGTGCACGATGTGCTCACGCTCGGGCAGGTCGCGCAGCCGGACCCGCCCCTCGTCCAGCCATTCCTGCCACGGCTCCAGTGCGGCCAGTTCGGCCTTGATCTCGTCGTCCTCGATGATGCGCCGCTGGGCGGTGTCGACCAGGAACATGCGTCCCGGGCGAAGGCGTCCGCGTCGCTTGATGCGCTCGGGCGCGAAGTCGAGCACCCCGGTCTCGGATCCGATCACGACGAGGCCGTCGGTGGTCTCGGTCCATCGACCCGGACGCAACCCGTTGCGGTCGAGGGTCGATCCGACGACAGTGCCGTCGGTGAAGATGAGCGCGGCCGGTCCGTCCCACTGCTCCATCTGCATGGAGTGGTAGTCGTAGAACGCGCGCAGGTCGGGCGCGATGTCCGCCTGCTTCTCGTAGGCCTCGGGAACCATCATCATGATGGCGTGCGGCAGGCTCCGCCCGGTGAGGGTGAGGAGCTCGAGCACCTCGTCGAACGACGCCGAGTCACTGACGCCCTCGGTGCAGATCGGCAGCAGGGGCCGCATGTCACCGAGCAGCTCGGACTCGAGCTGCGACTGACGCGCCCGCATCCAGTTGCGGTTGCCTTTGACGGTGTTGATCTCGCCGTTGTGCGCGAGCATGCGCAGCGGCTGCGCGAGCGGCCACGACGGGAAGGTGTTGGTCGAGTACCGGGAGTGCACGACCGCCAGCTCGGTGGTGAACCGCTCGTCCTGGAGGTCGGGGTAGAACGGCTCCAGCTGCAGCGTCGTGACCATGCCCTTGTAGCCGATCGTGCGGCACGACAGCGACACGAAATACGCGTTGAGCTCGTGGCGTGCACGCTTGCGCACGCGGTACACCCGCCGGTCGAGGTCGATGCCGGACAGCGCCGGCTGATCTCCGACGGCGGGGTGCGCCAGGAAGAGCTGCTCGAACGCCGGGCGCGCGTTGAACGCCAGCTTGCCCAGGTGTTCGTCGGCGGTGGGCACGGCGCGCCACCCCAGGACGGTCAGCCCCTCCGCGGCCGCCATGTCGGCGATCCCGGCCTTCAGCGCTTGACGCTCGTCGTCGTCCAGCGGCAGGAACGCCATGCCCGCGGCATACTCCCCCATCGGCGGCAGGTCGAAGTCGACGACCGCCCGGAAGAAGTCGTCGGGCATCTGGGTGAGGATGCCTGCGCCGTCACCGGTGCCCGCATCCGACCCGATCGCACCCCGGTGCTCGAGGTTGCGCAACGCCGTCAACGCCAAGTCGACGATGTCGTGACCGGCGTGCCCGCGGAGGGTGGCCACCATGGCCAGGCCGCACGCGTCCTTCTCGAAGGCAGGGTCGTACATACCCTGGCGCGCCGGGAAGGCGCCACCGACTGGGGCTGCACTGCGACGGGGGATCGAGGGCATAGCTACCGTCCTCACGGGAGTGGCTCTGGATGGGACGACGTCGACCCGGAGGGATTCAGTTCGCGGCGGTGGAGCTTGTGGCTTCGCTGTCGCTGACTTCGTTCGCCGGCGGGGCACTGAGGTCCACGAAGTCGTCGGTGTTCTGAGATTGTACCGCCCCGTCGGGGACCCACTGCCTGCCGGGGACGTACGGCGATGGCTCGAGCCCAGGGTGGCGGCGCTTCTGCACGACCATGATCACCAGGCCCAGCGCGACGCCCAGGAGCGCCGCCCACACGTTCGTGCGCAACCCGAAGAACACCTCACTGGGGTCGATGCGGATCGACTCCCACACGATCCGGCCGCTGCCGTACCAGATGAGATACAGCCCGAACAGGCGCCCCCACTGCAGTCGGAGGCGGCGTCCGGCCCACACCAGCACGAACACGCCGGCGACGTTCCAGATCACCTCGTACAGGAATGTGGGGTGGAACAGCGTGCCCTCGGCCAGGCCCGGCGGGAACGCCGCGTTGCTCGCCTCGATCTCCAACCCCCACGGCACATCGGTGGGCAGACCGAACAGCTCCTGGTTGAACCAGTTGCCGAACCGGCCGATCGCCTGCGCGAGCAGCAAACCGGGTGCGAGCGCGTCGGCGAACGTCCAGAACCGGATGCCGGTCCACTTGCAGCCGAGCCAGGCGCCCAATCCACCCCCGAGCAAGGCGCCGAAGATGGCGATGCCGCCTTCCCAGATGTAGAAAACCGCCCACGGGTCCTTGTCGACACCGAAGTAGAACCCCGGGTGGGTCAACACGTGGAAGATGCGCGCGCCGATGATCGCCAGCGGGACGGCGAGGATCGCGATGTCGATGACGACCCATGGCTCTGCACCGCGTCGCGTCAGACGCGCGTTGGTCCACAGCGTCGCCACGATGATGCCGGTCATGATGCACAGCGCATAGATGTGGATCGTGAACGGCCCGATCTGGAAGCTGCTGATCGGGGGGCTCGGGATGCTGGCCACGAGGGCAGAAAAAGTCACGACGGCGAGTCTACTTCGCGCACGGAGGCACGTGCGGACGCCCCGCGCCGGCGGGTCACCGGGCGGTTCCCGCCGAGAGGGCGCGAGCGGTGGCGGCAAGACCGGACAGGCCGTCATCGCGCAGGGCGCGCACGAGCGCCGTGCCGACGATCGCGCCGTCCGCATACTCGAGCACTCCGGCCACCTGCGCCGCGTCGGAGATGCCGATGCCGACGCAGGCCCGCGCGGCTCCGTGCTCCCGAAGTCGCGCCACGAGGGTGCGGGCCGCGGCGTCCAATTGCGCGCGTTCGCCGGTGATCCCCATGGTGGAGACCGTGTACACGAAACCCGTGGAATTCTCGACGATCATCGACAACCGCTCGTCAGTCGAGGTGGGCGCGGCGAGGAAGATGCGGTCCAGTCCGGTGCGTTCCGAGGCCGCGATCCAGTCGGCAGCGGCATCGGGGGTGATGTCCGGGGTGATCACACCCGCACCACCAGCCGCTTTCAGGTCGTCCGCGAACCGGTCGACCCCGTACTGCATCACGGGATTCCAGTACGTCATCACGAGGATGGGCACGTCGGTCCGTTCGCTGATCTCCCGCACCGCGGTGAAGGTGTCGCGCAACCGGAATCCACCCGAAAGCGCTGCCTCGGTGGCCTCCTGGATGACGGTCCCGTCCATCACAGGATCGGAATACGGCGGGCCGAGCTCGAGAACGTCGACGCCGTTCTCGGCGAGCGTCACGGCTGCGTCGATGCTGGTCCGCAGGTCGGGGAAGCCGATCGGGAGGTAGCCGACGAAAGCCCCACGGCCCGCCGCTTCTGCCGCCTCGAGCGCGACCGCGACCCGGCTCATTGCTCTCCCCCGTCGTCATACAGCCCGAACCATCGGGCGGCGGTGTCCATGTCCTTGTCGCCGCGCCCGGACAGGTTCACGGCGATCACCGCGTCGGGGCCGAGCTCCCGGCCGATCCGCAGTGCGCCGGCCAGCGCGTGCGCCGACTCGATCGCGGGGATGATGCCCTCGGTCTCGCTGAGCAGCCGCAACGCATCCATGGCCTCGGTGTCAGTCGCCGGGATGTACGCGGCGCGACCGAGGTCTGCCAGCCACGCGTGCTCCGGGCCCACGCCCGGATAGTCCAGGCCCGCCGAGATGGAGTGCGATTCGACCGTCTGACCGTCCTCGTCCTGCAGGAGATAGGTCAGGGCTCCGTGCAGCACGCCCGGCCGGCCGCGCTCGATCGAGGCCGCGTGCTTGTCGGTGTCGACGCCGTCTCCGGCCGCCTCGACCCCGTACAGCGCGACGCCGTCGTCATCGAGGAATGCGTCGAACATGCCGATCGCGTTGGAGCCGCCCCCGACGCAGGCCACGACCGCGTGGGGCAAACGGCCCACCTCGTCGAGCAGTTGCTGACGGGCCTCCTCGCCGATGATCTTCTGGAAGTCACGCACCATCGCCGGGAACGGGTGCGGTCCGGCGGCGGTGCCGAAGATGTAGTTCGTGGTCTCCACCGACGCCACCCAGTCGCGGTACGCGTCGTTGATGGCATCCTTCAGCGTCCGCGACCCCGTCGTCACCGGGATCACCTCCGCACCCAGCAGCCGCATCCGGGCGACGTTCAGCGCCTGCCGCTGCGTGTCGACCTCTCCCATGTAGATGGTGCAGTCGAAACCGAACAGGGCGGCCGCCGTCGCCGTGGCCACCCCGTGCTGGCCCGCGCCGGTCTCTGCAATCACGCGGGTCTTCCCCAGCCGGCGGGTCAGCAGGGCTTGACCGATCACGTTGTTGATCTTGTGCGAGCCGGTGTGGTTGAGGTCTTCGCGTTTGAGGAAGATCCGCGCTCCCCCGGCGTGCGCGGCGAACCGGGGTACCTCGGTCAACGCCGACGGGCGACCTGCGTACGAGCCGAGCAGCTGGAGGAACTCGGCCTGGAACTGCGTGTCGGCCTTGGCCGACTCGTACTCGGCGGTCAGTTCGTCGATCGCCGCGATGAGCGATTCGGGCATGTACCGGCCGCCGTACTTTCCGAAGAACGGACCCGACGCTTCGCGCAGACTCATGCTCCCGCCTCCCGGAACGCTCGCAGGGTGGTGACCGGGTCGCCGGTGACCAGCGCCTCGCCGACGAGAACGGCGTCGGCCCCGGCAGAACGGTAGTGGGCGACATCGGACGGGGCCAGCACCGCCGATTCGGCGACGCGTACCGCGCCCGCGGGAATGTGCTCGGCGAGGCGCCCGAACAGGTCGCGATCGAGCTCGAACGTGGACAGGTCGCGGGCGTTCACGCCGACCAGCCGGGCGTCCACGTCGGCGGCACGGCTCACCTCGTCGAGCGAGTGGGTCTCGACCAACGGCGTCATGCCCAGTTCGCGCACGAGAGCGTGCAGATCGGCGAGCACACGCTGATCCAGAGCCGCCACGATCAACAGCACCAGGTCGGCTCCGGCCGCGCGCGCCTCGAACACCTGGTAAGGCGTGGCGATGAAGTCCTTGCGCAGCACCGGCACCGAGACCGCGCTCCGCACCGCCTCCAGGTCGGCGAGCGAGCCCTTGAATCGCCGCTCCTCGGTCAGCACCGAGATCGCGGCGGCACCGCCCTGCTCGTAGAGGGATGCCTGCCGGGCAGGGTCGGGGATCGCGGCGAGATCCCCACGCGAGGGACTGGCGCGTTTGACCTCGGCGATGATCTTGACGGTCTCGGCCGGTGCGAGCGCCGTCAGCGCGTCCCGCGCGGCGGGCCGCGCGAGGGCGCGGGACTCGACCACGGTCAGCGGAACCGATTCTCGCCGGGTTTCGGCGTCCTCGACGGCTCCCGCCGTGAGGGCGGCCAGCACGTTCAGTGCTCTTTCGGGGTGTACTTGGGTCCGTTGACGCCGTACCCGGCCTTGGCCATGACCCAGCCGACGATCAGCCCGACGAAGAGCAGTCCGGCACACGCCCACACCATCACCGGGAGGTCCAGCCAGTAGAAGACGGTCCCGAGCGTCACGGCAAGGAGCATGATGATGACGGCCGTCCAGGCGGCGGGGCTGTTTCCGTGGCCGGGGTCACCGATGGGGTTGCTCATGTCTCTCCTTCGCGTACAGGGCGCTGCGCCCAGTCTAGCGGTGCGCCGTCGCGACACCGCGGTCGTCACGCCGTGGGGTCCTCGCCGCGCGACAGATCGTCCCAGTCGTCAACCGCGTCGTGCGACCGCGACCCCACCGGCGACTCGGCGTCCGGTGCGTAGCGCCGACCGCCGACAGGCCAGAGGTGGGCGGTCGTCAGGGTCCACGCTCCACCCGCGACGACGGCACACCCGCCGAACACGGCGAGCACCGGCCACCCGGTCACTGTGATCCCGGTCACGGCGTCGCGTACCGTGTCGGCGCCGCTCAAACCCGTCGTCTCGGTGACAGCTGCCGCGTAGGCGTCGACGGGTATCCCGACCGCCACCGCCGCGGTCCCCACGATCAGACCCAGGCCGAGGATCAGCGCCAGGACGGCGAACACGTACCGGAACACCCGGCCGACGAGCGCCAGGGCCAGCCCCAGCGCCAGCGCCGCGAGGCTCAGCGGCGCCAGCAACGCCATCGCGTCGCTTCCGGTCACCCAGAGCGACGCGTGCGCGTCGGTGACCACGACGTCCAGCCACGGCTGCGTCGAGGCGATGAGCGCCCCGCCGCCACCGGCCACGATCGCCAGTACGGCGATCGTCCGCGCCCGCGCCGGCACGGCTGTCATCGCCGGCCGACCGCCGGATCGAGGTCGTCGGCGTCGAAGCAGGTGCGGGTGCCGGTGTGGCATGCGACTCCCACCTGGTCGACCGCGATGAGCACCGTGTCCCCGTCGCAGTCCAGGCGCGCGCCTTTCACGTACTGCCGGTGGCCGGACGTGTCGCCCTTGCGCCAGTACTCCTGACGCGACCGCGACCAGAACGTGACCCGGCCGCTGGTGAGCGTGCGCCGTAGTGCCTCAGCATCCATCCAGCCGAGCATCAGCACCTCGCCGGTGTCGAACTGCTGGATGATCGCGGGCGCGAGGCCGTCGGCGCCGAAACGCACCCGCGAGACTCGTTCATCGTCAACGGTCATCGCGTCTCGATCCCCTCGGCGACCATCGCGCTCTTGACGTGATCGATCGTGAGCTGACCGGTATGGAACACCGATGCCGCCAGGACCGCATCGGCCCCGGCACGCACGGCGGGAGCGAAGTCATCGGCGCCGCCCGCTCCTCCGGAGGCGATCACCGGCACGCTGGACAGTTCCCGCATGAGGGCGACCAGTTCCAGGTCGAAGCCGTCCTTCGTGCCGTCCGCGTCGATCGAGTTGACGAGCAGTTCGCCCACGCCGCGGTCGATGCCCTCGCGCGCCCATTCGAGGGCGTCCAAGGTGGTGGCGGTGCGGCCGCCGTGGGTGGTCACGACGAACCCGGACACGGTTACGGGTGACCGCTTCACGTCCAGCGACAGCACGAGCACCTGGGAGCCGAAGCGGTCGGCGATCTCCCCGATCAGCGGGGGGCGGGCGATCGCGGCCGAGTTGACGCCGACCTTGTCCGCACCCACAGACAGCAGACGTGCCACGTCATCGGAGGTGCGGATGCCGCCGCCGACCGTCAGCGGAATGAAGACCTCTTCGGCGGTGCGCCGCACCACGTCGTACGTCGTCGCGCGGTCATCCACGGTGGCGGTCACGTCCAGGAAGGTCAATTCGTCGGCGCCCTGCTCGTAGTACAGGCGCGCCAGTTCGACCGGGTCGCCCATGTCGCGCAGGTTCTCGAAGTTCACCCCTTTGACCACCCGGCCGTCGGCGACGTCGAGGCACGGGATCACACGGCACACGAGCGACATGTCACAGCCTCGCGTTGTGGATGCCTGTGACGAGGATCGCCCGTGCCCCGATCGCGTAGAGGGCATCCATCACCTGGTTGACCGTCTTGGTCGGACTCATCACGCGGACAGCGACCCACTCCGGGTCACGCAGCGGCGAGACGGTGGGCGACTCGATGCCGGGGGCGATCGCGACCGCCTGGTCCACCAGGTGCGCCGGCAGGTCGTAGTCGATGAGCACGTACCGGCGGGCCACCAGAACGCCGCGCAGGCGCCGCAGCAGCGTGTCCAGACCGGGAGCAGCCGCCGGTGCCCCGATCAGCACCGCCTCCGATTCCAGCAGCACGGGGCCGAAGATCTCCAGTCCGGCCTGACGCAGGGTGGCGCCGGTGGAAACGACGTCGGCGACGGCGTCGGCGACCCCGAGCTGCACGGCCGACTCGACGGCTCCGTCCAGCGGGACCAGGTCGACCGCGATGCCCTGCTCGTCGAGGTAGGCGTCGACGAGTCCGGGGTAGGAAGTGGCGACGCGGACGCCCTCGAGGTCGTTGAGTTCGGCGAACGCGCCGGGAGGACCCGCGAACCGGAACGTGGACCCGCCGAAACCGAGTGCCTCGATCTCGCGGGCGCCCGGCATGCGGGCATCCTTCAGCAGGTCACGACCGGTGATGCCGACGTCGAGCGCGCCGGAGCCGACGTAGGTCGCGATGTCTTTGGGTCGCAGGTAGAAGAACTCGACCTCGTTGTCGGCGTCGACCACGTGCAGAGCCTTCGGGTCGCGGCGCCCCGCGTATCCTGCCTCGGCCAGCATCTCGGCAGCCGTTTCGGACAGGGAGCCCTTGTTGGGCACGGCGATTCGCAGCATGTTGCGTTCTTTCGGTGTCGGAGCGGTCGGGGTGTCGCTCACAGATGTCGGTACACGTCGTCGAGGGTGAGCCCCTTGGCGAGCATGAGCACCTGCAGGTGGTAGAGCAACTGAGAGATCTCTTCGGCCGTCTCTGCGTCGGACTGATACTCCGCGGCCATCCATACTTCGGCGGCTTCCTCGACGATCTTCTTGCCGATGGCGTGCACCCCGCGGTCCAGCTGCGCAACCGTGCCCGATCCTTCCGGGCGGGACGCGGAAGTGGCGGTGAGCTCAGCGAACAGCCCGTCGAACGTCTTCACCCTGACAGGCTACCGGCACGTCGCGGTGGCGCGCGTCAGTGGACGTGGGCGGATGCCGTTGCACGTAGCGCGGCGATGGCCTGTGAAGGATCGTCGGCTCCGAACACCGCGGACCCGGCGACGAACGTATCGGCGCCGGATTCGGCGGCCTGGGCGATGGTGGACGCCGACACTCCCCCGTCGACCTGGAGCCATACCTGCGATCCTCGGCGACGGGCCTCATCGCGCAGTCGGGCGAGCTTCGGCATCTGGTCGGCCATGAACGACTGCCCCCCGAATCCGGGCTCAACGGTCATCACCAGGATCTGGTCGAATTCGTCGAGCACGTCGTACAGACTCTCCACGTGGGTCGCCGGCTTCACGGCGACGCCCGCGCGCGAGCCGATCTGCCGCAGGCGGCGAGCCAGCGCGACCGGCTCGGCGGCTGCTTCGAGATGGAAGGTGACTGACGCGGCGCCGAGCTCGGCGTAGCCGGGGGCCCACCGGTCGGCATCCGTGATCATGAGGTGGACGTCCAGCGGAACGGAGCTGGTCGCCTGGATGCGCTCGACCATCTGCGAGCCGAAGGTGAGGTTGGGCACGAAGTGGTTGTCCATGACGTCGACGTGCACGAAGTCGGCGCTCGCGACGCGAGCGAGTTCGGCCTGCATGTTCACGAAGTCGGCGGCGAGGATGCTGGGATTGATGCGGATGTCGCTGTCGGCCACGTCTCCATTATCCCCCGTGCCCTGCCGGGCACCGCCATCCCCGGCAGTACGCCCGGCCGCTTCCGCTGACGGGCGTGCCCTTGTGTAGCCTTGGTTCGGCTCGCGGTAGATGCCGTCGCGCTCAGGACACAACAAGACTCATCGCGGGGGGAGGTCTCAATGGGGCGGA
>NZ_JBKEAY010000157.1:0-22123 GCF_047972865.1 Microbacterium sp.
TGATCTTCCACAAGCTCACCGACCTCGACAACGTGGGCGACCAAGGCTCCGCCATGCGCTCCCTGGCCAACTCGCTGCTCGCGAATGCCGAGACGCGGATCGTGTACCGGCAGGAGTCCGACCAGCTCGGCCCCACGGCGAAGGCACTCGGTCTGAGTGGGACGGAGCAGCAGCTCTTGCCGAACCTCGGCGCCGGACAAGGCCTGTGGCGGATCAAGGCCAGGAGTTTCGTATGCCAGCACCAACTCCACCCCGACGAGCTCGCCCTGTTCGACACCAGCAGCCGCGCAGCAGGAAAAAGCTAGAAGTTCGCGTGAATATTGACGGTTTTGGCGGGAACTTCAACGTCGATGCTGCTTACAGGCTACTCGGTGGTGGATGTTCTGGGAACCTCTCGGTCGCCGATGGTGAGGTCGGGGTGTTCGATCGTTTCGATGTAGCGGTCGGTGCCTGCGATGCTGAGGCCGAAGAGGTCGCTGATCGCCCTCGCGTCTCCGCGGGTGGCGTGGGCTTCGGCGAGGATGCGATCTTCGCGGAGGGCCTGCGGGCGGATGCCGCCCTGCTGCCAGGGATAGGTCCGGTTCGCGGCCATCATCCTGGGCGCGGAGCGCTGGTGGATGATGAGGTGCGGGTTCTGCGAGTTCGGCCACCTGCTCTGGCGGTAGTCGAGCCATCGGGCGAGGCGTTCGCGGACGGGGGCGGCGAGCGGGATGCTGCGGCCTGCGAGGTTCAGGCGTCCGTCGACGATGTCGGTGAGCAGCAGCTCGGAGACCTGTTTCGCGGTCAGCGCGTGGAACGCGACGAGCGAGACGGCCAACGCGATCACGGGGTGGGGCGAGTTCAGTTTCTCGCGGATGAGTGCGGTGTCCAGCGGCATCGGGATGTTGCCGTTGACCTTGGTGGTCGTCATGCCGCGGGTGGGGTTCTGGAAGACGAGCTTGCGGGCTTTGAGCACCTTGAACAGCGATCGCAGGCCACGCTCCATGAGCGCACGCGGGTTCCCGCTCTCGGGCAGCACGTCACGAATCTGAGCGGGGCTGATCTCGGCGAGCGACTGGTGGCCGGCCTCTGCCCACGCGGTCACGGCCGGAACGACGGCGTGGATGTGGACTTTCACGGTCAGTGGGTCGCGGGAGCGCTGCCGGGGCGCGGTCGTCGCTCCGTCGATCAGGACGTTCACCCAGACCTCGAGTTGCTCCTGCATCACCTGTGGCAGCAGCGAGGTCTTGTTCGCGAAGTAGGTGTCGATCCAGCGGGGCCGGTCATCGATGAGCAGCCCGGCGGCGTCGAGCACGTCGAGGGTGGAGACGATGTTGCCGTCATAGCGTGGGAGTTGGAGCACGTCGGAGGCGCGGATCTTCGCGGTCGGGCTGTCGCGGAGGGTTTGCAGCAGGCGCAGGGAACGGATCACGTCGTTGCGTTGGCGGACAGACCAACCGAACTGTTCGGCGTGCTCATGCACGATCGCGTTGCAGTATCGGGTCAGCTCGCTGTTCTCGATGAGGGCGCGCTGGCGCAGCAGCTCGGGGTCGGGGGCGACCTCGATGAGGACGGGCTGCACCCACTCGGTCAGGGCGAGCTTCTTCGGCGGAGGGCCGGGGCGACCCCAGCCGCCGGGGGTCTTCCAGCCGTTGGCGGGCTTGAGGCGGCGGGTTCGGTTGCGCTGGAAGCGCATATTGGCGAAGAAGAGCTGCTGGCCGTGCTTGTTCGCACCTGCGAGGTCGAGGGCGCGGCCGGGTTCTTGGAGCATGCGGGCCTGTTCGAGGCAGAGGCGGCAGGCACCCTGGTCGCCGATCCAGGTGTCGCGATGGCAGTAGTTGCAGACGCCTTTCGGGTAGTGCGTTGCCCACCAGCGGCACGACCAGCACATCCAGTTGTGCTGCGGATACACGCCCCACGCGAGGCAGCTCTTGCAGGAGCCGACCTTGTGGGGGCTGCGCGGGTGGCAGCGCTGGCACAGGCCCTGGCTGAAGTAGTCGGTGGTCGTTCCGCACATCTCGCAGGGCGGCGGCGGGAAAGGGCCTCCGGGCATGCAGTCGTAGCAGAAGTCCATGCGGGGCTTGCTCCACGCGACACGGTTGACCTGGCAGCGGTTGCACAAAGGCGGCACCCGCAGCCGCGCATCCGGCCCCGGCGCTGGACTCACACCGGCGGCTCGGAACGGGGTTTGCCGAAGCGGGGCGAGACCGTCGGGCCGACCTCGTTCTCACCGTTGATCGTCTCGGCCTGTCTCGGACGCCTCGCCTCGACTTTCTGCGGTTCGGGAGTCATCAGGTCAGAGGGTGCGCAGTCGAGGATCGAGCAGAGCACATCGAGCTCTTCCAGACGGATCGTCGCCGGGGTTCCGGCCCACCAGCCCGACATCTTCCCGGCGCTGATCTCCAACCCGGCGGCCGCGAGACGGCGGCGCATCTCGGCGGACTTCCAGATGCCGCGCTCGGCGGCTCGCATTCTCAGATTCCATTGCACGGGCGATTCACCTTTCTTCCGCGAAGCGGGCCTTGACCCGCTGGTTGGCGTTGCGCCAGGCCAACTCGACGTGCTCGCTACGCACGTGGACATACCCCGACGTCGTGGACAGCCACTGGTGCCCCAGCAGCTCTTGGATCGCTTTCAAGTCCATCCCGCCCCCATACAGAGACGAGGCGCAGTAATGCCGCAGCACATGAGGCGTCAACCGGCCCGCCCACGCGGGCAGAAACCGCTCAGCCTGGATCGTCAGGCCGCGCCGCAGCGAGTAGTCGCTCACTCTGGCGCAGCGCCCCAGCTCCTCATCGAACCGTTCGGAGGGCAGCATCGGCGCATCCGGGTTGACCCAGTCGTCGCCGAACTGGTGACGCACCTCGGCCAGCCACCAGTCGATGAGCTGGTCGGCTCCGTTGATCGCGGGCACCAGGCGTGCCTTGAAGCCGCGCCCGTGCGAGCCCTTCCCGAACCGCACATGCAGCTTGCCGAGCCCGCCGAGGTCGGGCCGCCAGTCGCGGATGTCGAGCATCACCGTCTCGTTGATCCGAATCCCAACCCGCCGCCACAACGACGCGGCGAAGTAGTCACGCGCAGCCGGGAGATACTTCCGCGCGTCAGGGATCGACTGCCGCCAACCCGTGAACAGCGTCTCGACCTCGTCATCGGACGGCGGCACGCGCACCTTGCCCAGCGACGCACCGGACTGCCGGTTGAAGTCGTCAATCGGCTGCTCGACCACCACGCCGGTCATACGGTGAATCTGACCCTGATAGCGGGCGATGACGAACTCGTAGAACTGCGCCAGCGCCCCGGCCTTGCCCGCCCGCGTGCTCACCGCATGGCCCATGCGCCGCTGCTCGGCCAAGAATGCGTCCGCGTCGGCGCAGGTCGCTTCCCACAACGGGCCGGTCAGCGACCGAGCGAACTCGATGATCGTCCGGCGGGTGCCTTGGATATGACCATCGCTGAGACCAGCGGCAGCCATCGCGATCGCGTGCTCGTCAACGATCTCCTGCTCGAAGTCCTCCGCGTCCTGGGCAGTCCGCAGCACCTCGTCGGCAGCGCCGCCACGCAGCGCGACGAGCTTCATGAGCCCGGCAGTTCACGAGAGGCGACCATGCGTCAATCATACCGACACACCGTCACTGAGAGTGACGGTGTGTCACCCCGTGTCGCGCACAGCGGGAACATGCAACCACAAGGGAAGCGAGGTCGCTGGGGCGCAGAACCGGGTCGGGAACTTCAACGCATAGAGATTATGCCGGGAGAACCGGGATGAAGGGGCGACGCATCCAGCCCGACCGTGACGTTCCCGTGGTGTTGCCGCAAGTGGTCGCCGTCGTGCAGCACGACGGTCGGCTGCGTCTGTCGGTGAACGGGCGCACTGAGGCGGAGCCGGTGGGCAGGACAGAGCTGGGGCGTGCGCTGTCCCGGATCGCGGCCGAGGCAGGCGGCCCGGTCAGGGTCGAGGTGCGCGAGACGAACGGCGCGTCCTACGCCGACATCATCGAGCCTCCCAGCGAGGCCGAGGATGTCGGAATCGAGGTCGAGCCGGCCGCGAGCTTCGCGGTGACCTACGAGGGATTCCTGGCCGGGGAGGAGATCCTGATCGCCGTCGTGGATCGCGTCGAGAGGGCGGATGCCGACGGACGGCTCACGCTTGCCACCGGCGTCCGACCGCACACGCGTCGCGAACGACGGGCCAAGCGCGACGTGATCGTGTTCGGCAGCACGTCCGGAACCACGATCATCGGCGCCATTGACTGACCGTCGCAGTGCTGTCTCAGACGCCGACGGCGGATCGCACCGCGTCGACGATCTGCGGAGCGCACGCTCCCAAGACGACGGCCAGGGCCAAGGCCATCCACCGGATACGCCAGCTCCTGGGCAAGAGAAGGACGATCACCAGCGCGCTGACGACGTTCACCGCCGCCCGCACTGGGCGCAGCGTGGCGAGGAAGTCCGCGCTCTGCTGGTCGCTGATCGCGAGGAAGATGCGCGTGAGTGCGTCGTCGGACACGCAGATGGCCGCGACGACGGCGAACACGACGGCGCCCCATGCCCGGTCGGCACGCCGCGCGAGGCAGACGAGCACCGCGATCGCCGGTGTGACGGTCACCGCGAGCACGGACCAGATCAGCGCGTCGCGGCCGACCGGGAAGTGCAAGACGGACGACGCGTACGCGTAGTAGCCGAGGCACATACCCGCCAGTGCCGCCGCGGCCCGGACCGCTGCGGCCGGGAGCGTGGGAGCGAACGCCCCGATGAGAGCGATGGCGAGCACCCAGATCGCGAGCTGCGAAGTCAGGTCGCCGAGCCACCCCGGGCTCTCGTCCGCGGCCTTCGACAGCACGCCGGCGGCGATGCCCCCTGCGGCGAACAGCACGACCGCGGACGTATGCCAGAGCACGGACGTGCGCGGTATCGGCGTCGGTGAGGCGACGACCGGCTCCTCGATGGCTCCCTCGTCCACCGCTGTGTCCATCTACACATCCTCGCGCACCCGAGAGGGGCAGCCATAACCAGCGCGCAGTCGATGCGCGAGCGCACCTGTGTCCCGATGCCGCAACTCACGCACCGGGAGCAGTCATGTCCTCACCTACCTCACCACGCGCCGGCAACGACGCGTTCGTCAACCTCGCCCTCGGCGGCCTGGTCGCCGTTGCGATCTTCGGCGTGCTGCTTCGGATCGCAGGCAGTGTCGCAGCGTTCCTGACCGGACACGCGCAGCCCGATGCTGATCTGACGGCCGGGATACGGGTGCTCGCCGCGCCGCTCGACCCCGGCACAGCGCTCGGCGCGCCGGGCCTGAATCCCGTCGTCTATTGGGCCATCGTGCTCGTGCTGCTGGCCACGGTCGCCGCGGCGACCGTGGCGCTGTGGCGGCTGGTCCGGCGCGGCAAGGGCCGGACGGACCCGCGGCGACTGGATGGAGCCGCGACGGGTCCGGAGATCGCCGCGGTCGCCTCCCCGCGCGCACTGCTTCGACGGGCGGGCACCTTCCGTCCCTCACTGGAGAAGCCCGAGGTCCCCGACATCGGCTACCTGCTCGGAACCTCACGGGGGCGACAGGTGTGGGCGACCGTGGAGGACTCGATCCTGCTGATCGGACCGCCGCGCTCGGGCAAGGGCCTGCACATCGTCATCAACGCTGTGCTCGACGCACCCGGTGCCGTGGTGACGACCTCGACCCGCCCCGACAATCTGACTGCGACGATGCGCGCACGGCGGAAGCACGGGCCGGTCGCGGTCTTCGACCCGCAGCGCATCGCCCCTGGCCTGTCGGCGGGCCTGCGCTGGTCGCCGGTGAGGGGTTGTCAAGATCCGCTGACGGCGATGATCCGCGCGAACGGCCTGTCGAGTGCGACGAACTTCGGCTCGGTATCCGGCGGGGATTTCTGGCAGGGCAAGACCACCGCGGCGATCCAGGGGCTGCTGCACGCGGCGGCCCTGGACCATCGAGACGCGAGCGCCCTGTACAGCTGGGCGCTGAGCCCCACGGCCGCGGGTGATGCGGTGCGCATTCTGCAGTCGAACCCGGGCGCTGCCGAGGGGTGGGCGGAGTCGCTGGAGTCGATGCTGCAATCCGACCCGCGCACCCGCGACAGCATCTGGCAGGGCGTCGCTCTGGCGTTCTCGGCGCTGGCCGACCCGCGGGTGCTGGACGCGGTCTCGCCGCGGCCCGGGGAGGAGTTCGACCCCGAGCGGTTCCTGAACGAGCACGGCACGTTGTTCCTGCTTGCGACGGGCGCCGGGGCTGGAGCGTCGGCGTCGCTGGTCGCCGCGTTCATCGAGGATCTGGTCGAGGTCGCGCGCAAGCTCGCCGCCCGCTCGCCGGGGGCACGGCTGGACCCTCCGCTGCTGCTGGCACTGGACGAGATCGGCAACCTTTCGCCGCTGCCGAGCCTGCCCACGCTGATGGCCGAAGGCGGAGGCACGGGGATCACGACGCTCCCGGTGCTGCAGTCGCTCGCGCAGGCTAGAGAGAAGTGGGGCGAGAACGCGGCGGCGGCGATCTGGGACGCGTCGATCGTGAAGATCATCCTCGGCGGGGCGTCCAATAGCCGCGACCTGCAAGACCTCTCCGCGCTCGTCGGAGAGCGGGACGAGATCACCGACTCGGTGACGATCGGGGACTACGGGTCTCGGTCCTCGCAGCGGTCCGTGCGCCGGGTGCCGGTCCTGCCACCGGACGTGCTGCGGACGATGCCGTTCGGGCTCGGCGTGGTGCTGTTGCGCACGGCCCGGCCGATCGTCACCGATCTGCGGCCCTGGACGAAGCGGGCCGACGCGGCAGAGCTTGCTGCGGGCCGACGTGAGATCGAGGCGCTGCTGCGCGAGGGCGCGTGAGCAGCGGGGGTCCGGCCACGCACCTGTGGCGTGGAGGCGGCCGGTAGCCGACCTCGACATCACCGTTGAAGGAGGTAGCCGTGGCTATCAAGACATCGCAGGCGATCACGGGGTTCATCTCCGACGATCCTCGCCTGAGCTACACGCAGGACGGGCAGGCCCGCTTCTACGCCCGCGTCGGGATCAAGCACTTCGAGCGCACCGAGAACGGCAGCTTCAAGCGCCTCGCGAACAGCTACCACGACCTGATCCAGTTCGGAGACGCGGCGGAGCTGTCCTACGAGCGCTTCTCGAAGGGAGACGAGTTCGTCGCCCAGGGACAGGTCCGCGAATACACCCGGGACGTCGACGGCGTCTCGCGCACCGACGAGCAGTTCCTGGCCCGCCGCATCGGTCACGACCCGAACACGACCACCTACACCGTCGAGCGGCGGCCGGCAGCCGAACGCGACGGCGCCGACCGTGAAGCGGCCGAGCGTGAGGGCGTCGAGCAGGAGGAGCCTTCCGCGGCCCGCGTCAACGAGGCCACGCGGCAGCAGCAGCTCGGCTCCCCGGAGCCGGTGGCGCACACCGAGGGCGCGACCGTCGAGGCGGCGGCCCGCTGACCGCTGGCGGCGGCCGACCAACGCCCGGCCCGCTCGACCCCCGCGCACTGCGGGACCGCGCACCGGCCGCCGCCAGCACCCTTGCACCCAGGACGCGTCACCGCCGCGAGGCGGTGTTCATCAGAAGGACGACACGATGACCGACGAGACCCACAACAGCGACGAGGCCGAAGACGCCCTCGCGCCAGTGGACGGCGATGAGCCGGACGAAGTGACCGCGGCAGCCGGCGACGACGCGGACTCCGAAGACGACACGGAGGGCGGAGATCCCTTCGGGTTCGACGACATCCCGGCGCCGCCGCGCCCGGTCAACTGGCGCACGCTCAGCTCGTCCGACGCAGAGCACGAGTGGTTGACGCTGAACGAATGGGTCAACTGGCTGCGGCTCGAGTTCGGCCTCCCGGCCGCGGTGATCCCGCCCTTCTGGCACCGGCACCCCGAGCTGGTGTGGGAGCTGTCCGCGCTGCACCTGCGGTGGCTGGGATGCTACGACCCCCAGCAGGACGCGGCAGGGCCGCTGGCGTTCCTCACCGACTTCCACGCGGCGCAGCAACGCCTGCGGGAATGGGTGTCGATCTCCGGCACCCGCCTGGACCGCGACCGGCCGACCCGGCTCACGAGCTGGCCGGGCGAGGAACCGGCATCGGAGACGACCGAACAGCCGATCACGGACCGCGACGAGGACTTCGTTGCGTTCGTCATCGAAGATGTCACGCGTCGCGCAGAGGCCGAGGCGGCATTCCTGCGCGCCGGGGAGGAGCACTCGTGAGCGCGTCATCCGGCTCGCAGCGCCCGTCGGCTGCCACCGGTGGTCGACGACTCGGCGTGCGTACCGTCGACAAGGCGCGCCCGGACGTGCGCGGCCTCGCACAGGCGTTCGTCGGCGTCATCCTCGCGCGCCGGTTCGAGAGCCGGGACGAGGCGAACCCGGCGCGCAAGGACTACCCGATGCTCCACACCGCTACCGGTCCCGAGACGGGCAAGCCGGTAGACTAGCGAGGCACGCAGCCGCTCGGCGTGCGCCGCCAACTCACTTGTTGCTTGCCCCGGTCTGACCTCGGGGCATCGGCCCCGATTCGTTGGGGATCTCTCTTTCGGGAACCGCGTGGCCCACGCCGTATCCGATAAGAGAGGAACGATCATGCAACTGCTGGTTCACCCGAGCGAGGTCATCGACCTGGACCTGGCCGTGTCGTACCTGCGCGTCTCCACGAAAGCGCAGGCGCACCGTGGAGGTCGAGACGAGGGCTACTCCATCCCCGACCAGCGCAAGGCCGTCGGCCGCAAGGCTCACGCCCTGCCGGCCGTCGTCGTCGCGGAGTTCATCGACCCCGGCGAATCTGGCAAGACGCGAGAGAAGCGCAAGTCGCTCAACGAGATGATGGAGTTCATCCGTGAGCACAACATCACCTACTGCATCATCCCGAAGCTCGACCGGATCGCCCGCAACCGCCTCGACGACGCGCTCATCCATGCCGAGCTGCGCGCCGCCGGGGTGAAGCTCGTCTCCGTCGCCGAGAACATCGACGAGACGCCCGCCGGCATGCTCACCCACGGCATCATGGCCTCGATCGCGGAGTTCTACTCCCTCAACCTCGCGATGGAAGTCACCAAGGGGATGCGCACCAAGGCGACGACCGGCGGCACCGTGGGCCGGGCGCCCCTGGGCTACCGCAACATCCAGGTCCGCACCGAGCAGGGCTACGAACTGCGCACCGTCGAACTCGATGAGAACCGCGCGCCGCTGGTGAAGTGGGCGTTCGAGGCATACGCCACTGGCGAGTGGACGTTGTCGACGCTGCTGGAGGAGCTGACGCTGCGCGGCCTCACCTCCGCGCCGAGCCCGAAGCGCCCCGCTAAGCCGCTGTTCGTCTCGACACTTCACCGGATGCTCCAGAACCCGTACTACAAGGGCACGATCATTTACGACGGCGTCGCCTACGACGGGCAACACGAACCGCTCGTGAGCATGGACGTTTGGACCCAGGTGCAGGCGGTCCTGCGCTCGAACAACCTCGCCGGGGACAAGACCCAGGTTCACGACCACTACCTCAAGGGGTCCGTGTACTGCTCGAACTGCGGGTCTCGGCTCGTCATCACCCACGCCAAGAACAGCAAGGGCACGATCTATCCCTACTTCATGTGCGTCGGGCGTCACCGCAAGCGGACCGACTGCACCCGCAAGGCGATGCACGTCTACCAGGTCGAAGAGCTGGTCGTGCAGCACTACTCGAAGGTGCAGCTCGACGAGACGACCCGTGCAGCGCTGGAGGGCGCGATCGCTGAGGAGTTCGCGATCCTCAACGCGCACGCGAAGCTGGAGGTGGAAGGGCTCACGCGGGAGAAGCACGACCTGCTGAACCAGCGCGACAAGCTGCTGCAGGCGCACTACGCGGGCGCGGTGCCGCTCGACCAGCTCAAGGACGAGCAGGACCGCATCTCGACCGCGCTGAGGCAGATCACCAACCGGCTCGACGCGGCACAGGCGAACTACGCCGAAGCGCAAGCCGAGCTGGCGGACTGCCTGGACCTCGCGAGTGACTGCTACACCGTGTACCAGCAGGCGCCCGTCTCCGTGCGCCGCCTGTTCAACCAGGCGTTCTTCGAGCGGATCTACATCACCGACGAGGACGAGATCGACTCCGCACCGGCCGGCACGTTCGCGATGGTCCTCGACCCCACCACGCAGAGCGTCGCTCGCGAACGTCAGCTCGTCGCATCCGGAAACATTCAAACCCCCGCCCGCTCTTTCGCGGACGAGGGTTTGAACTTGATGCGTCGGGTGGACCTGAGGGGATTCGAACCCCTGACCTCTTCATTGCGAACGAAGCGCGCTACCAACTGCGCCACAGGCCCGTGAACCTGCACAAGGCTATCACGCACCGGCCCCATCCCTTGCCGCACCCCAGCCGAGACTGCGCAAACTGCGGCGGATGCCGGGCGCGGGGCGCAGTACGCGCAATTTCGGCAGGAACCGCAGAGACCGCAGGAACCGCAGGGATGGCCGGGACCGGGCTACATCCCGGCGGCGCGACGCTCGAGCAGGCTCCGCACGTGGGCCTCGATCGCGGCGTCGTCGTGGGCGGCGGGGGCCCCGCCGTGGGCCCGGCGGGCCCGCTCGATCGGGGTCGGCGCCGTGCGGGCTGCTCGCGCCCGGAGCACGCCCTCCTGCGCCGCGCGACGCACAGCTTCCCGCTCCGCCGCCTGATCCAACGCCGCGGCAGCGCGCGAACCGCTCGACGACACCAACGGCGGCGGCAACTGTCGCGGCGTCCACGCTCGGGCATCGGACAGGTCGACGTCTTGGATGGATGCCGGCACGCTCCGTTCGACCACGGGAACCGTCCCCGCCTCGGCGCGCCACGATATCGAACCCATCCGCACCAGGGCTCCGGCGCTCAGCGCCGTCACGGCGACCCCGACCCACAGAAGCGCTTGCGCGCCCGACACCGCCAGCACGACGGCACCCGACCCGGCCAGCACGATGCCGCTGAGCGCGAGCACCGTGGCCACCAGCCGCGCACACCGACGCACTCGGGCCTTTCGCAGCGACGGCACGGCACGCGCCGCCCTCTCCTCGGCACGCGCCTGCTCACGCGCGCGCGCGAACTCCACCTGCGCCCGCGCGGCGTCGGCGCGCGCCTGCGCGCGTGCGGTCTCGACCGCCGCTCGGGAGGACTGCGCCTGCGCCGCCTCCTGTTCGGAGCGGATGCGGCGCATCACGCGGCGCTGTTCGTGCACCGCGCGGGCGTTCAATTCCACGCGCACCTCATCGGGCACTTCGGTGGTCTCGGCCAGCACACGCAACGTTTGATTCAGTCGCACCGCGTTACGCTCGGCGGCCTGAAACTGGAGCCTCCCGTGCCACGAGGGCAACAGGTACACCAGCCACAGCAGCACCGCAACGAGCACGATGACGCCGCCACCGAGCACCTGTCCGTCCATGTCGACAACCGTACGGCGCGCGTCACCCGTGCCCGCGACGCCACACCGCGTGTCTAAGGTTCGAGTTGAACCAAAGGGTTCGCGATCAGATGGGCAACCGGTCCGCGGGTGGAATAGCCGCCACGGCGGGCGTGGCCCGACCCTCCACCCAGCGACGCAACACACCCTCGGGCACGTCCTCTCGTACGAGCGCGAATGTGTAGTGATCACGCCATTCGCCGTCGATGTGGATATACCGACGCCGCAGCCCTTCATACCGGAATCCCAGCTTCTCGACGACACGCAGGCTCGCGCGGTTCTCGGGCCGGATGCACACCTCCATCCGGTGCAGCCGCAACTCCCCGAAGCACAGGTCGGTGGCCAGCGCGACGCTCGTGGGCGTGATCTGCCGCCCCGCGAACCGTTCGCTCACCCAGTACCCGATGGTCGCCGACGCCAGCGAACCTCGCGCGACTCCCCAGACGTTGAGCTGCCCGGCGATCTCGCCGTTGTACTCCATCACGAAGGGAACACCGCTGCCGTCGCGATACTGCTGCAGCAGCCGACGCACCCCCGAGCGCATGTCGAACGTCACCGGCCCGTCCGGGCTCGTCGCCTCCCACGGTTGCAGCCACGCCCGGTTGGCAACCAGTTCGGCCTGCAACATACGCGCGTCGCGCTGACGCACGATCCGGAGCGTGACCGGCCCATGACTGCGTGGAAGGTTCGGGTCCATGGCTTTCTCCGCCCTCGCTACAGCGTCGCGGCGAATTCCTGCAGCCACGGGCGCAACTCGGGCCCGATGTCGTCGCGGTCGACGGCCAACTGCACGATCGCCTTGATGTAGTCCACCCGGTCACCCGTGTCATAGCGACGACCGCGGAAGATCACGCCGTGCACGCCGGCCGTCGTCGCCAGTTCCTGCAGGGCGTCGGTGAGCTGGATCTCACCGCCCCGGCCCGGCTCAGTGTGCTCCAGGATGCCGAAGACATCCGGCGTCAGAACGTAGCGCCCAATCACTGCGTAATTCGACGGAGCATCCTCCTTCGACGGCTTCTCGACCAGCCCGGTCACCTTGACGACCTCCGGGTTGTCGGTGGGCTCGACGGCCGCGGCGCCGTACATGTGGATGTGGTCGGGGTCGACTTCCATCAACGCGACCACCGTCAGCCCGGTGCGCTCGTTCTCAGCCAGCATCGTCGTCAGCAGCGGATCACGCTCGTCGATCAGGTCGTCACCCAGCAACACGGCGAACGTCGCGTCACCCACGTGCCCGCGGGCGCGCAGCACGGCATGCCCCAGTCCGCGGGGCTCGCCCTGGCGCACGAAGTGGATGTCGGCCAGATCCGACGCCGCCTGGACTCGACGCAACCGCTCCAGATCCCCCCTGTCGGACAAGTTCGACTCCAGTTCGGGAACCGAGTCGAAGTGATTGGAGATGTTCGTCTTGTTGCGGCCCAGGATGATCAGGATGTCGTTGATGCCCGCCGCCGAGGCTTCCTCGGCGACGTATTGGATCGCGGGCTTGTCGACGACCGGCAGCATCTCCTTGGGCATGGCCTTGGTCGCCGGTAGAAACCGTGTCCCTAGCCCCGCCGCGGGAATGACAGCCTTGATGTGGTTGTGACCCATCCCCTTACTCTATCGAGCACGACGCCTACAATCAGAGGCATGGCCGGCCCGATCGACGATACAAAGCGCGCGTTGCGAGCCGATATTCGCGAACGCCGGCAGCAACGGTCCGAGCCGGCCCGTCATGAAGCCGCCGCCGGTGTGCAGCGCAACCTCGACGCGCTCGTGGCACGTCTCGGCGCCCGGTCGATGTCGTGCTACCGATCCACGCCGACGGAACCGAGCACCCGTCCCTTCCTGCACGACGCACTCGCTCGCGGACTGCGCGTGCTCCTCCCCATCAGTCGCACCGATGGACTCCTCGACTGGGTCGCTGGTGACAACGAGAACGATGTGGTCGAGGGGCTGCTCGGTATCGAGGAGCAGACCGGAGAACGGCTCAGTCCGCTGGCGGTCGACAAGGTCGACCTGCTCATCATCCCCGCCGCCGCCGTCGACCGCTCCGGTATGCGGTTGGGGTGGGGACGCGGCTACTACGACAAGACGCTCGGTTCGATGCAGACCCGCCCGCCGGTCTACGCTGTGGTCTTCGACACAGAACTTGTCGACGAGCTCCCGCACGACCTGCACGATCAACCCGTGACGGGCGTCGTCACCCCCACCCGAATCGTCGAACTCGCTTCGACGTACTGACCGCGAGGATCCATGCCCACCTACGCCTATTCGTGCACCGAGTGCGCCCACGCGTTCGATGCCGTCCAGTCCTTCTCCGACCCTTCTCTCACCGAGTGCCCCACGTGCCGCGGACGGCTCCGCAAACAATACGGCTCGATCGGCGTCACTTTCAGCGGCTCGGGGTTCTACCGCACCGATTCGCGCGGCGCCGCGCCCGGCTCCGGCACGTCGGCTGGTGATTCGGCGTCGTCTCCGGCATCATCGAAGACCGAGGTCCCGACCTCACCCGCGCCGACGGGCTCCTGACCCGTTGACGCGGACCATCATCATTCTGGGGAGATCATTGTGATCAAAGGATTCAAAGAGTTCATCATGCGTGGCAACGTCATCGACCTTGCCGTCGCGGTCGTCATCGGCGCCGCCTTCGCCGCCATCGTGACCGCGATCGTGGATGGACTCATCAACCCGCTCATCGCGATGCTGTTCAACGCGGAGTCGCTGGCGAAGGTCACCACGACCATCAACGACACGGTGTTCGAGTGGGGCGCGGTCGTGGCGGCCGTCATCAACTTCCTCGCCGTGGCCCTCATCGTGTACCTCGTGTTCGTCATGCCGATGAACAAGTTCAACGAGCGTCGCGCCGCGAAGGCCGGCGTCGAAGAGGAGGAAGCCGCTCCCACGGAGCAGGAATTGCTGGTGCAGATCCGCGACCTGCTGGAGAAGCGCCCGGTCTGAACTCAGTAGTGTGGCGGAACGTCGCGACGCATCCGCTCGTCATTCGCCCCGGATGCCCTCGCCGACTCGGCGGGGGCATCCGGCGTTTCGTCGTCGCTTCCGGTGGGTTCGGCGGTCGTGCCGGGCGCCGCGGTCAGGCGCGCCCGGCGGGCGCCGGCGACCCGCTCGACACGCTGCCGATCACTCGATGACATTGATCGGCTGGGTCGCTGTTCCCGCCGACGGCGTCTGCGGGCCCACCCCGAGGATGGCGGCGACGCGGACGGCGACGGCCGCCGGATCGCTGTACAGGTCGAAGGCGTGCACACGCACATAGTGCCAGCCGAGCCGGCGCAGGATCTGCGGCCGCAGCCGCAGCGACTCCCGCAGCGACTCCCCCGCCGCCTCGGGGTCGCTTTCCACGACCACCGCGGTGCCGCGGTGCTGGGCCACCAGCGGCAGGCCGCCGCGATAGGCGACATCCACCGAGACCCCGAGCCCGCGCAAGTGCTGAGCCAGCGTCAGGGTGAGCGGGTCGGCGAGGTCTTCCAACCGCGCATCGCGTGCGCGCGCGGCGATCCCGCTGAGGATGCGCATGAGGGTGGATGCCCCAAAGTCCAGCCGCCCCTCGTCGAACGCCGACGGGCGGATCGAGGACACGATCACCATGGAACGGCGAGCGCGGGTCATCCCGACGGTGAGCAGACGCTCCCCGTCCGGGGTGGACAGGTCGCCGAAGTCGGTGAGCACGCGTCCGTGCTTGGTCAGGCCGAAGCCGAGCGAGAACACGACCCGGTCGCGGCTCTCGGCGACCGACTCCTCCAGGCCGAGGACGGCGAACGGCTCCGCGGTGTCGCGGCCGATGAACTCGGCCACGTCGCTGCGGCCCGCGAAAGCGGCATCGACGGCCGCGCGCACCCGCTCGGCGTGGCGGCGGGACGCCGTGACCACCATGAGCGACTCGGCGGGGCGGTTGACCGCGTGCTCGACGACGAGGGTCACCACCCGGGTGACCTCGGCATCGGGGCTCTCGACCGCGCCGGTGATCGGATCGGGCGCACCGGTCCCTCCCTCGACGTAGTCGACGCTGAGGCTGCCGCGGCCAAGATACGAGCCCGCCCACGGCAACGACACGATCTCCCCGCCGTAGAACGCACCGTTGACGAGTTCGGCCAGATCCTCACCGCCCGCCCGATAACTGCGGGTGAGTGTCTCCACCGGCACGATCTCGGCCAGCCGCGCAAACACGCTCACCTCGTCAACGACGGCATCCGCGGTCTCGTCGCCGGGGTACCCGGAGGCGACCCGGAACGGGGTCGGCCGCTGCGTCACCGGGTCGCCGAACAGCACCACTTGCTCTGCGCGACGCAACGCCGGCGCGGCCTCGGCGACGTTGAGCGCTCCGGCGTCGGCAATAATCACGACGTCGAAGCGGACCCGATCGGGGATCTGGACCACGTCATACGGGGATGTCAGCCACACCGGTGCGAGGGTGCGCAGCAGTGCGGGCGCGGCCGCTGTCAGCTCCGCGACGCTCGCGTGGGCGCGCCGCAGGAGTTTTTTCAGCGCGACCGCCTCGCCTGCCTCGTCGACGATGGCGATCTTCCAGCGCTTGGCCAGTTCGGCGGCCAGTAACGGCCCCGACGAGGCGGCGTGCGCTTCGTCGACGAGCCGGAAGTCACGCTCCAGGCGGTCGACCACCGACGTGTTCGCACCCAGCAGCGCCCGATCGCTGCGGAGCATCGCCTCGAGGACCGACTGCCACCACACGAAGTCGAATTCGCTGGCGGCCCGGTCCTCCGACACGTGCCGCACCGACAGTTCGGTCAGCAACGGCTGCAGCCCGAGCTCGCTCAGTTGCGTGCGCAGCGCCGCCCGCTCGACGAGATTGTCGAACACGTCCGATGGCGCGGCCAGGCCGGCGAGCGTACGCACGAGCTCTTCGACGGGGAGTTCGGACAGGTGCTCGGTGCGACCCAGCGCCGCGTCGAGCTGACGGAGGTCGCCGTCCACCCGCTGCCACGCCGCGGTGACCTCGTCGAGCCCGGCGGGGATCGTGGGCAGCACGCCCGGTTCGACCAAGCTCTGCCAGTGCGAGCGCTGCTCCTGCACGCGCAGCAACGACTCGTGCATGTCGGCGACGTGCATGCCCGGACGTACGTACTCGTTGGACAGACGTCGCAACCGACGCCGGTTCGCCCCCGACATCGTCGGCGCATCGCGGCGCGGCCCGTGCGCATCGATCAGTTCTGCCAGAGGGCGCTCAAAGACGGTGATGCTGAACTTGTCGAGTGAGGCGCGGATGGACTGCAGCAAACGCACGTACGCGCCCAGTTCCGCCACCGAGGTGAACGGGCGGGTCCGGGTCTGCGCGACGATGTCATACCCGCGCTCCAACAGAGCGGGCACCGCGCTGCGGTGCAGACGTCCCGCGAGCGAGTGGGCCGCTTCGGCGGCGTCGGCGGTGTTGAACACAACGCCGTACCAGGGCGAGTCGCCCGGGCCGAACCGGAACTCGCCCAGCCGGGCGGCCGCGGCCAGCGCGGCGGCGGCCTCCTCACGTCGCGTCGCCAGCCTGCGCAGCGTCTCCGTGTCGAACCGCGTCGTCGCGGTCGGTTGCGGGGTACGCCGGGCGATGGTCGCCAAGTGGCGCACGGTCTCCAGTGCGGACACTTGCAGGTGCGCGTGCGGTTCGGTGAGCGCGGCACGGTAGTCGCGGAGGACAGCGCGCAACCGCACCAGTGCGTCGTCGACCTCGCCCACCTTCGGAGACGGGGCCTTCTCGTTGCGGGCGATGGCACGGATCAGGTCGCGGCTGGCCTGCGACGGCGAGACGGCCAGTCCGCCCAGGCCGACGCCGGCCAGACGGTGTCGCACCCCTTCGAGGGTCGAACGGCGTGCGCTGACGACGAGCACCCGCTTGCCCGCGCGCACCAGCTCTCCGACCGCGTTGATGACGGTCTGCGTCCCCCCGGTGCCCGGCAGGGTGCGCACCGTCATCGACTGGCCGGCGGCGATCCGCGCCAGCACCTCTTCCTGCTCGGCGTCGGCATCCAGCAGCAACCGATCCGACCCTGGCTGCCGTTCGTCGGCTCCGGTCGGCTCGGTCGTGCTGACGGCTGTGTGCAGGCGCGCACGATCGGCCCCGTCGCCCGCGAGGGCGTTCAGCACCGGATGGTCGAGGTCTGCCAGATCACGCGCGATCCGGGTGCCCACGTCGGCGAACGTCGACACGGCGAGCCGGGGCTTGACTGAGAACGAGCTGATGTGCGCGGTCAGCTCACGCAGCCGGTCGATGACCGGTTGCGGCTTGAACAGACCGCCGTCGTAGGCCAGGTCGGCCAACTCGACCCCGTTGAGCTCGATGCCGAACTGCTCGCGCACGGCGACGAGCAGTTCGGGGTTGACCGTGAAGGCCCCGCGCAGCGTGAGATCGAAGTCGGTATGGTGCCGCCGGATCGTCAGGGGGCGCAGCAGCACCGGGGCCGAGAACGCCGTGTCGTCCGCGGTCCAGTGCGCGATCCCGACCGCGAGGTGCACGGCGTGCAGCCCGCGTGCGGTGCGCAGCTCGACGTCTTTCGCGGCGATGCGCTCGGCGGCGATCCGCGCGCTGCGCAGCGCCACCTCGTCGCGGAACAGTCCCGACAGCAGTGTGGACCTGCCGGTGATGAACTGCGGCAGGCTGCCGGGGTGGGCGGTCGTGACGTCGATGCCGGCGTCACCGGCATCCGTGTAGTGCAGCAGTGTCGAACGCCCGCCGAGGTGGGCCGCGAGAAAACGGAGGCGTTCCTGTTGCGGATCGCCCGCGGGGGCGGTGTCGAGTTCGGTGTCGGCGTCAGCGGGGTCACCCGGGGTCGCCCGACGCGCGTGCGCGGCATCGTCCCGGCCGTGCTCGGCGTCG
Source organism: Microbacterium sp. (assembly GCF_047972865.1). GTDB lineage: Bacteria > Actinomycetota > Actinomycetes > Actinomycetales > Microbacteriaceae > Microbacterium. The sequence goes on from NZ_JBKEAY010000157.1 coordinate 18,208, forward strand.
CCATCTGGTCGCCACACACGACCCACACTAGGTCGCCGAAGGCGTCGTGTCGGGGATCTCGCGTAGGGTTTCGCGGGATTTCCCCCTCCCCCGGGTCACCTGCGGCCGGCATGTCCCCAGATCGACCGGACCGCGACGCCCGGCCGAACCGGCTCCGGGAGGATGGAGGCATGACCCCCACGTTCTGGTCGACGCACCCCACGCCGGTCGGCGACGCCCTCATCGTCGTCTCCGACCGAGGACTGGTCGCGCTGGAGGTGGGCGACCAACGCGATGCTCTCGCGCGGTGGGCCACGCAGCTGGGCGTCCCGCCCGAGAGCGACCCGGACGCCGTCGCGCCGGTCGCCCGACAGCTCGACGAGTACTTCGCGGCGCAGCGCACCGACTTCGACCTCGCGATCGACTGGCGCTCGACCGGCGGTTTCGTGCGTCGGGCGCTCCAGGCGGTGTGCACCATCGACTACGGCGAGACGGCATCCTACGGCGAGGTGGCGATCCTCGCCGGGTCCCCCGGGGCGCATCGCGCCGCCGGTTCGGCGTGCGCTCGCACCCCGATCTCGATCATCGTGCCGGCACACCGCGTCGTGCGCAGTGACGGGAGTCTCGGGGGGTACGGCGGACGCCCCGAGGTCAAGCGTTTCCTGCTCGACCTCGAGGCGCCTCATTCCCCCGTGCGGACGGACGGCGTGTAGGCCGCGGTCCGCTCCCCCACGGGTGCGGCTCGGACGCCCATCAATCCGAGCCGCACCCGTCGTCAGTGCTCGACCGCTCGTTCGGCGCCGTAGCCGGTGAGTGAGCGCACCTCCATCTCGGCCGCCTTGACCCGGTCCTCTCGCCTCTTCGAGGTGACCGAGCCCAGCCAGCCCAGCAGGAAGCCCACCGGGATCGACACGATCCCGGGGTTGCTCATCGGCCAGATCGCGGTGCCGACACCGCGAAACACGCTGGTGTCGGTGCCCCAGAACACGGGCGAGAGCACGATCAGGATGATCGCGGCGGCCAGACCGCCGTACATGCTCCACCCCGCTCCGCGCGTGGAGAACCCGCGCCAGAACAGCGAGTAGAGGATCGTCGGCAGGTTCGCCGAGGCTGCCACCGCGAACGCGAGGGCGACCAGGAACGCCACGTTCTGCCCCTGCACGCCGATGCCCCCGGCGACGGCGAGCACGCCGATGATGATGACGGTGCGACGTGCCACCTTCACCTCGCCGTCGGGCGGAACGTTGCCCTTTTTCACCACGTTCGCGTAGATGTCGTGCGCGAACGATGCGGCCGCCGTGATGGTGAGGCCGGCGACGACCGCGAGGATCGTGGCGAAGGCGACGGCGGAGATGAAGCCGAGCAGGAGCGGACCGCCGAGCGCGAAGGCCAGCAACGGCGCCGCGGAGTTGACCCCGCCGGGTGCCGCCGAGATCGCCTCCGGCCCGACCAGCGCGCCGGCGCCGTAGCCGAGCACAAGGGTCAGCAGGTAGAAGATGCCGATGAGCCAGATCGCCCACACCACCGAACGCCGTGCCTCCTTGGCCGTCGGGACGGTGTAGAACCGCATCAGCACGTGCGGCAGGCCCGCCGTGCCGAGCACGAGGGCAAGGGCCAGCGAGATGAAGTCCCAGGGGTTGCTGCCGTACTTCAGCCCCGGACCGAGGATCGCGTCCTGCGGGTCGGTCGTGGAGGCGGCGACCGCCGACTCCAGCAGTGTGTTGAGGCTGAAGCCGTTGAGCGCGAGCACCCAGATCGCCATGGCGACGGCCCCGGCGATCAGCAGACCGGCCTTGACGATCTGCACCCAGGTGGTGCCCTTCATGCCGCCGATGAGCACGTACACGATCATGAGAACACCGACGACGGCCACCACGACCGATTGGCCGATCTGGTCGTTGATGCCCAGCAGCAGCGAGACCAGCCCGCCGGCGCCGGCCATCTGCGCGAGCAGGTAGAAGAAGCACACCGCGAGCGTCGTGATGGCCGCGGCCATGCGCACCGGGGCCTGCCGCAGCCGGAACGACAGCACATCGGCCATCGTGAACTTTCCGGTGTTGCGCATCAGTTCGGCGACCAGCAACAACGCGACCAGCCAGGCCACGAGGAAGCCGACCGAGTACAAGAACCCGTCGTACCCGTTGAGGGCGATGGCGCCGCAGATACCGAGGAACGATGCCGCCGACAGGTAGTCTCCGGCGATCGCGAACCCGTTCTGCGGACCGGTGAAGGACCGCCCCGCGGCGTAGTAGTCGGCGGCGGTCTTGTTGTTGCGGCTGGCGCGGATGACGATGAACAGCGTCACCGCGACGAACGCCGCGAAGATCGAGATGTTCAGGATCGGGTCGTTCTCCGCCGCGGCGGCGTCGACCGCTGTCCGGATCGTGTTCATGCCGCGTGCTCCTGAGCTTCGAGGTCGTCGCGGATCTCGGCGGAGATCGGGTCGAGCCGGCGGTTGGCGAACGCGACGTAGCCCATCGTGATCGCGAACGTCGTCACGAACTGCCCGAGGCCGAGCACGAGCCCGATCGTGATATCACCCGACACGCGCGCGGCCATGAGACCGGGGGCGAACGACGACAGCAGGACGTAGACGAAGTACCAGATCAGGAACAGGGCGGTCATCGGCCAGACGAAACTCCGATGCCGTCGTTTGAGCTCTTGGAACCGGGGGGATTCCTCGACCTCCACGTAGTCGATCCCGGGTGCGGGAACGGTGTGGGAACCGCTCATGTGGCCTCCTTGCCTCATGTGATCGGTCGAGCGGCCGGCACAGGCACGCCCGATGGTAGGGTCGACGCTACGAGTGGGGGCGCCGCGGTCGTCACCCCCGGAAGTAGGTATCGCGAGATGGCAAGCACCGGCCTCGCATCAGACGCTGACCTGCTCTCACGTGCGGTCGGCGCCATGGCGACACGAACCGGATTCCCGGTGGCGTTCGGCGGGTTCGAGCACGACGACACCATCGAAGTGTCGTCGGTGGCCGGCGCACGCACCCCGCACATCAACGGACTCATCGTGCAGGCCGCGCGAGGGCTGGGCGGTCGCGCGCTCATTGAACGACGCCCGCGGCTGGCGCTGGACTACAAGAACGCCCGCACCATCACGCATGACTACGATCGCGCCGTGCTCGGCGAGGGGATTTCCACCCTGCTGGCCGTGCCGGTCGTGGTGGCGGGGCGCTCCCGCGGCGTGCTATACGCGGGGTCCTGGTCGCAGACGCCCCTCGGGGATGCGGCGGCACGCAACGCGCTGGCGGTGGCATCCGACCTCGCGATCGAGTTGCGGGTGCGCGAAGAGGTGCAGCATCGCCTGGCGACGACGGTGCCGACACCGACCCCGCTGGGCGGTGCCGTCCGGGAAGCGTTGCGCGAGATGTATGCCGAGTTGCGTGCCGTCTCGTCCGACGGACTCGATAGCGGCATCCGCGACCGGCTCCTGCGCGTCGAGCAGCAACTGGCCCGGCTGTCCGGCGGCGGCGACGCGCCGACCGCCGACGTGAAGCTGTCACCGCGCGAACTCGATGTCCTCGCATGCGCGGCGCTCGGTGCGACGAACGCCGAGGTCGCGGCACGCTTGAGGTTGAAGGAAGCGACGGTGAAAAGCTACCTGCAGTCGGCGATGATCAAGCTGGATGCCTCGACTCGGCACGCAGCGGTGGCCCGGGCCCGCCAGGCGGGAATTCTGCCGTGACGCAGCCCGGTCGCCGAAGCGACCCCGAACTACTATCATTTCGGGCATGACCCGAAGAATCGTTCACCAGTTGGTTGACGACATTGATGGCACCGTGTTGGAGGTCGGCTCCGGCGAGACGGTGCTGTTCTCGCTGGACGGCACCGCCTACGAGATCGATCTGACCGACAGCAACGCGGCGGCGCTGCGCGGCGCACTCGAGCCGTACACGGCCGCCGGGCGCCGCGTGCGTGCCGCCTCCGCG
>NZ_JBKEAY010000169.1:0-2346 GCF_047972865.1 Microbacterium sp.
ATCGTCTGCCGGAACAGCACCGGTCCGATGACCGGGATGTCGCTCAGCAGCGGAATCGGGATGCGGGGCAGTCGGGGCGGGGTGTTCAGCGCCGCCGCGTTGGGCTGGAGCACCTGGCTGAACAAGAAGCTGGTCAGCCCCATCACGAGCACGTTCAGCACGACACCGACGATGACTTGGTCGACGTAGTAGGTGATCGCGAACACGGCCAGCACCGCGGCCACCAGCACTCCGGCGACAGCGGCACCGACCAGCCCCAGCAGGGGCTGCCCCGTGACACTTGCGATCACGGCGGCGGTGAACGCCCCCGCCAGCAGTTGGCTCTCGATCGCGATGTTGACGACACCGGCCCGCTCGCCGATCACTCCGCCCAGCGCGCCGAAGATGAGCGGAATCGCACCCAGCAGTGCTCCGGCGAGCAGTCCCACGACGGGCACGGTGCCACCCGACGCCGCCCACGTCAGAAAACCCACGATCGCGACCAGCAAGTAGATGACCACGATCCATAGCGGTGATCGCGCGTACCAGCGGACGAACCAGGCCGATGCCGCCGTCAGCAACGCCATCAGGACGATGCAGCCCCACGCGGTCCCGGCGACGGGGGCGACGACATCTGGCAGCGCGAAAGCATCGGTGCCGGTCGCGAGCCGGAAAGTGGTCTCTGCTCCGCGAGGAACGGCGAGCACCAGCAGCGCGAACAGCACCGTGAACACGGCAAGGGCGACCGGCGCCTTCCAGCTGCGGATGACGACCGTCTCAGCGGTGGTCGTGGTGTGCGCCGTGCTCATCGGTTCACCTCCGCCTGCGCGCCCGCCGCGTCGGCGACGACCTGCGCCTTCAGCGCCTTGCGTCGCGCCTTGGCCTGCCGCCGGCGGTCGCGCTCGTCGGACGGGAGGAAGAAGATCGCGCGCACCAGCGGCGGCGCGGCGATGAACAGCACGATGAGCGCCTGCACGACCGTGACGATCTCGATCGGGATCTGCTCGGCCGCCTGCATGCGATACCCGCCCGCTTTGAAAGCTCCGAACAGCACGCCGGCGGCGAACGTGCCCCACGGCGTGGAGCGTCCCAGCAGCGCCACCGTGATCGCGTCGAACCCGATCCCCGCATCCACCCCCGCGGTGAACCCTGTCGTGGTCGTGCCGAGGACCTGGTCCACGCCCGCCAGACCCACCAGTCCCCCCGCGATCAGCATCGCGTACAGGTACATCCGCGGCACCCGGATGCCGGCGACGCGGGCTGCGTTGGGGTTTTCGCCGACGGCGCGGAACTGGAAGCCGAGGTTGGAGCGGCTGAGGATCCACCACACCAGGATCGTCGCGAGGATCGTCAGCACGAACCCGAAGTGCAGATTGTAGCCGGGCCCCAGCAAGTCGGGGAAGACCGCCGTCTCACGCATGGCCGGGGTCTTCGGGTTGCTGGATCCGGGGGCCTGCAGTAATCCGGGTGTGCGCAGCATCCACGAGATCAGGTAATAGGCGACGTAGTTGAGCATGATCGTCACGATCACCTCGTGTGCGCCGGTGCGGGCTTTGAGGAACCCGGCGATGCCGCCCCACAGCGCACCGGCGCCGATACCGACGACGAGGGCGAAGAGCATGTGCAGACCCCATGGCAGGTCGAACGAGAACGCGACCCACCCGGCACCGGCTGCGGCCATGAGCATCTGCCCGCGACCACCGATGTTGAACATGCCGACGCGGAAGGCAAGCGCAACGCCCAGTCCCGCCGCGATCAGGGGCGTCGCGAACGTCAGAGTCTCGGTGAGGGGACGGATGCCGGTGAGGAAGTCCTTCGCGCCGACGTTGTACACCGCACCCTGGAACAGCGCCGCGTACGCACCGCTGACGGCATCCCAGCTCGCGGCGATCGTGTCGCCGGGACGGGCGAAGAAGTACCCCGCGACGGACTGCACGTCTTTGTCGGTGAAAGCGATCATGACGCCGCCGACGATCAAGGCCAGCAGAACCGACAGCACCGAGATGAGGGCGTTGCCCTGCGTGATCTGGCGCAGCGTGGTGTGCCAGCGACCGGGGGGCGGCTCCTCGGCGAGGTCGGGCTCGGTGACGGCGGTCATGCTGCTGCCTCTTCCGCGGCGCCGGCCATCATGAGACCGAGGACCTCTCGTGGGGTGTCTCCGGGGACGATCCCCACGATCCGGCCGCGGTACATCACCATGATGCGGTCGGCGAGGGCGGCGACCTCGTCGAGTTCGGTCGAGACCACGATCACCGGAATGCCGGAGTCGCGGGTGGCGACGATGCGTTTGTGGATGAACTCGATGGAGCCGACATCGACACCGCGGGTGGGCTGGGCGGCCACGAACAGGGCGAGTTCGCGGCTGAG
>NZ_JBKEAY010000184.1:0-3197 GCF_047972865.1 Microbacterium sp.
AGGTCTGCTTCGGCGCGCCCGCCCCCAGAATCGGCGACAAGACGTCGGGCACGCGCGGCCCGATTCCATCCTCACCGAACCTGTCGCCGGCATCCTCACCTGACGCGGCGCCCTACACCCGTGTCGAGGGAGCTCGCGCTGTTCCGCGGCCGGTATCTGATACGAGACGGTTTGGTGGTCGCTGCGGTCATCGTCCCGCACGGGATGGGTGCCGTGGCCACCAGCCCCCAGCACTAGCGGCTCGACGCGGAGCGCCCAACGGCTCCGTCGAACCCCTGCGGGGTCCTCCTCGCTCGCAGTTCCGCCCACGGGCGAACCTGGTGGCCGACACAGCACCCCGTTTCCACGCCCCCCGATCGACCAGGCAGGCCCGGGGGACGATGTGTCCACATCGACAGCGACGGCCTTTCCAACGATCGGGCCGAGCAGCGACGGCCGGGGCACGAGGCACTTCGGTCGCCGAACGCCACCGGTAGCTGACCAGCCACGACCGAGTATTCGGCACCCACTCGGTCCGGAGTGAACCGCGGCACGGTCTACCGGTGGTGGCCCACCCAGACCGAACTGCTGAACGACGCCCTGCAGTTCCACGAACGCCATCGCGCCGACGCGCCGGACACCGGCTCGTGGGAGGGCGATGTGCGCGCCCTGATCACCCAACTGGCGTCCCTCGCTGCGGACCCGATCGAGCGAGCGCTCATGGCAACGATGATCTCAGGCCGCTACCCGACCTTGAACGAGACGATGCTGAGCTGGCACCGCGGACACCAGCCGCACTGGCACGCGATGATCGGTCGGGCGATCGGCCGGGGCGAGGTCAGCCCCGACATCGACATGGCCACCCTCATCCGAACCATGCCGTCGCCCGCGCTCACCGCGTCCCTCTTCGACGCACGAGCGCTCACCCAGACCGAAGTCGATGCGCTGGTGACGCTGATCTGCCGCGCGACCGTGCCTCAGCAGGCACGGTCCGAGGGGGAACGACGAGCCTGAAGGTCCGCACACAAGTACATCGCCCGGACCTTCCGGCCCGGGCGATCTAGGAAATCTTCTTCCTGTGTCGGAGGGGGGAATGCAACCCTTAACCCACGCCATCGGGGTCACTGGATTGCGGTGCCTGCAGCGGCCTGACCTGGCGAAATGCACCATCGGCCGGGTCGACGCTGTCGTTCGGTCTTTGGTCCGCGCCGTTCCAGGCGATGCGGGGAAGGCCGGCCAGGAGCTACGACAACATCCGGCTCGGGTCGCAGAGACGGCGCGGCAGACGCGACACGTTCAGGCGGTCCGTGGGGCGTACATGATGACGGCGACGCCAACGAGACAGATCGCAGCGCCGATCAGGTCATAGCGGTCCGGGCGATACCCGTCCACGATCGTTCCCCACAGCAACGAGCCCACAACGAACACGCCCCCGTAGGCGGCGAGGACACGTCCGAAGCTCGGGTCCTGCTGGAGTGTTGCGACGAACCCGTAGGCGCCGAGGGCCGCAACGCCGCCGCTGAGCCACAGGGCGCCGCGGTGTTCCCGAAGTCCCTGCCATACCAGCCAGGCTCCACCGATTTCGAATGTTGCAGCCAGCAGGAACACCAGAATCGAGCGAAGGGTCGCACGCATCGCTCGCGTTACAGGTGGGCCTTCGGCAACTCCGGGGCCGAACCGTCGTTGCTGATGCCGGGTGTCGTGTGCAGCGACGCCGCGAGAGCCCGTTGCAGTGACCCTACGATCGGAACGGCTGCCCCCACGTGCATCACGTTCAGCCATACCGCCCGGCTCGCACCAGCAGCACTCGGCCGACCTCGGTTGAGCCGGTGAACGATACCTGTGCCGCTCGAATACTCGCGCGTGTGCGCTGATCAGCACGTTTGCTCGCCATCCTGGACCCTGATGTCTCGTCTTCTCTACCGCTTCCTCGCCCAGCTCGCGGGTCTCGCCGTGCGTTCCGGACGCTGGAAGGACCTGCAGATCATCGTCTTGCGCCACGAGAACGCTGTATTGCGCCGCCAGGTCGGCCGACCCTCGCTCAACGAGGACGACCGGAGCCTGCTCGGCGCGATCGCCGCAGCGCTACCCAAGGCGCTACGGACAGGTTGGATCGTTACGCCCGAGACCCTGCTGCGCTGGCACCGCAAACGGATCACCCGCCACTGGACCCAGCCACCAACTCGCCGCGCCGGTCGACCACCGATCAATGCTGGGCTGAAGCAGCTGATCGTGCGCCTCGCCACCGAGAACCCCACGTGGGGACACCGCCGGATCCAGGGCGAACTCGCCCGGCTTGGCCACAAGATCGCACACTCGACCGTGTGGCAGATCCTCACCGTCAACGGCATCGACCCGTCCCCGAACCGCTCCGATGTGACCTGGACCGAGTTCCTGCGCTCCCAAGCCGCCGTCGCCTGCGACTTCTTCACCGTCGACACCGCATTCCTGCGCCGCTACTACGTCCTGTTCTTCATCCACGTCCGCAGCCGCGAGGTCATCTTCGCCGGCGTCACCGCCAACCCGACTGGCGCCTGGACCACCCAAGCGGCGCGGAACCTGTTCACCGGCCACTGCGAGACACTCGAGGACGCCAAGGCTCTCGTTCGCGACCGAGGGAGCCAATTCGTCGACGGATTCGATGAGGTGTTCCGGACCGAAGGATTCAAGATCCTCCGCACACCCGTCCGGGTCCCGGTCGCGAACACAATCGCTGAGCGATGGATCGGCTCGATCCGCCGCGAACTCCTCGACCGCACCATCATCTGGAACCAACAGCAACTCGAACGACTCGTTCGCGACTACATCGCCCACCACAATCAGCACCGGCCGCACCAATCACTCGGCCAACGACCACCGACACCGGTCACCGAGTCACCCGAAGTGTCGCCTCCGACTCCTGGGACTCCCATCGTGCTGCGAACCAGCCGATGCGACGGACTGATACACGAATACGAAAACGCCGCCTGACCAGGGACGACCGAATATTCGGCGCCCGCGCGCCTTTCGTGGGTCGGTCGCGCGTGTGGCCGTTCGTGCCGCTGCAGCCGAGGGCTGGAGTCGCTTTGAGGCCAACCCCGCAGCGAAGCGGAGGGGGCGGCAGGACAACGAGCGAAGCGAGGCGTCAGCCCTGGTCAAAGCGGCGGAGTGATCCATCAGCAGCGCCACTGGCCGCGTGAGCGGTCGTGTCAGTCAGGCCCGCAACGCTGGCGGTGTCG
>NZ_JBKEAY010000196.1:0-2604 GCF_047972865.1 Microbacterium sp.
ACTGGTACGCGACCTGGTTCGCCGAGCGGGGTTTCCTCAACCCTTCGGGGTACGAGAGCCCCGAGCTGAAGGCCGCCGCCCAAGCCGCGATCGCCGCCGGCAGCGGCGACGAGGCCGACGCACTGTGGCAAGAGGTCATGCGGGTGATCATCGACGATGAGGCGAATGCCTGCGCCTTCGGCATCTACGAGCAGACCCTGGCGTGGAGCACCGAGCGGGTCGCCGGCGTGCAGCCGGCACCGTTCCCCTACGAGGTGAACCTGGTCGACTACCGCGCCCTGGTGCCTGCCGGCTGACAGGCGCGCCGCGCTGTGCCCGCTCGCATCGGGCGGGCACAGCTGCGCCGGTCGTCATGCGGTCGGCGAGGACGTGACGACCACCGCCCGACCCACCGTGCAACGTTAGGTTGCGTCCGTGACCCTGCCCCGCACGCGCGGGGCGGCATAGCGTGCAGATACCCGCAAGAGTTCCCACCGGATGCCGCGGAGCCCGCAGCATCCGGCCGTTGCAAGGAGGCACCGAGACCATGTCATCCACCCGTACCGCGCGATTGCTCGCCGTCGTCGCCGCCGCAGGTCTGCTGCTGGTCGGCTGCTCAGGCGGCGGCGAACCCGCACCCACGACCGGCACGGATGCCGGTCCGCCCGCAGAGCCCACCGGCACACTGCGCGTCAACTGGGGCAACGCGCCCGCGAGCTGGGCGCCGGGCTCGGGCACCGATGCGGGCTACATGCGCGTGCCCTACGAGACGTTGCTGACCCTGGGCCCCGACTACGAGATCCTGCCGAACCTGGCGATCGAGTGGGAACAGACTCCGACGTCGATCACGCTCGCCCTGCGCGATGACGTCACCTTCCACGACGGCACCCCGTTCGACTCCGAAGCAGTGAAGGCGAACCTAGAGTACGTGCGTGACAACCCGGGCCAGTTCGCGGGGCCGCTGCAGGCGGTGGCGTCGGTCGACACCACCGACCAGCACACCGCGGTGATCAACCTCAAGTTCCCGGCGCCGACGTTCCTCACCATGCTCACGCAGCGCAACGTCTTCATCGCGGCACCGTCGACGCTCGCCGACGGGTCGGTCGTCACCAGCCCGGTCGGGACCGGCCCGTGGGCCTACGATGCGGCGTCGTCGGTGGATGCCACGAAGTGGTCCTTCTCTCTGTACGACGGGTACTGGGGACAGACCCCGCACTATGCAGACATCGAGCTCTACGCGATCGCCGATGACACCGCCGCGACCGCGGCGCTCGTCGGCGGCGAGATAGACCTCACTGACACGGTTGACGAGCAACTCTCCACCATCGAATCCGCTGGCAACCTCGACACGTTCGAGTACGAGGCGTTGCGCAACAACGTCACGTTCTTCGATCGTGGTGAGGGCGGCGCGTTCGCCGACCCTGCAGTGCGACAGGCGATGTGCTATGCGCTGGATGACGAGGGGCTCATCGCGCTGAACGACGGGGTGACCTCGGTCCCGGGTCAGCATTTCGTCGAAGGAGAACTCGGCTACAACCCCGACATCGTCGGCTACTCGCAGGATCTCGACACGGCCAACCAGCTTCTGGACGGAAAGAGGGTCGACGTGACGATGCCGGCGGCACCGTTCCTGAAACGTCAGGTCGAGTACGTTGCCGACCAGCTGAACCAGCTCGACGGGGTCACCGTGACGGTGCAAGACCTGCCGATTCCGGAGTATGTCTCCACCTGGAACAGCGGGCAGTACGCTCTCGGCATCGGCCAGGCCCCGCAGCTCACCCCCTACGACTGGTACGCGAGTTGGTTCTCCGAGACAGCTCGCGCCAACCCGGCCGGTGCGGAGAGTTCTGAGTTGAAGGCGGCGGCCCAGGCCGCGATCGCCGCTGATGGTGAGCAGGCGGACCAGCTGTGGCGAGACGCGATGAAGATCATCATCGATGATGAGGCGCTTGGCTGCGGCTACGCCGTGATCGGCCAGTCCATCGCCTGGAACGCTGCTACTGTCGGGGGCGTCGCCGCGCCCAGCGAGGTGTACGAGGTGAACCTCGTGAACTACCGCGACATCTATCCGATCTCCGGCTGACCCGTTCCTGCATGCCGCACGCCAGGTCGCACGCGACCTGGCGTGCGGCATGCAGTCGTCCAGACGTACGGTCGCGTGAACCCCGCGGCCCACGATCTGCATCGTTAGGTTGCGTTCGCGAGGCTGGGCAGGCGGCCAGTCGCTCAGTACCGTGGCACACACCAGCGTCCCACTCGGACGCGTCCGATCGATCACCGGCGCGAGGAGGCGTCGCATGACACCGACCACATTCCCGGCCATGGCCCCGGCCATGCGCGCAACCGCGCTCCCGGCGCCGGGCGAGGCGCCATGCTGAAGCTCATCGGCTACCGGCTTGCGCTCGCCATCCCGCAACTGGCCATTGTGTCGTTGCTGGTGTTCTCGTTGACCTACCTGATCCCCGGCTCCGCCGCAGCGGCCGTCCTCGGCGATGCGGCTGCCTCGCCCGAGGAGATCGCTCGCGTCGAGTCGCAACTGGGCCTGGACCGCCCGTTCCTGGTACGGCTGTTCGAGTGGTACGGCGCCGCACTGACCGGTGACCTGGGCACCTCACTCAAAGGCGG
>NZ_JBKEAY010000231.1:0-27482 GCF_047972865.1 Microbacterium sp.
GACAAGGTGGATCGCCTCCGCGACCCGACAAGTGGACTGCTGCCCCACCGGATCGATGCCGACGGCACGGTGCGCGAGGGTCCGCGGGGTTCATCCCTCGCGATCATTCACACGTTCTTGCCCGAGCTCACCCCAACGGCGGCGACCGATTGGGCGAGCTTCCACAGCCGCTTCGTCACGCGGGAGGCGGGGCTGATCGGCATCCGAGAGTATCCCGCCGGAATGAGCGGTTTGGGTGACGTCGACTCCGGGCCGCTCGTTCTCGGGGTGTCGCTGTCAGCTTCCGCCGTCACCCTGGGGGCGGCGCGCGCGAACGGCGACGCCGCCCTTGCCATGGCGCTCGACCGGGAGGCAGAGTTCCTGGCCCTCCCGTGGGAGTGGGCCGGGCGCCGCAGCTTCGTCGCCGGCGTCCTCCCGGTCGGCGATGCGTTCGTCGCGTGGGCGCGCAGCGTGCCGCTCGCCGATGCGTCCGAGCCCTCGCCGGCGACCCCGTTCGCCTGGAGCCTCGCCCTGCTGACCGGGATGCTGGTCGCCCCGATCGTCCTCGCACCGGCCGTGTATCTCCTGCTTCGCCGACGACGACGTCACCGAGCGGCCGCCCGCCCGCCGGCCCGATGAAGGGCCGCGCCGCGCGCTGAGCCCCGGCATCCCGCGCCCCGGGGAGGAGAACCGCACTCGGGAGGGCGCTTCCCCGGGGCGGGGGATGCTGGACCGGCGGCTCAGTCCTCGTGCGTGCGGCGGGCCAGCTGCACCGCGTCGTCGTCGGTGGGCTGGGCGCGCACCAGCGGCAGTGTCGCCCAGACGACGAGCAGCAGCACAACAGCCATGGTCCCGGTGACACCCGCCGCCGGCAGCAGTGCCTCTCCCCCGGTCACCCCGGCCATGACACACGCGGCTATGACCGCGCCCACCAACGTCGCGGGGACCAGCAGGTTCGGGAAATCCCCGCGATCGACCAACTGTCCGCAGCGCGGGCACGGCACCGGCCCGGGCAACGTCCGAACCGTCCACGGCGAGAACGCGTGCAGCCCACAGTGCGGGCACCCGGTCCCGAGCAGGGCGTCCCTGAGCGACGCGCCCCGCTGACGTGCCTTGTCGATGCGGTGCATGACGATGCCGTACCCGGCGAGCAGCCCGGGGGCGAGAAGGAGCAGGTTGAGCGCGATCCCGACGGCGATCGGCCCGGCCGCCTCGCCCAACCCCAACAGCAAGCCGAGCAGCATCAGCGACCCGATCAGGACGACGACCATGAGAACGACGAAGTACGCCACGGCCCACTCCCTCCGCACGAACACGCGTTGCCGGGCGACCACCTCACCCACCTGATGTGAACTGTAGTCGACACCCACGCCCCGAGCGCCCTCACGCGGCGACCGCGTCGGGGACTATCGTGGCGGCATGGCAGGCTACGACATTCTGGAAATGGGAAGCACCGAGACCTGGGGTGGCTACACGGGAGTGGCACCGGGCAAACGCTTCGTCGACAAGGAGATGCCCGCGCAGTACATCGGGATGTCGGCGAACTCGCTGGCGCCGGGCGGTTCCGCCCCGTTCTGGCACACCCACTTCGCCGTCGAGGAGATGTACGTCTTCCTCACCGGCACCGGCCAGATGGCCCTGGACGACGAGATCGTCGATGTGAGCCCGGGCACGGCGGTACGGGTGGGACAGGGCGTGTGGCGCGCCTGGCACGCCGCCAGCGACGGCCCTCTCACCTGGCTGTGCATCCGCTCCGGCGGGGCCGAGTTGGCCGAGGTCGGTCTCGACGGCGAACGCGACCTGGAGCGGCCCCTCCCCTGGACCTGACCGGCCGCCGCCCCCACGACCCGTCGACATCCGCCTCGCCCGGGACGGATGGCGGTGTGCCGGGTCTGCGCACGTCGGCGGCAGCCTGCGGGGGCCCGGGCGGAGGGAATGCGGATCAGCGCAGCTTGCGCGCGTAGACGGCGTACCGCACGGCGGTGCCGTCGGGATGCCGATCGGTCGCCGACTCCTGGACACCGCAGAGCCCGAAACCGCACCGCCGCGCCACACCGACCGAGCCGACGTTCGCGGGCTCAGTGCGGATCACCGCGCGGCGGGCGACACCGCCGGCCGTCAGCCGTGCACACAACAGTTCGACGGCGGCAGCCGCGACGCCTCGGCGACGCGCCCACGGATGCACGGCATACGACACGTTGACGTCGCCCTGGCGAGGGAGGTCGCCGTTGTCGGGGTCGTACTCGACGAACCCGGCCAGCCGACCGTCGAGCCAGACCCCGAAGCCGCGGGCACCCCGACCCCGCGCGGCGTTCTGGGCGAGACGTGCGAAATGCCGCCGCGTCGTATCGACCGTGCCCGGCTCGCCGGTGAGCCACCGGATCGTCTCCTCATCCTCCCCGGCGTTGTGCGCGTCGACGTCGGCGTCGGTCAACGCCCGCAGCACGATCGCGTCGCCGGTCACCTCGCGAGCACCGCCTCCCCGGCGAACAGCCGCAGCATCCGCTCGGCCTCGGCGGCCACCGCGGCACGCCCTTCGCGGACATAGCGACGCGAGTCGACCAGCACGGGGTCGGCGTCGAGCACGCCCCGCACCGCCCGGCTGAAATACCCGTTGAGGTGTGTGGACACGTTGATCTTCGCCATACCCGCAGCGATCGCCGCCCCGATCACGTCGTCGGAGACCCCCGACGAGCCGTGCAGGACGAGCGGCACCGGCAACGCCGCCTTCAACCGGCCGATCAGGTCGAGGTCCAGCTGCGCGGTGCGTGCGGTCATCGCGTGCGACGAGCCCACGGCGACGGCCAGCGCGTCGACCCCGGTGGCGGCGACGAACGACTGCGCCTCGCCGGGGTCGGTGCGCACGCCCGGCGCGTGAGCGCCGTCCTTGCCGCCGATCTCGCCGAGCTCACCCTCCACCGACACCCCCGCCGCGTGGGCCGCGGCGACGACCCGCGCCGTCGCCGCCACGTTCAGGTCATACGGCAGCGCCGCACCGTCGAACATGACCGACCCGAATCCGAGGGCGATGGCCTCATCGACGAGCTCTTCGCGGTCGGCGTGGTCCAGGTGCACCGCGATCGGGGCGGCCGACGCGCGCGCGACGGCGAGCGTCGCGGAAGCGATCGGGGCCAGCCCGCCATGGTAGTCGGCACAGTTCTGCGAGATCTGCAGAATCACCGGAAGTCCGGCGTTCTCGGCGGCGCGCGCGAGCGCTTCGGCCGTTTCCAGGTGGATGACGTTGAACGCTCCCACGGCCGCACCGCGGGCATCGGCGGCGGCGACCAGGTCGCGGGTCAGGGCGAGGGTCACGGGTTCTCTTCCCGGTAGGGCGTCACGGTGACGCGGTTGATGAAGTCGGCGTGGCGCGGCGAGATCGTCCCGGCGGCCGGTTCGAGCACGGCCGCCGCCGACCAGGAGACGGCCGCGCGCAGCAGCTCTGCCGGATCGGTCTCGCCCCGGGCGAGCAGGACGGATGCCGCGGCGACGGCGGCATCGCCCGCGCCGGTGGGATTGCCCGCCAGCACCTCGGGGGGACGGCAGTGCAACACCGGACCGTGCGCCGGAACCGCGAGCATCCCGTCGCCGCCGAGCGAGGCCAGCACGAGGCGGGTGCCGCCGCGCAACAGCGTGCGAGCGGCAGCCACCGGATCAGAGAGCCCCGTGGCCTCGGCCAGTTCGGCGTCGTTGGGCTTGAGGACGGTGGCACCGGCCTCAGCCGCCGCCGTCAGCGCGGCGCCGGAGGTGTCGACGATCGCGGGGAGACCGCGACGCGCGGCCCGGGCCACGAGGTCGGCGATGAGGGACACGGGGCTGCCCGATGGCAGGCTGCCCGAGACGACGAGCACGGCCGAATCGGAGAGCGCGTCGCAGGCGAGCTCCACGAGCGACCGCCACGCGACGGCACCCGGGTCGTCGCCGCACTCGTTGAGGACGGTCGCGTCGCCGGTGGCATCGTCGACGATCGCCACCGAACGACGAGTCGCCGGCCCCACCCGCACCAAAGCGTGCGGCACCCCCGACATGCTGAGCTCCGCCGCGAACTGGGCACCGGTCGCCCCTCCCGCCGTGGTCAGGGCGAGCACACGAGCGCCCTGCTGGTGGGCGACGCGGGCGACGTTGAGCCCCTTGCCGCCCGCGCGAACCGTGGCTGCCGGCACGCGGCAGCTACCGCCGACGAGCATCCTCTCCGCGTGCCACGTCATGTCCAACGCGGGGTTGGGGGTGACGGTGACGATCCTTCCCGTCATCGCATCGCCGCCGTCATGACGTGCACCCGAATGCCGAGGTCGCGCAGCTTCTGTACCTCGACCGGGTCGGCGCTGGCGTCCGTGACCAGGTCGTCGATGTCGGTCGCCGGCACGATGCTCGCAACGGTCACCGCGCCGATCTTCGCGCCGTCGGCGACGACGACGGTGCGATGGGCCTGGGCGACCATCGCCCGGTTCGTCCGCGCCTCGGTCTCGTCGTGTGTGGTGGCTCCGGTGGTCGCGCTGATGCCGTCGACGCCGAGGAAGGCCGTGCCGATGTTGACGGCGGTGAACGTGTGCTCGGCGAGCGCCCCGACGAGCTCGAACGAGTGCGGGCGCATCACACCACCGGTCATGATCACCTGCAGATGGGGATGGCGACCGACCTCGCTGGCGGCCGTGAGGGAATTGGTGACGATCGTCAGCTGGCGACGGTTGGCCAGAGCGCGAGCGGTCTCCAGCGTCGTGGTGCCGCCGCTGAGGGCGACCACCTGCCGCCCCGGCGCGACGAGCTGGGCGGCGCCACGCGCGATCAGCACCTTCGCTTCGGGCACGCGGGTGTTGCGCAGCGCCATCGGAAGCTCCAGCGCGGACTCGACGGCGGCGACACCGCCGTGAGTGCGGCGCAGCAGACGCTGCTCCTCAAGTTCTGCGACGTCTCGGCGCATGGTCGCCGCAGACACGCCCAACTCTGCGGCGAGATCGGCGAGGGAGATCGTGTCGCGCTCGCGCAACCGCGCGAGCAGGGCAAGCATACGTTGCGAGCGATTCAGGCGGGCGCTCGGCGGAACCTCGACGTTGTGCACGGTACTAGAGGACATCTCGGGCGGTTATCGCGCAATACATGAGCGTTAAACGCTCAGTTTTCGTGATCATTGCGAGCGCACGCGTTGAAGTCTGCACACGAGGAGGGTTACCGTCCCAGCAACGCACATCGTGACCGGCGGAAATCCCCCGGCAGTCATGCTCGAAGGAGAACCTGACATGCGTATGTCCTCCCCCCGGGTGCGCGGAATCGCCGCCCTGTCCACCGTGGCTGCGGCCGCACTCGCACTCACCGCGTGCTCCGGCACGACCAGCAGCGACACGACCAGCACCGCTGCGGCGGATGAGCCGGTCACCCTTTCCTACGCCATCTGGGATCAGAACCAGCAGCCGGCGATGGAAGAGATCGTCGCGGCGTTCGAGAAGGAACACCCCAACGTCACCATCGACATCCAGCTCACCCCGAACAAGGAGTACTGGACGAAGCTGCAGACGGCGATCGCCGGCGGCTCGGGTCCCGACGTGTTCTGGATGAACGGCACCCACTTCCAGCTGTACGCCGCCAACGGCGTGCTCGCTCCGCTCGACGGAGGACTGGTCGACACAGCCAACTATCCGCAGTCGCTCGTCGACCTCTACACCTTCGACGGCACCTCGTACGGTGCCCCGAAGGACTACGACACCATCGCCCTCTGGTACAACAAGGACCTGTTCGACAAGGCCGGCGTCGACTACCCGACGGCCGACTGGACCTGGCAGGACGCGCAAGAGATCGCCGCCAAGCTCACCGACAAGGGTGCGGGCGTGTACGGCTTCGCCACGCCGCCGTACAGCCAGGAGTACTACTACGACACGATCGCCCAGGCGGGCGGGTTCGTGATCAGCCCCGACGGCACCAAGACCGGGTACGACTCCCCGGAGGCGCTGAAGGGCATCGAGTACCTGCTCTCCTACATCGAGGCAGGCAGTTCCCCGACCGCGCAGCAGATGACCGACACCTCGCCCGGTGACATGTTCATCTCCGGCAAGATCGCCATGCTGCAGACCGGCTCGTGGGACGCGATCGGCTACAAGGAGAACCCCGACATCGCCGACAAGGTCGACGTGCAGGTGCTGCCGGCCGGTCCTGCCGGGAACCAGAGCGTCATCCACGGTCTGGCCAACGTCGCCAACGCGGCCAGCCCCAACGTCGAGATCGCCAAGCAGTTCGCCGCGTTCGCCAGCGGCGAGCAGGCCTCGCAGATCCAGGCCGCCAGCGGCACCGTGATCCCCGCCTTCAACGGCCTCGCCGAGACGTGGGTGCAGTCGATGCCGAACTTCAACCTGAAGGCGTACGTCGACGAGGTCGACACCTCGGTGCCCTACCCGGTGTCGAAGAACACCTCGGTGTGGACCGGCGCGGAGGGCGAAATCCTCTCGCAGGTGTGGGCAGGCAAGCTCTCCGCCGCTGACGGCCTGCAGCAGCTCGCCGACGCGATGCAGAAGGCACTCGACGAAGAGAACAAGTGACGCCATGTCCGACCTGATCGCACAGCGCACCAGCGCTCCGATCGCAGAGCTGGACCGGGGGCGCACCCGCGCCCCCGGTTCCCGCCGGCGTCGCAGCCCCGGGCGCTCGCCCTGGTGGGCCCTGCTGTTCATCGGGCCCACCGCGCTCGGCCTGTTGGCCTTCTACATCTGGCCCACGATCCGCACGTTCATCATCTCGTTCACCAAGACGGGACCGTTCGGCGGGTCGGAGTTCGTCGGCATCGACAACTACCTGCGGTTGGCTCAGGACCCCGAACTCATCGGAGCACTGTTCAACACCGCCAAATACACGGTCATCGCGCTGATCGGCATTCCGATCGCGATCGCCATCGCGGCACTGCTGAACACAGCGGGCCTGCGCGGGCGTAGCGCGTACCGCACGCTGTACTTCATCCCCGTCGTCACGATGCCCGCCGCGATCGCGCTGGTGTGGCGCATGATCTACAACGGCGACTACGGCGTGCTCAACCAGTTCCTGGGGATCTTCGGCATCCCGGGCAATTCCTGGCTGACCGACCCCGACACGACCCTGATCGCCATCGCGATCGTAGGCATCTGGGCGGGCCTGGGCACGAACATCGTCATCTTCTTGGCCGGCCTCCAGGGCATCCCGGACACCATCCTCGAAGCCGCCGACCTCGACGGCGCCGGCCCGATCCGCAAGTTCTTCTCCATCACGATCCCGCTGCTGAGCCCCTCGATCTTCTTCGTGAGCGTCATCAGCGTCATCGGCGCCCTGCAGGTGTTCGACCTGGTGTACATGATGCTCGGCCGGAACAACCCGGCCATGCCCAACACCCGCACCATCGTCTACCTGTTCTACGAAGCCGGGTTCATCGACAACGACCGCGGGTACGCGGCCGCGGTCGCCTTCCTGCTGCTGATCATCATCCTGATCCTGACCGTCGTGCAGTTCCGGCTGCAGAAGAAGTGGGTGCACTATGAGTGACGTCGACGTCGACCTCGACACCCGCGCCATGACCACCTCGTCATCGGCTCAGCCGCCGAAGTCGCGGCGGCGCGGACACTGGATCGTCCACACACTGCTGGCCACCGGCGCGCTGGTGATGATCTTCCCGTTCGTGTGGCAGACCCTCACGGCGTTCAAGACGTACGGGCAGTCGGTCTCGGTGCCCCCGGTGATCCTCCCCGACCCGTGGGTGTGGACCAACTTCGGCGAAGTGTTCGAGTCCATGCCCTTCGGCCAGATGTTCATGAACTCGGTGCTGCTGACGGTGCTGCGCACCGTGGGGCAGGTCGTGCTGTGCACGATGGCCGGCTACGGGTTCGCACGTATCCCCTTCAAGGGCCGCACGGTCGTGTTCGTGCTCTTCCTGTCGGTGCTCATGGTGCCCTCGCAGCTCTATCTGCTGCCGCAGTACGAGATCATCCAGTCGCTCGGCTGGCTGAACACGCTGCAGGCACTCGTGGTCCCCGGCATCTTCAGCGCGTTCGGCACGTTCTTGATGCGGCAGTTCTTCATGTCGATGCCCGCTGAGCTCGAAGAAGCGGCCCGCATAGACGGCGCGAACCCGTGGCAGACGTTCTGGCGGGTCATGCTGCCCCTGGCAAAGCCCGGGATCATCGCCCTCGTCGTGTTCACCGTACTGTGGTCGTGGAACGACCTGCTGTGGCCGCTCGTGGTGACGACCGACCCGACCAAGATGCCCCTTTCGGTGGGTCTGTCGCAGCTGGTCGGACTGCACTCGACCGACTACCCCGTCCTGATGGCCGGCGCCCTGCTGGCGACCCTGCCGATGCTGGTGACCTTCATGATCCTGCAGCGCCAGTTCATCCAGGGCATCGCATTCTCCGGCTCCAAGGGCTGATCCCCCGGTCGCCCGACCTCCACACCACCAAGGAAAAGCATGACGGATCTCGCTATCGGGATCATCGGATTCGGCGCTCGCGCCCGACTCCGCGCCGGGGTGCACCACCCCGGCAACGGTTCGCGGATCACCGCGATCTGCGACCTCTCGGACTCGGCGCGCGCCTCGGCGCGCGCCGAGTTCCCGGAGGCGCGCGTCACCGACTCGATCGATGAACTGCTCGCCAGCGGCCTCGACGCGGTGATGGTGCTCACCCCCGACGACACCCACGCACGGATCGCGATCCGTGCGCTGGAGGCCGGCGTGGCCGTGTTCTGCGAGAAGCCACTCGCGATCGACCTCGACGACGCCGACGAGATCTTGCGCACGGCGCGCCGCACCGGTACCCGGCTGTACATCGGCCACAACATGCGGCACATGCCGGTGATCACTCTCATGCGCCAACTGATCGCCGACGGACGCATCGGCGAGGTGAAAGCGGTGTGGTGCCGGCACTTCGTCGGCCACGGCGGCGACTACTACTTCACGGACTGGCACGCCGACCGGCGCCACACGACCGGGCTGCTGCTGCAGAAGGGCGCGCACGACCTCGACGTCATCCACTGGCTCGCCGGCGCCTACACCGACCGGGTCGCCGCGATGGGCTCGCTCAGCGTCTACGGCGGCATCACCGACCGCCGCGACCGGTCCGGCGAGCGGATGCCGGACTGGTTCAGTCTGGACAACTGGCCGCCCACGTCGCTGACCGGCCTGCATCCGACGATTGACGTCGAAGACATCTCGATGGTCACGATGCACTTGTCCAACGGCGTGCTGGCCTCCTACCAGCAGTGCCACTTCACGCCCGACTACTGGCGCAACTACACCGTCATCGGCACCGAGGGCCGCATCGAGAACCTCGGTGACGAGCCCGGGTCGACCGTGGCGCTGTGGAACCGGCGCCACCACAACTCGGCCGAGCCCGACGAGTCCTTCGTCGTACCGACCATCGCCGACGGCGGCCACGGCGGCGCCGACACCCTGTTGATCGCGGAGTTCCTGCGGTTCGTCCGCGACGGCGGCATCACCGAGACCTCACCGGTCGCCGCACGCGAAGCGGTCGCCGCGGGCATTCTCGCCACCGAGTCCTTGCGCTCCGACGGGTCGGCGCGCAACGTACCGCCGCTTGAAGACGACGTGATCGCCTACTTCGAGCGAGGACAGACACCATGACCGGTCCCGCCCGCGTCGTGGCCGTCGACGTCGGTGGCACCTCGATGCGCGCGTCGGTCGTCGACGACACCGGCCGTAGTGGCGCCGTCCAGACCCGCCTCACGCCCGTGGCGGACGGACCGGATGCCGTCGTCGATGCCGTGCTCGATCTGGCCACGACCGCCGCCGCCGCCAACCCCGGCGTGGCCGCAGTCGGACTCGTGGTGCCCGGCATCGTCGACACCGAGGCGGGTGTGGCGGTGAACGCCGAGAACCTGGGCTGGCGCGACGTCCCCTTCCGCCAGATGCTCAGCGACCGCGTCGGCCTCCCGGTCGGATTCGAGCACGACGTGCGCGGAGCCGGTCGGCTCGAGCGACGCTGGGGCGCTGCCGCCGGACCCGGTGACGTCCTGTTCGCCCCCGTCGGCACCGGGATCGCGGGCACCATCTGGCACGAGGGCAGGCTGCTGCGCGGCGGGTACGTGGGCGAGATCGGCCACATCGACATCGGCACCGGAGAGCGGTGCGCGTGCGGGTCGATCGGCTGCGTCGAGACCGTCGCCACGGCCGCTGCGGCGGTGCGGCGGTATCGCCGCCGCACCGGCATCCACCTTCCCGGCGCCGCGGACGTGCTCATCCGCGCGCGCCGCGGCGATGCGGATGCCGCGGCCGTGTGGGCCGAGACCGTCGACGGCCTGGCGGCGGCGCTCATCGCCTACGTGACGATCCTCGCTCCCGAACGCATCGTCATCGGCGGCGGGCTCTCCGAAGCCGGTGACGCACTGTTCACTCCCCTCCGTGAGCGCCTGTTCGAACGGCTCGCCTGGCGACGCCCACCAGAACTCGTGCCCGGTGCCTTCCGTAGCCACGCCGGTCGGTTCGGCGCCGCCATGACCGGCTTCGACGCCGCCGGCATCCCCGCCCACTTCACCCCGACAGGAGAAGACCCCCGTGTTTGACCACGACGATGTGCGAACCGCACAGGAGATCACCCAGCAGCCGCGCGTCTGGCGCGATGCCGGAGAAATGGTGCGCGCCCGACGCACCGCGATCGACGCGTTCCTGGCCCGCCACGCCGACGCACGCATCGTGCTCACCGGCTCTGGCACCTCGGCCTTCATCGGCCGCATCGCGGCGCCAGCGCTGACACGCGCGACCGGGCGGCGCGTGGATGCCGTCGCGGCGACCGACATCGTCTCCGCCCCGTGCGCCGCCTTCGCCGAGAACGTGCCCACCGTGCTGGTGTCGTTCGCCCGCTCCGGCCGTAGCCCGGAGAGCGTGGCGGCAACCGAACTCGCCGACCAACTGCTGACCGACGTGCACCACGTCATCATCACGTGCGATGTGACCGGCGACCTGTACCGGCGGCACTCGGCCCGCGCGGACGACCTCGTGCTGGTCACGCCGGACGGCACCAACGACGCCGGCTTCGCGATGACTTCGAGCTTCTCCTCGATGCTGCTGGTCGCCCTGCTCGTGTTCGCCCCGCGCGGCGACGAGGCCGTGGCGGCCCTGGCATCCGCCGGCGAATGGGCACTCAACGACGGCGGCACGCTGCCCGCTGAGCTGGCCGCCACCGGGTTCGCGCGGGTCGTATACCTCGGCAGCGGACCGCTCACCGGGCTCGCCCAGGAGTCCGCGCTCAAGCTACTCGAACTCACGGCAGGGCGCATCGTGGGCATGTTCGACAGCCCGCTGGGCTTCCGGCACGGGCCGAAGTCGATCCTCGACGACGACACCCTGGTGGTCGTGTTCGTCTCGGCGGACCCGTACACGCGGCAATACGACCTCGATCTGCTCGGCGAGCTCGTCGCGACCGCCGGCGCGCACCGGGTGGTCGCCGTCTCGGCCGAGCCGGTCGCGGTCGACGGCGCCACCGTGTGGACGCTGCCCGGGGTGGCCGGTCTCGATGACGCCGCCCTCGCACTGCCCTACGCCGTGTTCGCCCAGTCCCTCGCGCTCGGCCAGTCGCTGCGTCTGGGCCTCACACCCGACAACCCGTTCCCGAGCGGCGACGTGAATCGCGTCGTGCAGGGTGTCACGATCCACCGGCTCGACGCGGCGCCGACCGCATCATGAAAGCGCTGTTCGTCCCCGCACCCGGTGCGGGGTTCGAGTGGACCGACCGTCCGACGCCCGCGCCCGGGCCCGCCGATGTGCTGATCCGGGTGCTGCGCACCGGCATCTGCGGCACCGACCTGCACATCGAACGCTGGGACGAGTGGGCGGCCTCGAGCATCTCGACGCCGTTGGTCCCGGGCCACGAGTTCAGCGGCGAGGTCGTCGAGGTGGGTCCGCTCGTGCACGACATCGCCGTCGGCGACGTCGTATCGGGTGAGGGGCACATCGTGTGCGGCATGTGCCGCAATTGTCGCGCCGGGCGCCGGCAGATGTGCATCCGCACGCTCGGGCTGGGACTGCACCGCGACGGCGCGTTCGCCGAGTACGTCGTGCTGCCGGGGCAGAACGTGTGGGTGCATCACACCCCCATCGACCTGGATGTCGCGGCCATCTTCGACCCGTTCGGCAACGCGGTGCACACGGCGCTGGCGTTCGACACCGTCGGCGAGGACGTGCTGGTCACCGGATGCGGCCCGATCGGACTGATGGCGGTCGCGGTGGCCCGCCACGCCGGGGCAAGGTTCATCGTCGCCACCGACGTCAGTCCCGCTCGTCTGGAGCTGGCCGCGCGCATGGGCGCCGACGCGGTCGTCGACGTGTCGCGCGAAGCGATCGGCGACGTACAGCGCCGGTTGGGCATGCGCGAGGGTTTCGACATCGGGATGGAGATGAGCGGCGCAGCATCCGCGTTGTCGTCGATGATCGACAACATGACCCACGGCGGCCGCATCGCGATGCTCGGCCTGCCCCACGCGCCGTTCGCGATCGACTGGGGCAAGGTCGTCACGCACATGCTCACCCTGAAGGGGATCTACGGGCGCGAGATGTTCGAGACGTGGAACTCGATGAGCGCGATGCTGCAAACCAGTCCCGTTCTCGGTGAAAGGATCGCCTCGGTGATCTCACACCGGGTGCCGGCGCACGAGTGGCGCACCGGCTTCGAGCTGGCCCACTCCGGCGGCGCCGGCAAGGTCATCCTGGATTGGACGGAGGTCTGAACATGTACGGTGCGATGCGGGCGCAACTGCACGCCGAGCTGGCGGAGATCGAGGATGCCGGGCTCACCAAGCGCGAGCGGGGCCTCGAGGGACCGCAGGCTTCGACGGTCACGGTCGACGGCGCCGAGGTCCTGAACTTCTGTGCCAACAACTACCTGGGCCTCGCCGACGACCCTCGGGTCATCGCGGCCGCCCGCGAAGGTCTGGACCGGTGGGGGTACGGCATGGCGAGCGTGCGGTTCATCTGCGGCACGCAGGACCAGCACCGCGACCTCGAGGAGCGCTTGTCGTCGTTCCTCGGCTACGACGACGCCATCCTGTTCTCCTCCTGCTTCGACGCGAACGGCGGGGTGTTCGAGACGCTGTTCGGCCCCGACGACGCCATTGTCTCCGACGAACTCAATCACGCGTCGATCATCGACGGCATCCGGCTGTCGAAGGCGCGGCGGCTGCGCTACCGCAACCGGGATCTCGCCGACCTGGAGGCGCAACTGGCCTCGACGGCCGACGCCCGGCGCCGGGTGATCGTGACCGACGGGGTGTTCTCGATGGACGGGTACACCGCCCCGCTCGCGGAGATCTGCGACCTGGCAGACCGGTACGACGCGCTCGTGTTCGTCGACGACTCACACGCGGTCGGGTTCGTCGGCGCGCACGGGCGCGGCACGCCCGAGCTTTGCGGAGTGGAGGGGCGCGTCGACATCACGACCGGAACGTTCGGGAAGGCGCTGGGCGGGGCATCCGGCGGCTACATCGCCGCGCACCGCGAGATCATCGACGTACTGCGCCAGCGGGCGCGACCATACCTGTTCTCCAACTCGCTCGCGCCGTCGATCGTCGCCGGCACGCTCGTCGCGCTCGACCTCGTCGACACGTCGGGCGAGCTGCGCGAGCGCCTGGTGCGTAACGCCGCCCTGTTCCGCGAGGGGATGACGGCCGCCGGATTCACGCTGCTGCCGGGCTCACACCCGATCGTCCCGGTGATGTTCGGCGACGCCATCGTCGCCGACGCCATCGCGACCGACATGCAGCGCCGCGGCGTGTTCGTGACGCCGTTCTCGTTCCCGGTGGTGCCGCGCGGCCAGGCCCGCATCCGCGTGCAGCTGTCGGCCGCCCACACCGAGGAACAGATCCGGCACTGCGTCGCGACGTTCACCGCAGCCCGGGCGACCGTGGGCGCCTGAAGCGTGCCGCCCATCCCTCGCCCGCTCCCCCCTTCCCCCGCCCAAACCGCGAGACTACAGCGGCCGTATCCAGACCCCGCGGAAACCACAAGGTCTCGACAGCGCGCGTGTAGTCTCGCGGGTCGAGGGCGGGGGCGCGGGTCGAGGGGCGGGGGCGGGGGGTCAGGCGATGACGTTGGCCAGCTCGGCCTGGCGGGCGGCAGCGACGGCGCACACCCGCTCGTAATCCAGCGTCTGCACCTCGCCGTCCGAGACCACGACTTCGCCGTCGACGAGCACCGTCGTCACGTCGCGGCCGGATGCGCACTCGTACAGGAAGGCCTCCTCCGACGCGTAGGCGGCGGCATCGGGACCGGTCGTCGTCAGCAGCACCACGTCGGCGCGCTTGCCGACCTCGAGCGACCCGATGACATCGGACTGGCGCCCCGCGAGCGCGCCGCCGGTGATCGCCATCTGCAGCGGCTCCTCCGGTGGGATGCCGTTGCGGTTGTGGGTCGGCGTCGCCTCCACCAGCTGCTGCCCGAGCCCGGTGAGCATCGCGACCCGGAACATGTCGAGGGTGCCGAGCGTGGCCACCCCGTCGGTGCCGAGCCCCACCCCGACCCCGCGGCGCCACATGCGCGCGGCCGGCGCCGCCCCGATCGCGTAGTTGCCCTTGGCGCAGTGACACACCGTCACCCCGCGCACCGCAAACGACGCGATCTCGGCGTCGTCGACGAGGATCGAGTGCGCGCAGTGCAGAGTGCGAGTGAACACCCCCAGATCGATCAGATGATCCACGGGACGGCGCCCGAAGTGCTCCAGGCAGTAGTCGATCTCGTAGGTGCCTTCGGCGAGGTGCGTGTGCACCGTCACGCCGCGTCGACGCGCTTCGGCGTGGATCGTCTGCACCAGTTCGGGGCTGCACGTGATCACCTGCCGCAGCGACATGCCCCCGGTGACGCGCCGCGACCCGTCGACCTCGGCCGGGAACGCCTCGACGACCTCGATGTTGCGGGCGACGGCCTCCTCGGCGGTCATGATCATCGACGGCGGCACCCGCGACCCACCGTCCATCGTCGAAGCGGTCACCGTCGCGCGGATGCCGGCGCGCTGCGCTGCCTCCCCCATTCGCTCCGGATGCGGTCCGCCCGCTTCCAGCACGTTCGTCGTGCCGGTGCGCAGCATGGTGGCGTAGGCGAATTCTCCCGACAGCGCGATGTCGTCGGGGCTCAGGGCGGCCTCGAATGGCAGGTAGTACTCGCGCCACGTCGGCACGCGCAGCCGCGTGCGCTGCTGCAGAGTGGCGAGCATGCCGCGCATGAGCGACTGCGCGGTATGGAAATGGGCATCCGTCAGCCCCGGGATCGCGATCTGCCCGCCACCGAACACGCGCTGGTCGGCGCTCCACCGTGCGGTCACCTCGGCGGTGCTGCCGCGGTCGACGATCACCCCGTCCCGGATCGCCAACGCACCGTCGGCGATCACGGTCGCGTCGCGGTCGAAGGTGACCAGGAAGACGTTCTGAATGATCGTGTCGGCGTGGGTGTCGGGTCTCAACGGGTCTCCGTTCCGGCGAGGTCAGAACGCCACGCCGAGGCGACGGGCCACGGCGCGGTCGATCAGGTCGATGAGGGTGTACAGCACGAGCACGAAGATCACGATCAGCACGCCCGCGCTCCACAGCGTGTAGTAGTCGGCGTTCACCGCCGCCAGCGTGATGAGGTTGCCCCATCCGTTGCCGGTGGCCAGCCACTCCGCGAGCATCGCGCCGCTGACCGCGGCGGGCACGGCAATGCGGGCGGATGCCGTGATCGCCGGCACGGCGTAGACGAGCCGCACCCGCAGCGCGGCCGTCAGCGACGACCCGCCCGAGGCGCGGATGACGTCGAGGGCGTTCTCGGGGGCCGCCCGCAACCCGAGGATCACGGTGACCAGGGTGGGGAAGAACGTCACCAGGGTGACCAGCACCGTCACCCCGAGTAGTCCCCGGCCGAACAGCAGCACAATCAGCGGGGTCAGGGCCACCAGCGGCATGGAGCGCAGGATGATCGCGAACGGCATCGCGACCTGTTGCAGCCCGGGCACCGCCACCCGCAGGATCGCCCCGGCGACGGCGACGAGGGTACCGACGACGAAACCGACGCCCGCATGCACCGCGGTCTGCCCGGCGGCGACGAAGAACGCGTCCCAGAACACCGATGCCGGTGCCCCGGTGATGGGGTTTCCTTGCGTGACGAAGGTCACGACGTCGGCGGGGTCTTTGATGAAGAACGCGTCCAGGTGGAACAGCGGGCGCAGCGACCACCAGAATCCGATCAGCAGGACCGCCGAGGCCACGCCGCCCGCGACCGCCTGCCACCGGCTGATCGCGACCTGCTCCGACCCGGCCACCGACGAGCTGACGGTGGCGCCCTTGCCGGCCCACGGAAGCAGCCATCTGGCGAGCCCCGTGACCAGGGCGTAGCCGAGGGTGGCGATGAGGCCGATCGTGATCGCGATGACCCACACCCGATCGGTCAGCAGCGCGTCCTGCGCGTTGACGAGGATGGCGCCCAAGCCCCGGTCGGCGCCGAAGAACTCGGCGATCAACGCCCCGAGGATCGCCGCGGGCACCGCGATCTGCAGACCCGCGATGAGGCTCGGCAGCGCCGACGGGATGCGCACGAACCGCAGCCCCGCCCAGCGCCCGCCCCCCGAGGCGGCGACGACGTCGAGCGCGCGCTCGTCGGTGGAGCGCAGCCCGAGCAGGATGCCGATGAGCAGCGGGAAGTACACCTGCAGCGCGGCGATCATGACGCGCGCGGCGTCGCCTTGCAGCGTCACCACGATGATGGGCGCGATCGCCACGAACGGGATGACGTGGACGACCACGGCAACGCGGACGACGATCGGTTCCAGAACGGGCGCGAGCACGCTGATGACGGCGAGCGGCACGATCGCGAGCGTGCCGAAGAGGAAGCCCTGCGCGGCGACCCACAGGGTGGGGCCGATGTTGGCCGCCAGCAGCGGCCCGTCGGCGGCGAACTGCGCCGCGAGCTCCCACGGGTACGGCACCAGGTGGCGTCCCTGCAGCAGGGTGGCCAGCAGCAGCCAGACCGCGAGGGCGGCGAGCACGATCGCGATGGCCTGCGCCGCGTGACGCCGCCGCTCGGAGGCGGCGGGAAGCGCCGTGAGCAGGCTGGTCACGGCGCGGCGCTCTCGTGCGTGGCGGTGAACAGCAGCCGGGAGAGCTGATCGGTCAGCGCGTGGAACGCGTCGTCCTGCTGCACCTCGGGGGTGCGCGGGCGCGGCAGCGGGATGTCGATGTCGGCGACGATCCGCCCCGGCCGCGCAGCCAGCACGTAGACACGGTCGCTGAGGAACACGGCTTCGTCGAGCGAGTGGGTGACCAGCAGCGTCGTGGTGGGACGCTCGGTCCAGATGCGCTGCAGTTCGATGTTCATCTGCTGCCGGGTCATGTCATCGAGCGCCCCGAAGGGCTCGTCGAGCAGCAGCACGTCGGGTTCGAGCACCAGGGAGCGGGCGATCGCGACCCGCTGACGCATACCGCCGGACAGTTGCGCGGGCCGCGCCCGTTCAAACCCGGTGAGCCCGGTGAGCGCGATCAGGTCGGCGATGGCCTTCCGGTCCACGCGCGTGCCGGCCACCTGCAGCGGCAGGGCGATGTTGGTCTCGACACTGCGCCACGGCAGCAGCGCCGCGTCTTGGAAGGCCACGCCGATGGCGTGCGCCGCCCGCACCTGCTCCGGTGAGGTGCCGAGCACCGACACCTCACCGGAGGTGGGAGCGTCCAGCCCCGCGAACATGCGCAGCAGCGTGGATTTGCCACAGCCTGAAGGCCCGATCAGCGCGACGAACGATCCCGCGGCGGTGCGCAGCGAGACGTCGTCGAGCGCCGTCACCGTCTGAGTTCCGGTGGTGAACGTCTTGGTGACGTGGGAGGTCTCCAGGCCGACGGTCATTACTGGCCCTGCACCGAGAGGTCGAACATCTCGCTGGCGTCGATGTCGAGGCCGATCGTGTCGAAGAACGCCTGCTGGCTGGCGACGCCCTCTTCGGTGACCCGCATGACGCCCTGCGCCTGCGTGCCGTCGGTGGCCAGCTCGGCCCAGATCTGCGCGGCGGCCTTCTGCTGGTCGAGGTCGAGTCCGAGCTGCTCGCCGTACTCGTCATAGACGATCTGCGCGGCGGCGGCCGGGTCGGCGACGGCCGTCTCGAGCCCGCGGGTCACGGCGGCCAGCATCCCCTCGATGACGGCGCGCTTGTCGGGGTCTTCCAGCGAGTCCTTGTGCACGACGAGCAGGTTGCTCCACCGGTTGTAGCCGTAGTCGGCGAGGCGGATGACGTTCGTCTTCAGCCCCTGGGCCTCGATGGCGACCGGCTGGTTCGGCAGGGTCCCTGACATGGCGTCGACCTCGCCGGAGACCAGCGCGGCCGGGTCGGAGCCGGTCTGCACTTCGTCGACCTTCGTCTCGTCGACGCCGGTGAGCTCGAAGAACGGGGTGTACACGCGGGCGTCGGTCTGCGACATGCCGAAGCGCTTGCCCTCCAGGTCCTTCGGCTCGGTGATGCCGCTGTCGGCGAGGGTCACGATGGCCGACGACGAGGTCTGGTAGGTCGCCCCGACGGCGACCAGCGGCGCACCGGCCGCGATGCTGTTGGCGAGCCCCTCGCTGGACATGTTGCCCATGAGCGCGTTGCCGCTGACGATCTGCGCGTCGATGGTCACTTCGGGTCCGCCGGGGAGGATGGTGACCTCGACGCCCTCTTCGGCGAAGTACCCGTCGACGGCCGCGACGATCGGCGCCATCGACTCGACGTTCGGGAACCAGCCCAGCTGGAACGAGCCCTCGGCGAGCGGGGCCATGGCCTCGTCGGTGGCGGCGGGCTGGGCGTTGCCGCTGCAGCCGGCGAGGCCCACCACGGCCACGGCGGAGACGACGACGGCGGCGAGTCCCGCGCGGGCGCGGGACAACGGGGAGCGAGTGTGCATGAGGGTACTTTCTGTGTGCGGGTTACAGGGTGTACAGGGAGGTGGCGCGGGCCCGGTCGATGGTCATCGGCAGCCGGACGGCGGGGCGGTCGGGGTGCGCGTCGCGCCAGTCGACGGCGGTGAGGCCGTGGTCGAGTCCGCCGCCATAGCCAACGACGACCGGATGCCGTTGCTCGGTGACGACGACGCGATGATCGAGCGCAATCGCCATCGCCAGCGGGTCGACGCGACCGAAGTCGTCCTGCGCCGCGTAGCC
Organism: Microbacterium sp.; assembly: GCF_047972865.1. Classification (GTDB taxonomy): domain Bacteria; phylum Actinomycetota; class Actinomycetes; order Actinomycetales; family Microbacteriaceae; genus Microbacterium. The sequence continues at coordinate 19,079 of NZ_JBKEAY010000231.1, forward strand.
GGGCTCGGTCGCGGTGCGGTGGTCGTGGATCGCCCGGAGCGTGCGAGCGGCGGCGGAATCGCCGGGCCAGAAGGCCTCGACCTCGGCGCGAGTGAACCGCTCGGTGAGGGTGAGGTCCCACGTGATCAGGGTGAGGTCGCGCACGGCGCTGTAGACGATTTCGGATGCCACCGGGTCGGCGTACACGTTGAACTCGGCGTTGATGCTGGCGTTGCCATATCCGGCGGGGCTGCCGCCCATCGCGATCATCGGGCCGATGCGTTCGGGCACGGAGGGGTCGAGCCGGATCGCGAGCGCAAGGTTGGTGAGCGGCCCGAGGGCGACGATCGTGAGGTCGCGGCCGTAGCGGCGCGCGGCATCCACGATCGCCGTGGCCGCCGGGGTGGACGACAGCGGCGAGATCGGGCCATCGCCCCAGTCGAATCCGGCCATGCCGTCGTCGCCGTGGATGTGGGCCGCGGCGACGGCCGGTCCCACGAGGGGGCCGGCCGCCCCGCGGTGCACGGGCACGTCGGGCGAAATCGCCCCGACGAGCAGCCGTGCATTCTTCGTGACCTCGTCGATGCCGACGTTGCCGGCGACCGTCGTGACGATCAGATCGGCGGCGGGGACGCGACCCAGCGCCATGGCCAGCGCGTGCGCGTCGTCCAAGCCGGGATCGGTGTCGATCAGCATCATTGCGAGCTCCAGGGGGAAGCTAAACGATTTCGCACCACTATATACTGATCACGACCGGTCACGCGAAATCGAATTCGCATCGGTGACCGATATATCCGCTCCTGCGCCCGTCGATCCGCCCGACCCGCCGGAGTCTCATCGAGAACGAGGTGTTCGTGGCGCGCGACAATCCCCAGAGGCCGACACTGTCGGACGTGGCCACCGCGGCGGGTGTGTCGCAGGCAACCGCGTCGAAGGCGCTGAACGGGCGCGCCCGCGTCGACGCGCGCACCCGGGCGCGGGTGCACCAGCTGGCCGAGGAGCTCGGCTACCGCCCCAACGTGCGCGCGCAACGGCTGCGCACCGGCCGCTCGCACGCGGTGGCGCTCGTGACGGCACTGCCGGCCGAGGTCGTCTCGGCGGCATCCGAACTGGGCTTTCTGCTGGAGATCTCGCTGCCGGTCGCGCAGGCGTGCCTGCAGCGCGGATACTCGCTCATGCTCGTGCCGCCGGTCTCGGACCTGCGCGCCCTCGACGCACTCGATGTCGACGGTGCGGTCGTGCTCGATCCGCGCGTGGACGACGCCATCGCCGCCCGGCTGCAACTGCGCGGGGTGCGGGTGGTGACGGTGGGTAAGGCTTCGCCGTCGGTGTCGGACGGTTCGCTCGATCGGGGCCCGGCCGGCATCGACGTGATGCTGCGCCACCTCGTCGAGCGGGGCGCACGGCACGTCGGAGTGCTGCTGAGCACCGAGCCGTTCTCGGTGACCCGCGGGCTGCTCGACTATCTGGAGGCCAATGCCGACCCGGGCGTGCGCTACACGGTGCTGCGGGCATCGGCCGCCGGCGGAGAGGATGCCGGGTACGTCGCCGTCCGCGCCGCCCTGGAGGCCGACCCCACTCTCGACGCGATCTACGCGCCGCTGGACGCGTTTGCGGTGGGGGCGGTTCGCGCGGCGGACACGCTGGGGCTGCACGTGCCCGACGAGGTGATGGTGGCCACCAACTACGACGGCCGCCGCGCCCTGCACTGCTCCCCCCAGCTGACCGCGCTCGACCTGCACCTGCCCGAGATGGGCCGCGGCGCCGTCGACCTGTTGTTCCGTGCACTCGACGGGGAGGACGCTCCCGAGGCGCCCGCCCCCGCCCCCACCGTCATCCCGCGCGCCTCGACCGCGCGCACCACCCCCTGACCGGGCACCGCCGGAAGGAACCCCGCATGGCCATCGCCCCCGTCCTCACCGTCGGTTCGGTCAACGTCGACCGCGTCGTCACGGTCGACCGGATGCCCACCGCGGGCGAGACCGTGATCGGCGGCGCCCCCGCCCGTCTTCCCGGGGGCAAGGGTGGCAACCAAGCTGTGGCGGCGGCCCGCCTGGGAGCGCGCGTTGCCTGTGTGGCGTGCGTGGGCGATGACGACGACGGTGCGCTGGTGCGGGCATCCCTCGCCGGGGACGGCATCGACCTGACCGGGGTGCGGACCGCCGCCGATGCCCCCACCGGGTCGGCCGCGGTGTTCGTCGACGCGCAGTCGCAGAACATGATCGTCGTCTCCCGCGGCGCCAACGATCTACTCACGGCGGAGCAGGCCGCCGGCGCCGTCCGCGACGTGCGCCCCGGCGTCGTGGGGCTGAGCCTGGAGATCCCGCTGGCGGCCGCCGTGGCCGCGGCGCATGCGGCCGCGCAAGCGGGCGCCCGGGTCGTGGCGAACCTGTCACCGAGCAGCACCGCCGACGCGGAGCTTGCGGCGGTGTGCGACGTGGTCATCGTCAACGAGCACGAGGCGGCGGCCTTGCTCGGCGACGAGGTGCCCGCCGAGTTGTCGGCGGCGGCGGCGTCCGCCCTGGTCGGGCGGGCCCGTGTGCGGGGGGCGCACCATGTGATCGTCACGCGCGGCGCCGCCGACACGCTCCTGCTCGACGGGCACGCCGGCACCTTCGCGGTGGCACCGGCCTACACCGTCGACCCGGTCGACACGACCGGATGCGGCGACGCGTTCGCGGGCGCGCTCATGGCGGGCCTGGCCGCCGGGGTGAGCCTGGCGGCCGCGTGCGAGAACGCCAACGCGACCGCCGCGCTGGCGGCGACGGGGGTCGGCGCACAGTCGTCGTACCCGTCGCGCGCGGCCGTGGACGCGTTCCGGGCCGCGTCGTGATCCTGGAGCTGATCGGCTGGCTCGGATCGGCCCTCGTGATCGTCTCGCTGCTGCAGTCGAACCCGCGGCGCTTTCGGACGCTGAATCTGTACGCGGCGGCTGTCCTCACCGGCTACAACGCCGCCGTCGCGGTGTGGCCGATGGTGGCCCTCAACGCGGTGATCGTGGCGATCAACGTGGTGTTCCTGGTGCGGATGCGCGCGGCGCCGCGGCCAGAGACGGGCGGGCTCGGCGAGGCCTGACCCGGCCGGCACCCGGCCGGCACCCCGCCGGCATCCGGCCCGCGCCGTCGCGCCGGGGCCGGTCAGTCGGTCTCGGGGTCGGCGAGCGCTTCGGCGTTGCCGGCATCCCCGACGGCGTGCAGCGCGGCCTCGAGCACCTGCAGGTCTTCGAGGGTCTCCACCGAGGTGACCCGCCCCCACGCGAGGGTGAGGAACTGGAACACCGTGTTGCGGTACAGAGCGCCGCCGGGAAGCTCCCCCGCGACCTCGGCGCGCACGGCGACCCGCGTGCGCCACGGGCTGCCGTCGACGAGCACCTCGCGAATGTCGAAGCGCACCCCCGGCAACAGCCGGAAGATGCGCTGCCACCAGCGATTCATGGCGGCGACCGTGGTGCGGCGGCCCCCGAGCGCGTGCTCCCCGTGGAACCGGTACTCGAAGGCGGGGGCCAGCGCGTCGACCATTGCGCTGTAGTCCCCCTCGTTGATGCGGTCGAAGATGGCGGCGACCTTCGATCGCACGATGCGTTTGTACACGCGTGCCCTCCAATTACGTTACTGTAAGTAACACTATGGTTCGTTCCGGGCGTCCCCGCAAGGCGGATATCGATCAGCGCATCCTGCACGCTGTTGCCGACCTGGTCGTCGAACGCGGGTACGCGCAGATGACCGTGGACGACGTCGTCGCTCGCGCCGGCACGAACAAGCCCGCGTTCTACCGTCGTTTCCGCAACCTCGCCGAGGTCGTGCCACAGCTGCTGGCCGACCGGCACGGCACCGATGACGACATCGACACCGGCACCCTCCGCGGCGATCTCACCGAGGTGCAGCGACGCCAGCGGCTGCTGTTCACCGACCCGGTCGTCACCCGCGGGTTCGCGGGCTGGCTCGCCGACCTCGACGCCGACCCTGCGCAGGACACCCCGTTTCTCACCGGGTACCTCGGCCCGCGACGCGCCTACACGCGGACGATCCTCGATCGCGCCGCGGCCCGCGGCGAGATCGCGCCGGGGGCCGATCCCGAGGTGGTCGCCGACCTGCTCACCGGGCCGCTCCTCATGCGGGCGCTCCTTCCCGGGATGCCGCCGATCGACGACGCCCTGGTGACGCAGTCCGTGTCGGCGGCGCTCGGCGCCGTCGGCATCACGACGTGAACGTGAACGGCTCCGACGGAGCCCACTGACCGCGGCCGAGGTACTCGGCCGTGACGATGAAGCCCGCGCCGTGCACGAGGGTGTCGAACTCGACGAAGAAGTGACCCCCGTGCACCTCGGCGACACGCGTCTGCAGGTCGTGCGACTCGCCCTCCTTGCGAATCGCGACGATCACCGAGCCGCCCTCGACCTTGACGTCGTTCGCTGCCGTCACGGTGCCGGTGACCACGTTCGCATCGGCGCCGGCGCGCACATGGGTCGTGCTGCCGGTGCGCACGCGCACCACGACGCCACCCGTCGGCAGCGGATGGTCGCTCTCCGCGTTGAGCGGATCGTCGATCGTGCCGGAGACGCCGACCAGGTTCGGCCGACGGAGGAAGACGTCGTCCTCGTCGTGCTTGAGCATCCGGTCCAGATCGGGGGTGCCGTGCAGCGCCTCGAACATCAGCTCGACCTTCCGCTCTTCTCCCGGCCCGAGCGCCACCGACGACGCCGCCAGGTAGGAACGGTAGAACGGATTGGTCTGTGCCGCGGTCAGGTACGCCGTCGTCGGCTCGGGATAGGGGTTGGCCACCGTCACGAAGGTGCGCTGCCGGCGAGGCGGCGACGCTTCCGCCGAGATGAACTCGGTGTAGTTCGACTGCGCGGTGTTGTTCAGTTCAGTGATCTCCACCGTCGCGAGGTCGTCGCTGTTGACGTGCAACGGGATGCGCGCGACGACGCAGAAGTGCTGACCCGCCGGGGGGACCCAGCCGTCGTAGGAGAACTCGACGGTGTCGCCGGCGGGGATGTCGCGGATGTCGAACCCGAGCGAGGTCTCCACCGCGCTGCCGGTGGTGAAGTTCTTCACCGAGAAGTTCACGCGCACGCCGGTCGCCGTGAGGTTTCCGCTGTTCCTCACGCGCGCCACGATCGTGTTCGCGTGCGCCGTCCACGGCAGGTTGCGGAACTCGGGGTTGGCGCGATTGCGGTCGTTGAACACTTCGATGTCGGGACTCTGCCACGCGTTCATGCCGGTGCCCGGCCACGGCCGGATCGAGGGGTCGGGCTGCGAGTTCGCGCCGTACTCCACCCGGATGCGCGCCCAGTCGTCGGTTGTCTCCAGCACCTCCACGCGGAAGTCGGCCGGGGCCGTGGGAGTCGTGGCATCGGTCTCTTCGTAGTCCTCGCCGACATCGAGCACGGGACCGTCCCCGTCGGGGTCGTTCGGCAGCAGAATCACCTGCCGCCGAACGATCGGGGCGGTGAAGTCGCCGTGGATGACGTCGGTGCCGATCACCCGGCGGTCGCTGGGGAGCTCCTCGTCGCCCACGCCGGTACCCTGCTCCGACCGGTACTCGAAGTAGTAGTTCCAGCCGTCGGCGATGCGCACCTCCACCGCGCTGAACCGGCCATCCGGCGCCGACCCCAGTGAGGAGGCGTGCAGCACGACCTCCTCGCTCACGGCGCCGGAGTTCTGGAAGTCGAAGGTGCGGATGTCGTCTTCTTCCAGCCACCCCAGGCGCATCTTGAGCGGCGTCGTGTAGTGACCCAAGCGTCCCTCCCACGACATCGTGTCCCACCCCGTGACGTCGCGCGCGGCGATCGCACCGTAGTCATCGACGTCCATGTAGAGGTCGGGGAGACCCAGATTGTGGCCGAGCTCGTGGGCGAGGGTCTCGTGGTTCTCCCGCGTGCTCTGCGCCGCCCAGTCATCCGGCATCACAACGAAACGGATGCTCTGATCCCCGTCGGCAGTGGCGACCGTCATACCGGACGCGTACGGCCACGCCATCTTCGCGGCGGTGGTGCCGTCTGCGGCGACGGTGCGCACGATGACGACGAAACTGTCCACCGTCGAGAAGTCGATGAGGTCGTCTGCGACGGTCGCGGCGGCCTGGATGAGGGCGGTCTTGAACCGCCACCTGCCGTCGGTGGGGCTGATGGTCTCGAAGTAGTCCTCCCACTCCCCCGACAACTGCACGGGCCCGTGGACGCCGTCCAGCGCGATGTCGAACCGCGGCACCAGGTTGCCCGCGCCGTCGTCGACCAGACCGCTCGTCTCGGTGAGGAACGCGCGGGTGCTGCGCAGGGTACCGCCGATCGAGACGCCGTTGATGGTCTCGTCCTCCCAGCGCTGCGCGATGGCCGACGCGTCGGCCGGGTAGCGGCCGCCCGCCGTGTCGACGAGCACCATCGCCACCCGGCGGGTGCCCAACTGCGGGTGGATGTCGAGGTTCTGCGGCAGCCCGTCGGTGCCGCCCCACGTCGACCCGGTGACGGCGGGTTGTGACGTGCCCTCGAACCAGATCGGCGGTCCATCGGCGCCAGCCCACACGTCGGTGGTCTCGAGGTCGGCGACGCCGAGGACGGCACCATCGCTACGCCGCCGCGCCTCGATCTGCCACACCCCCAGCGATGAGCCGGCGAGCACCATGATCTCGGGGTGCAGCGGGTCGAAGCCGTCGTCGCGGCTGTAGGACACCTGCCCCATCCGCTCGGGAGCGGTCACGACGAAGTCGAGGTCGTCGAAGGCCACACCGTGCACCGTGGCGCCGACGCGGCGGTACTCCCCGGGGAAGAACGTGCCGCCGACGGCGATGTCCACGCGCGCGGGGCGGCCGATGCCGACCAGCAGCACCTCTTTGTCGCACACCACCACGGTGCCGAAGTCGGTCTGCTGGACGCTGGAGGGACGCCACGGGGTCGGGTCGACGACCGGGGTGACCCCCGGACGACGGAAGAGGTCGATCGGCGGGAAGCGGTCGACGCGTTCGAAGGGCGGCCGGCGCCGGTCGAACGGGGGCAGGGGCGTGCCGATCGGGGGCCGGGGCGAGATGATCGGGGGCAGCCCGCGCCGCAGCGACACCTCGACGACACGGTTGGCGGGGTCGCGCTCGGCGATCAGCAACGCGGTGCGGTCCTCCCCCGCCCACGCCATCATGAAGGGGTTCACCAGCCCGCTGACGACGGTGCGGCGCGCGCCGGTGGCGAGGACGATCGTGGTGAGCCTGCCTCCCGCCGTACCCTGCTCGGTGACGTAGGCCGTCGAGTGGTCGGCCGACAGCTGCAGACCGACCGCGTGGACGAGCCCGGTGGCGAGGGTCCGCACGGCACCGGTGGTCAGGTTGACCGAGAGCAGGCGCCCGGTGCGCGCGAACTCCACGAGGTAGGCCAGGCGGTCGCGCACGAGCACGACCTGGTGCGGCGCGGTGAGGCCAGATGCCACGGTCTGCGCGCCAGCGGCATCCGCGGCGGCGAGGTCGACCCGCAGGACGGCGCCGTCGCGCTGGGTCACGACCGCCCAGCGGCCGTCGGCGCTGACCTCGATGTCTTCCAGGTTGCCGTATCCGGTGCCGAGCACGCGGTAGTCGCCGCTGACGTCGATCGAGGTGATCCGCCCCGACCATTCCGCGATGAGCACGCGCCCCCCGCGGCGATCATAGGATGACCCGATTCCGCCGGTGAGCCGGTCGGTCAGAGTCGTAGAGGTGAAAGGCATGGTGATCCCCCGTCTTCGGTGGTTATGCCGGAGGGGAGGGCGGAGCTCGCCGTGTGATACCTGCCGTCGATCCGCCAACGGGCATTGCACGGAATGAGGGGTATCGCGAGCGTCGAGATCTACTCAGGTCGAGAAGGTTCGGCGCCGTGCATGACGTCCATGACGCCGCTCGGAGACTCTGACTCCGGTGAGGCGTCCATCTGCGTCGACGCGAAGTACGCTCCGATTCATGACCACTGGTACCCGCGATGGGTCGGGGACTCACCTCTGGCCGCGTTCGGCGAGATTCTGACCGACTTGGGTCTGGCGGACGCCGACCGAGAAGGAGACGGGCGACGAGGGGCGATCAGCAACAGGCGTTTCCGGGAACCCCGGGTCGCACCCAACACCATCCCGATCACCGGAATGCGTGATTGCTTCCGCGGCCGGCGTCACTCGTTCCATACACCGAGCCAATCCCGGAAGCGATCATTTCCGGGACGAAGAGGGCACCTCGGCCGTTACCGAGTTTTGCGTGGTCAGCAGGCTCTTTCCAGCAGACTCGCGGGCATACGCTTCAAGCCTTGACTTCATATGGCAGGCGGGGCCATGATCATCTCCACCACAACCCCGCCGCCTAGTTGTTGTGTCTCGTGAGGTTGGTGTCGGTCGGCGGGTCGTGCGGTAACGGGTGAGGTCCTCCGGGTGGGATGTGAAACGACCAAGAATCACGTTCCGCCAAGGAGGACCTCGTGACC
>NZ_JBKEAY010000265.1:0-5054 GCF_047972865.1 Microbacterium sp.
GAAGTCAGAGCGATATGCATCGGCACTTATTGGTTTGCAGAGGGCGTTCACGAGATAACTCTGCATCCTCGGCCCGCTTCTCGTCGCTTCACAGGCGATGTCGAAACCGATCATCCCCGAACGCCGCACGGCGAGAAGCCACTGTCACGCTGTGGAGTTGTCTCTCGGATGCTGATGCGTCCGAGCATCCCAGAATACAACGGATGCAAGCGCCGCGCCATTCCGCGTAGGCTCCCGATCATGAGCGAGGTCATCATCACGGTGCGCGGCGAGAGCCGCCGCAGCGTCCCCGCCGAACGAGCGACGGCACAGATCACGGTCGCCGTCGACGGGCCCGAGCGCGGCGCTGTGATCGAGCGGATCGCCGCGATCGCGGAGCCGGTGCGCACGGGCCTCGCCCACCGGCACGAGCGGGGTGTCGTCGCCGCGTGGCACAGTCAGCGGCCCGCGGTCTGGTCCGAGTGCCCGGAGAACCGTGACGGCACGCAGCTCCCCCTCGTGCACCACGCAACGGTCGACATCAGCGCGACGTTCACCGACACGATGGCCCTCTCGGACTGGCTGAACACCCTGGCCGTGCACGACGGCATCCAGATCGGCCCCCTCACGTGGGAGCTCGCGCCGCAGTCGCACGCCCGCATCGAGCGCGAGGTCGCCTTCGAGGCTGTCGCCGTCGCCGTCGAACGCGCTCACGCCTACGCCGGCGCGATCGGCCGCGGCACACTGACGCCGGTCGAGATCGCCGATGCCGGCATGCTCGGCGACAACGCCCGCACAGCGACCATGCTGCGCGCGTCGGCCATCGACATCCACCCCGACGACATCACGATCGCGGCCGCCGTCGAGGCCCGCTTCCGCGCGACCTAGCCTCGGCATCGACACTCGACGGGTCGCACCGGCCGGTCAGTCCCCCAGCCGGTTGCGTGTGCGCATGGCGCGCTCGGCCTCGCGCTTGTCTTCGCGTTCCCGGATCGTCTGCCGCTTCTCGTACTCGCGCTTGCCCCGGGCCACGGCGATCTCCACCTTGGCGCGGCCGTCGGAGAAGTACAGCTTCAGCGGAACCAGTGTGTACCCGCCCGCGGAGATGGCGTGGCTCAGCTTGATGATCTCCTCTTTGCGCAGCAGGAGCTTGCGGGTGCGCTTGGCAGCGTGGTTCGTCCAGTGGCCCTGGGAATACTCCGGAATGTGGACGGCGTCGAGAAACGCCTCGTCGCCCTGGATGAACGCGTAGCCATCGGTGATGTTCGCCCGGCCCTGCCGCAACGACTTCACCTCCGTGCCCGTCAGCACCAAACCGGCCTCGTAGGTCTTCTCGATGGCGTAATCGTGGCGCGCGCGACGGTTGGTCGCGATGACCTTCTCGCCACGTTCCCTGGGCATGCTGACTCCTCGATGTTGCCGGCGGGGTCTGCGCTCGGCAGCCGATCAGTCTAACGGACGCGGGCCGGTCAGATGCGCAACCAGCGGCGGATGGCGAAGCCTGCCGACAACGCCGCCAGCAGCAGACCGACGCCGACGATCAGCGGGATGACCACGGCGACGTCGCTCAGATCCACCCAACTGGTCACGAAGTCCACGCGCTCACGGAGATAGCGCTGCACACCGAAATGCACGCCGAGCACGATGGCGCCGCCGGCGAGCAGCGAACCGATGAAGGCGGCGAACACGCCCTCCAGGATGAACGGAGTCTGAATGAACCGGTTCGACGCCCCGACCAGTCGCATGATGCCGAGTTCTCTTCGCCGGGCGTACGCGGACAGGCGGATCGTCGTGGCGATCAGCAGCACCGCCGCCACGAGCATGAGCCCCGCGATGCCCACCGCGATGTAGGTCGCGATCGTCAACGCCGTGAACAGCGGCTCCAGGTACTGCATCTGGTCCTTGACTTCTTCGACCCCGTCCATGCCGCCGAAGGCTTCTGCGATCACGTCCGTCTTGCTCGGATCGACCAGGTTCACCCAGTACGTCTCGCCGAGCTGCTCCGGGGTGATGAAGTCGGCGTAGTCGTCGCCGTAGAGGTCGAGGACCTTCTGGTAGGCCTCATCGGCGGACTCGAAACGCACGCCCCGCACGACGTCGACCAGGGCATCGCTGTCCAGTCGTACGCGGACCGCATCCAGCTGCTCGGCGGTGGCGGCCCCGTCCGCACACGACGCGGTGGACGAGTCCGCCCGGCACATGAAGACCGCCACCTGGGCGCGGTCCACCCAGTAGTCGCGCATCTTGCTGATCTGCATCTGCATCAGCATCGCGGCGCCGACGAAGGTCAGCGACACAAAGGTCACCAGCACCACGGAGACGACCATCGACGCGTTGCGCCGCAGGCCCGACAATGCTTCAGCCAGGACGAGACCGAACCTCATGAGGTCGGCCCCACATTCTCGGCGCCGTCCTCGCCGCGCTCCCCGAGCCCCAACCGGTCGGCGACGCCGGGACCGTCCAGGCCCAGCGCCTCCAGATCGACGTCGGGGGCGTCGATCGCGATCGGCCGTGCGGTCGTGGATGCCGCGGGAGCGGGCTCCCGCACGTCCTCCTCCGGCGGTGGCTCGGCGGCGGGGTGCGCCCGGGACAGTTCGTCGCGCTCGATCTCGCGCTGCAACTCGATCACCGCGGACAACGCCGCATCGGCGGCCGCGCCGCGCTCGGCGGCGGGGGCGAGCGTGGGGATGTTCGAGCGGTCGCCGTAACCGCCGTGCGTGTCGTCGCGCACCACGACGCCGCCGCGCAACTCGATGACGCGCCGCTGCATCTGGTCGACGAAGGCCGCCGCGTGGGTGGCCATGACCACCGTCGTGCCACCCGCGTTGATCCGCGCCAGCAACTGCATGATGTCCACCGATGTCGCCGGGTCGAGGTTTCCGGTCGGTTCATCCGCGAGCAGGATCTGCGGCCGGTTCACCAGCGCGCGCGCGATGGCGACGCGCTGCTGTTCACCGCCAGAGAGCTCGTGCGGCAGGCGCTTGTTCTTGCCTTCCAGGCCCACCAGGTCGAGCACCTCGGCCACCGACTGCTGGATGAAGGCTCGGGAGGAACCGATGACCTGCAGCGTGAAGGCGACGTTCTGGAACACCGTCTTGTTGGGCAGCAGCCGGAAGTCCTGGAACACCGCACCGATGTGCCGACGGAAGTAGGGCACCTTGCGCGACGACAGCGTACTCAGGTCGCGTCCGAGGACGACGACGTGCCCCTCGGTGGGCGTCTCTTCCCGCAGTACGAGCCGCAGACACGTGGACTTGCCCGACCCCGAGGCACCGACCAGGAACAAGAACTCACCGCGCTGCACCTCGAAGGCGAGGTCGCTCAGGGCCGGCTTGGTGGTGCCGCGGTAGCGCTTGGTGACGTGGTCGAACCGGATCATGACCTGTCGAGCCTATGCGTCGCGCCGGTGAGCGCCCTGTGCGACACCCCCGGGGTCGCACGAAAGTCCGGCGCGAGCCCGTGGTCACTCCCCCATCCCCGTGATATCAATGGGAGAAGGGGGCAGGGAAGAGCGGGGATGCACACGGCGGCGCGACATCGGCACGGCCATCGAAAAGACGAACAGTTCGGACGCCCCGTGGCGGCACACGTCGGCGGTTCGCGGTCGGTCGGCCGTGTTCTCTTGGGAACTGCGCTCGCCCTGATCATCCTTGCGTTGATCATCGTGGGCATCGTGATCGCGGTGGCCGCCACGAACCCGCGCACGGGCGACTCGGCGGGCGTGGCGACCCCGGCGGTGGCGCCTGCCGTCTCCCCCTCCGCCCGGCGGGTGGGGGCCGGCTCCGCCGCGACCCCGCTGCCGGTCGGAGCCGATGTCGTCGGCGAGGACTACACCGTCAGCGTCAACGGATTCGAGCGCGATGCCACCGCGACGGTCCTCGCGGCCAGTCCACTCAACCCACCGCCGCCGACCGGTTTCGAGTATGCCGTGGTGAACCTCACCGTGACCTACACGGGCGACGGGTCGGGACACTCGTCCTTCACGGCGTGCCAGTACATCACCGACGACGGCGCGGTCATCACCCCCGTCGACACCGTCACCGTGGCGCCGGAGCCAGCCCTCGGACTGCGGGCACTCACGCCGCACGCGAGCGTCGACGGCAACATCGTCGTCGCGATCCCCGACGGGGATCGCGGGATGCTGCGGGTACGCCCGGGAACGGACGCCGATCACGTCTACGTCGAACCCGACTGATGCCGGCTCGCTCCGTGCAACGATCAGCCGACAGCACCGCCCGTGCGGCCTCCGCTCCCCCGCCGAACACGATCACCGAGAACCACATCGGCAGGTGCGCATGGGCAAGCTGGTCGATCGCTCGGATGCCCATCCCGAGCAGCACGCCGACGATCACCGCCGCCAGCGGGACGGGCCACAGCCGGGAGCCGACGGCATCCTTCGCCCACGCGAGCCGATGGCGCCGCGCCCGCGCCCCGCGCTGGTCGTCGTGTCGACGGGTTCATGCCGACAGACTCTTGCCGCCGGGTTGAGCCGCTGGCCCGGACGCGAGGCATGAGCTCGGCCCCCATGAGAGCATCCGTGTATGAACGAGTGGAAGCAAACGCGTCGACGGCTGTCCGCCGTGCTGGTCAGGCTGGATGATCGACTCGCCCATGACGACGTGAAGGAGGTTCGCTCCTTCATCGCCGCCGGTGAGTACGGTCTGGCTCTGGAGTTGATCGCGGATGCCTGCTGCGAGCACGACGTTGCGCTGCGCGACGACGAACGCGCGGAGATGCTCGCCCTCTACGCGCGCATGGAGTTGAGCGACCGGGTGCCGGTCGCGCTCTCGCTCTGCCCCGCCATCGGTTCACGGACGGCACCGACCAACGGGGAAACGCCTCACGGCGCTCCCGGGGTCGTGTTTTGCGTTTGACTTAATGAGGCAGGAGCGGGGAAGAATACCCGGCCATTCGTGGGCGTGTCTGACACGTCTGGAGGATGGTCATGTCGTCGGCTGGTGCTGTGAGAGAAGAACGCAAGCCTCGTCGGCTGCTGCCGCCGAGCGAGAAGTGGGAGCTGTTCGTGTCGGTGCTGACCGGGCAGTTCACCCAGCGGGAGGCCGCCGCGAAGTGGC
>NZ_JBKEAY010000270.1:0-5395 GCF_047972865.1 Microbacterium sp.
CAGCATCCCATGTCAGACCCCGACCCCGAGGCTCATCTCGCTGACGTTGGTCATGCGACCGATGCACGACACCCGGGTGCGTTTCTGCGCGGTCAGCCGCAACAGGTAGCAGCAGTCCTGCGGGAACGCCTGCTCGATCGGCACCTGCAGGCGGTACCGGCCACCGCCCCACGTCGGCCGCACGGCACCTCCGGCGAGCGCGGCGGCGTAGTTCGAGGCATCCGGCCCGCCGCTGATGCACGCGAGCGTGCCCGCGGCGAGCAGATCCACACTGCCCGAGTTGCCGTACCGGCTCTCCAGTCTGAACCAGTCGAGGTGGCCGTCGGGGTCGGTGACGGTGAACTCGATCACGACGTCACCGCCCTCGCGGCGCACCAGGTCGCAGGGTCCGACGGTGGCGCCGTCGATCTGCACGCCGGTGATGGCCGTGTCCGGCTCGGTGGTGCACTGATGCACGCCCCCGTCGCAGTTGTGCGTCAGGTCGTGTCCCACGTCGGTGATCAGCCGGTTGTCCAACGCGAGGGTGAATGTCTCTTGTTCGCCGTCGCATCCGGGCGCCGGGTGGGGTCCTTCGAAGACACCCGGTGCCGTCTGCACGAACGAGACGACGCGGAACGCGTAGACGCCGTCGGACAGCTTCGGCGAGTCGAGCTGCAGCAGTCGGCTGAAGTTCACCGACTTCCAGTACCGGTCGCCGGCCGGCGCCCAGTCCCCGAAGTGGGTGTCCTCCCAGTGCCGACGGGTCTCGTACACTCCGTAGCCTCCCGCCGAGTCGACACCGAAGGTGACGGTGCCGTCCGGGTTCAGATCGGCGACATCGAAGTTGTGCCACCCGCGGTCGAACGCGCGCAGCTCGCCGGGCGACAGCGGATGCCAGGTGGTCCCGCCGTCGGTGGAGTACTCGAAGCCGTAGTAGTCGATGCCGGTGAGGCTGCTCGGGGCATGATCGACGGGGACGTCGCCCCCGAACGGCGCGTCGATGGACTGGTCCACGCCGTCCACCGTGGTCACCAGGTAGCCGGTCACGGCGGCTGGCGCGGCCGGGGCATCGACGTTTCCGGCGATCCGTGAGACGGGCTGCCCGCAGACGGCGTCCACGAACAGGCATTCGGTCGCATCGGGCGGCACCGCGCAGCACGCGTTCTCGTCCGCCACCAGCGTGACCGTCACCTCATCGGGGACGTCCCACCGCGCCTGCGTGACGTTCTCGTCCACCACGACCACCGGACCCTGCCCGCAGTCCTGCGTCACGGTGAACACCAGGTCGGGCCGGCAGTCGCGCCACGGCGCCCAGGGCGCCCACGGCCAGATGCCGAGGCGCTCCAGTTCGGGTGCCGGCGGCAGCACCGCGGTCAGGTCGGCGCGCGCCCGGTCCAGGGTCTTCGGATCCAGGTCGACCAGCGGCGTGTCGACGACGTCGAGTACCGGGGAGCCGGCCTTCGTGAGGAGCGAGCGGGTCGCCGCCAGGCTCGGCTGGGCCACCGGCGGGTCGAGGAGTGCCCGCTTGCCGGCGACGGCATTGACCCGTTGGGCGAGTGCCCTGTCGAACTGCCAGGTGCGGTTGCGGAACCACCACCACCAGGGGAACAGGCCGCAGCACCAGCGAAACGTCATCTCGAACGTGCCGTCGGGACCGGTCGTGGCGGTGGCGACCTGTTGAGTGGAACTCCACAGGAACCACCAGTCGATGTCGGATGCTGTCACCGTGGCCGCGGGGACCGCGGTGCCGTCGGCGCACACCACCTTTCCTTTCACGGCGATCGTGCGACACTGCCGCTTCCACCGGTCCCAGTACCAGGATCCGACTCTGATGGGTTTCAGGTCGAGGCCGCGCCGCAGCAGCCGCGACGGGATCGTGATCTCGGGGCTCTCGGCCTGGAGGATCTCGTCGTCGGTCGCCGCCGCCGGGCCGATCGCAACGACGACGGTGCCGGGGTCGCCCGCGAAGGTCAGCGTGGCTTTGGCCGCCGCCGAGGTCACCGGGACCGTCGCGCTGACGACCGTTCCATCGGCGGCTCGGCCGACGACTTTGACGGCATCCCCGGCGTTCACATCTTTTTCGATCGCGCTGAAGTCAAGCGGCACCGTGATCGTTGTCTTCTCTGGCATGAGCCACCTCCGAAGTAGGGCCCGACGTGTACGCCGAACACCTCCAAGGAGCGGGTGCGGGCGGCCGCTGATACGTCACCGCGGCCCCCGGCCCGGCGGCGGGGGTCGCGGCCGACATGGTGTTCGCGCGTCGTCAGCCGACGGCATCCCGTGTCGCGCGGCGGGCGCTGCTGATGCGGTTCGCCAGCCGGGGCGGTCCGGCGGCGGTGCCCACGCCCAGGTGAGCGGCGATCTGGATCGGAGCGGGATCGCCTCACCGCCGCCGGGCGGATGGAGGTGGAAGGGTCCGTGCCCGGGGCGGGTGATTCGCCAGCCCTGGTTGTGGAGAAGCAGATGGTGGTATCGGCAGAGCAGGATCCCGGTGTCGCAGTTGGTCTGTCCCCCGTGCGACCAGGGCTCTTGGTGGTGGGCTTCGCAGTATCCGGGTGGGCGGTCGCAACCGGGCCACATGCAGCCGCCGTCGCGGATGGCGAGCGCGATGCGCTGTTTCGGAGTGTAGAGCCGGTGCTCCCGGCCGACGTCGAGGGGGTTCCCGTGCCGGTCGAGCGTCACAGGGACCGTGCCTGTGTCGCACAATGCCCGGTCGAGGACCGCGCCGGGAAGCGCAGCCCCGCCGTCCTCGACGTGCACGACGGTGCGGAGTCGGCCGAAGGCGTCGCGGGGACCGATCGTGTCGGTGAGGGCGACGAGCCGGACACCGGCCTGGCGCGCGCCGAACACGTCTTCCGTGGTGGCCAGCGCACCGGCCCGGAACAGGTCCATCGCGAGGTCGTACGCGAGTTGATCGTTCGAGCGCTCGTCGCGGGCGAGGTCGGCGGCGCGGGCGCGTTCGGCATCGGTCATGAACCGGGGCCCGCCGCGGCGTGGCCGCAGCGCGGCGTCGAAGACCGCGTCGACCCATGCCGCCATCTCGTCATCGAAGGCGATCCGTGCGTGCCGGGCCCCGTGTTCGTCGGTCCACATCCGGAACGACCGGGTCTCGAACCGCGCCGTGAACCGATCCGCCGCGCCGTCCGGGTCGAGCGCGTCGCGCATCGCCCGCGCTCGTTTCGCGAGCTGTTCGACCGGGATGCTCGCGGCCTCGTCTACGAGCTTCCGCGCGGCGACCGCCCACACCTGATCGGCATCCGCCACCGACGGCGGTTCCCCCAGACCCCCACGGATCGCGTCGTGCTGCGCCGCCGTCAACTCCCCCTGGAACAACGCCGTGCGCAATCCCGCGTGCCACACACACGCACCGCCGGGCCCCGCCGCACCGCCCTCGGGTGTGCCGGCATCGCCGAGTTCCTCGGCATCCGCCCCGGTGCCCGCCGCACCATCGGTGCCCGCAGGTGCCGCCTCGCCGTCGAGGAGCGACTGCCCGACCCGGATGGTGCGAGACGCGTCGGCGCGGGTGCCGCCGGTGATCTCTTGCACGAGGGTCACGGCCGATCGATGCCCCCGACCGCCCGACAATCCCCCGCCCGGAGTCGCCGACCGCTCGGCGATGACCGCCGCCGCGGCCACCTTCAACCGCTCCGCGCACACCTCGAGCGCGGCGACGTCAGCGACCATCCCGACGACCGCGTCGTCGCCCAGGGACCGCAGGGTGGCCACAAGCTCGCCGGCGTCCACGTCGAGTTCACGGTGGCCCACAACCCGCCTCGCCCTCTCGGTGAACTCGGTCAAGAACGTCATAGCCCCAGCATGCCATCACCCTCCGACATTTGTTCGAATACTTGGCAAGTCGTGGAAAACTCAGTCGTCTATTTCTTCTATAAGTCTACGTGGGTGTCGTGACACCGGAGTGCGCTCTCACCTGAAGGAGGGGTTGCACCGGGGGAATCGGAGCGATCACTCACGCGATCCGTGATCCGCGCGGCAGCCGGCGCGCCGGCGTGCGCATCCGCATCCACGCACCCCACAGCAGTCCCGCCGCCAGCAGCACCTGCACGCCCAGGCCGACGAACCAGCTGGGGATCGTCGACGCGAGCATCTCCTCCGCCGTGGACTGATCGTTCTGTGACGACCACTCGCCCCCGGCGCAGCCGTCCCATCGGGTGTCCAGGTCCGGGGGCAGTTGCGCGAAGCGGATGCCGACCTTGACCTGCCCGAACAGGTCCTGCGGGCTCCCGTAGCGGTCGAACGTCGTGGGGGTCGCGTCGGCGAGGATCACGAACGGGTTCGCCGCCAGCAGCCACCACACCGTGTCGTACCTCGGCAGGGTGTACTCGTCGACGGTCCACGGACCACACTCCATCAGCCGGGGGTCCATCTCGCAGTCGGTCGCGCCGTCGATGCAGATCGGTTCCCCCGTCACGGGGTCGTACGCCAGATCGCGGGAGGTCATGGTGGCGTCGGAGCGGATGGCGGTGCCGATCAGGCCGAACCCGATCACCGTCCCCACCGTGAGAGCCGCGACCACGAGGTAGGTCGTCGCGACGGAGAACAGCGGCCGGGACAGCAGCCCCGATACGGCGACGCCGATCGCGGCCACGATCCCCGCCTCGACGATGAGCACCGCGACCGCCACCACCCCGGTCGCCGCGGACACCGCACCGGTGAGCGCCGCGAAGACGAGGAACGGGACGGCGACAACGACGAACGCGAGCCCCGTCACCCAGGCCGCCAGGAACTTCGCCCACAGGATCTCACCGGTCGTGGCGAGCGTGACCTGCACGGGCGCGAGGGTCGCCCCGTCGCGGTCGCCGTTGATGCTGTTGCCGCTGAGCGTGGGCGAGACGAGCATCACGAGCAGCAGCGTGATGTAGACGACGACGGAATACACCCCCGACCCCCACCCGTCGGCGCTGACGCCGAAGGCGAACTGCGACAGCACCGTTGCGCCCAGCAGCAGCAGAGCGAACACACCCAGCAGCACGTACCAGGCGATCGAACGCAGCCGCTGCAGAAGATCGAGGCGGACGAGAGTGCCCAACCGTGCCGGGCTCATCGGTCGCTCCCCTCGTCGCCCAGATCCAAGAAGGTGTGCTCCAGGGTCCCCGTCGCGGCGGCGAACTCGGCGACTGGCAGCCCCGCGCCGATGAGCGCGGCCAGGCCCGCGGCGGCAGCGGCATCGCCGGGGAACGACACCAGCAGGTCTCGGCGGTCGACGGGGATGAGCGCGGCATCCAGCCCCAGCACCTGCGCCACCGGCACGACACCCTCGCGCGGGTCTAGGTCCGCGAGCCGGATGCGCCACGTGCGGGCGCGTTCGGCCGCGGCCGCGACGCGGTCGGCGTCCACGGTCTCACCCGCCACCAGGAACACGGCGTCGTCGGCCACCTCTTCGAGTTCGGAGAGGACG
>NZ_JBKEAY010000038.1:0-1536 GCF_047972865.1 Microbacterium sp.
TCACCGTGTGCCAGTTGACCCCCAGCTCCCGGGCCATCTGGGAGACTGGCCGGGCGTTCACACCCACCTGAAGGCAGCACTCGATCGCTGCGCGGCGAGTGAGCAGACACCGACAGCCAAGGGGACTGCTGCACGGATAGGTGACATCTGATCTGGCTTGCCCGAGGGGCGGGCCTGGAAGGATGTTACAATGCCCAAGCCCTACCCGACCGAGTTCCGTGACGACGTCGTGCGCGTCGCGCGGAACCGCGAACCCGGAGTCACGATCGAGCAGATCGCGAGAGACTTCGGGGTCCACCCCATGACCCTGCAGAAGTGGTTGAGCCGTGCCGCGGTCGAGGACGGCGCCAAGCCCGGCCGAACCCGTTCTGAGGCGGCCGAGGTCCGCGAGTTGAAGAAGCGGAACCGGCTGCTCGAGCAGGAGAACGAGGTGTTGCGGCGTGCGGCGGCGTATCTGTCGCAGGCGAACCTGCCGGGAAAATGATGTACCCGCTCGTGACGGAGCTCGCCGCCGCAGGGATCCCTGTGACGGTGACGTGCCGGGTGCTCAAGCTCTCCCGCCAGCCCTACTACCGGTGGCTGGCCGACCCCATCACCCCGAGTGAGGTGGTCGAGGCGTATCGCGCGAACGCGCTGTTCGACGCCCACCAGGACGACCCCGAGTTCGGGCATCGTCTCCTCGCCGACGAGGCCCGCGATGTCGGGGAAGCGATGTCGGATCGGACCGCGTGGCGGATCACGTCTGCGAACGGGTGGTGGAGTGCTTTCGGGAAGAAACGCGGCAAGAACGCGAAGAAACCCGGTCCGCCCGTCCATGACGATCTCTGCGCCGTCGTCGACGAGCACGGCCGGACCCGACATGTGTTCGCCGCGGACGCCCCGAATGAGTTGTGGCTGACGGATATCACGGAGCACAAGACCGCCGAGGGCAAGCTCTACCTCTGCGCGATCAAGGACGTGTTCTCCGGCCGGATCGTGGGGTACTCGATCGACTCGAGGATGAAGTCGCGTCTGGCTGTTCAGGCGCTGGAGAACGCCGTCGCGATGCGCGGCGACGTCGCTGGCTGCGTGGTGCACAGCGATAGAGGATCCCAATTTCGAAGCAGGAAGTTCCGTCGTGCTCTCACCCGTCACCGCATGGTCGGGAGCATGGGAAGAGTCGGGTCCAGCGGAGACAACGCCGCCATGGAATCGTTCTTCGCGCTACTGCAAAAGAACGTCCTCGACCGCCGCACCTGGACCACCCGCGAGCAGCTGCGCATCGCGATTGTCACCTGGATCGAACGGACCTACCACCGCCGACGCCGTCAGGCCCGACTGGGCCGTTTGACGCCCATCGAATTCGAGACCATCATGAACACGACCGCCGCACTGGCGGCGTGACTACAACCTGTCACCTATCCGTGCAGCAGTCCCGGATGCTGAGCCCGGTGGCGTCTTGAAGGTGGCGTGAGATCGCGAGGGCGGTGAACACGATCGTGAGGTGCGCGTGGATCGAGTCGGCCTCGTGGTGGAACATCGGTCGCGCGCGAAGGT
>NZ_JBKEAY010000059.1:0-18297 GCF_047972865.1 Microbacterium sp.
CCTGGATGCCGTTGATCGTCTTGCCCTTGGGGCCGATCAGCTCGCCGATCTTGTCGACCGGGATCTGCACGCTGATGACGCGCGGCGCGGTCGGCGCCATCTCGTCGGGCGCGTCGATCGCGGCGTTGAGCACGTTGAGGATCGTCAGACGCGCTTCCTTGGCCTGGGTGAGCGCGGCCGACAGCACCGACGACGGAATACCGTCGAGCTTGGTGTCGAGCTGGATCGCCGTGACGAACTCGCTCGTGCCGGCGACCTTGAAGTCCATGTCGCCGAGCGCGTCTTCGGCGCCGAGGATGTCGGTCAGCGCCGCGTAGCGGGTCTGACCGTCGACGGTGTCGGTGACCAGGCCCATCGCGATGCCGGCCACCGGCGCACGCAGCGGCACGCCCGCGTTGAGCAGCGACAGCGGCGACGCGCAGACCGAGCCCATCGAGGTGGAGCCGTTGGAGCCGAGCGCTTCGGAGACCTGGCGGATCGCGTACGGGAACTCGTCACGGCTGGGCAACACCGGCACGAGGGCGCGCTCGGCGAGGAAGCCGTGCCCGATCTCGCGTCGCTTCGGGCTCCCCACCCGGCCGGTCTCACCGGTCGAGTACGGCGGGAAGTTGTAGTGGTGCAAGTACCGCTTGCTGGTCACCGGGGACAGCGAGTCGATCTGCTGCTCCATCTTCAGCATGTTCAGCGTGGTCACGCCCATGATCTGGGTCTCACCGCGCTGGAAGATCGCCGAGCCGTGCACGCGCGGGATCACCTGGACCTCGGCATCCAGCGGGCGGATGTCGGCAAGGCCACGCCCGTCGATGCGCACACCCTCACTGAGGATGCGGCCGCGCACGATGAGCTTGGTGACCGCCTTGTATGCGCCGGAGAACTCCGCAAGGGCGGACTCGGGGAGCTCGCCCGCTTCGACGGCGGCGGACAGGGCGGCCGAGGCCGCTTCCTTCACGGTGTCGTCGGCGTTCTGACGCTCGGTCTTGTCGGCGATCTGGTACACGCCCACGAGCTCCTCGTAGGTGCGCCCGGCCACGAAGTCGTAGGTCTGCTGGCTATACGCCGGGAAGACCGGGTAGGGCTGGATCTCCTTGGCGGCGGTGTTCGCCAGCACGTTCTGAGCCGCGACGAGCTCCTTGATGAACGGTTTGGCCGCTTCCAGACCCTCGGCGACGACCTCTTCGCTCGGCTTGACGGCGCCGCCCTTGATGAGGTTCCAGCTGTTCTCGGTGGCTTCGGCCTCGACCATCATGATCGCGACCTCGCCGTCGTCGAGCACACGCCCGGCGACCATGAGGTCGAAGACGGCTTCTTCGACGACCTGCTGGTTCGGGAAGGCCACCCACTGGTCGGGGTGGTCGCCGTGACCGGGCACGAGGGCGAGGCGCACACCGGCGATGGGACCCGAGAAGGGCAGGCCGGAGATCTGGGTCGAGGCTGAGGCCGCGTTGATCGCGAGGGCGTCGTAGTACTCCCCCGGTGCGATCGAGAGCACGGTGATGACGATCTGCACCTCGTTGCGAAGGCCGTCGACGAACGACGGGCGCAGCGGTCGGTCGATGAGACGGCACACCAGAATCGCTTCCGTGGAGGGCCGTCCCTCGCGGCGGAAGAACGAGCCGGGGATCTTGCCGGCAGCGTACGAACGCTCTTCGACGTCGACGGTCAGCGGGAAGAAGTCGAAGCCTTCACGCGGTTTCTTGCCGGCGCTCGTGGCCGACAGGATCATCGTCTCCTCGTCGAGGTAGGCGGCGACCGATCCCTGCGCCTGCTGCGCAAGGCGCCCGGTCTCGAACCGGACGGTGCGGGTGCCGAAGCGGCCGTTGTCGAGCACGGCTTCGGCGGCGGTGATTTCAGGACCTTCCAAGAGGTCTCTCCTTCTTTGTTTAGGCTCGCAGGCGCGTTTCGCGTGCGAGATCGTGCGAAGGAGCAGCATCCGATGGTTCGGGCGCGCGGCCGTGCCGCAGGGCACGACCGCCGCTTGCGCTGGCCACCAGTCGAAGACCACCATCCGGCACGGATGGGAGTCCACCACAGGGGACCAGCTCGCCGCCGGTCTGCTCCCGGAGCCCAGTGTGACCTGAGCAGTCGCCTCGGAAGAGCCGAGACAACCTGCCCCAGCCTACCAGGGCACCCCGCGGATCATCCGGCGCGCCGGACGGCGCGCACAATGGAGACATGCCTCCTGCTGTCGCCGTGACGCCGATCCGCCCTTCCGACCGCACCCCGGCCCTGCCCCGGCCGGACCGCGGGACGACCGGGGCGGCGACGTGATGGCCTCCGCCACCGGGTACGTTGCGGGCTTCCTCGGCCCGGCGGTGCCGTTGCCCGGTCCGGCCGACACCCGGGAGGCGACCCGCCTGGACTACCCGCATTTCTCGGTGCTCGTCGACCACGCCCGGCGGCTCGCGATCACCACCGGGGTCAACGTCGACGGCGCCGGCCTCGTCGCGGTTCCGCGCAGCGGGCGGTGGCACCTCGATCCGCGGCTGGACCGACAGCTCCAGGCGGGGGCCGACGTCTACGCCGACAACGACCTCGACCGCGGGCACCTGGTGCGCCGCCGCGACCCGGGGTGGGGGGACGACGCCGTCGCCGCCACGGAGGCCACTTTCTCCTACCCGAACGCGGCGCCGCAGGCAGCCTCCTTCAACCAGTCGTCCGATCTGTGGCTGGGCGTGGAAGATCACGTGCTGGAGTACGCGGCGTCGCTCCGGCACCGCATCAGCGTCTTCACGGCGCCGGTGCTCGGCGCCGACGACCCGCCCTACCGCGGCATCCGGATCCCGCTGCGGTTCTGGAAGGCGGTCGCGTGGGCCGATGACGACGGCGCCCTGGCGGCGACGGGTTTCGTGCTCGACCAGTCCGAGGCGATCACCGACGTGGACGGGACAGCGACCGTGGCCCCGCTGGGCCGATTCCGCACGTTTCAAGTGCCGTTGTCGGACATCGCCGCGCTCACGGGTGTCGACCTCGGGCCGCTGGTGACCGCCGATGTCTACCCACCCGGTTCCGTGCCCGGTGCCGGTGCCGGTGCCGGCGAGCGGATGCCGGAGGCAGTGGGCGCCGCGGCCTGGACCGAGCTCCACTCCTCCGCCGACGTGCGGCTCAGCCGGCGACGTCGATGACCACGCGGCCGCGGATCTTGCCGTCGAGGATCTCCTGCGCCAGCTGCGGCAGCTTGTCGAACGGCTCGTCGTGGGCGACCGCGCGCTGCTCCTCGGGGGTGAAGAGCTCGTCGAGCCGGCTCCACGCCTCGGCGCGTTCCTCGGCCGGCGCGAACACGCTGTCCACGCCGTACAGCGTCACGTTGCGGATGATGAACGGCATGACCGACGATGGCAGATCCTGGCCGCCGGCCAGTCCGCACGCGGCCACCGAGCCCGCGTAGCTGATCTGCGAGAGTACCTTCGCCAGCGGCGATCCGCCGACGCAGTCCACCGCACCGGCCCAGCGCTCGTCGCCGAGTGGCGCCACCTCACCGGCGAGTTCGTCACGGTCATAGACGGTGTCGGCGCCCAGGTCGGCAAGGTACTCCTCCTTGCCGCTCGTCCCCGCCACCGCCTCGACCCGGTACCCCAGGCGTGACAGGATCGAGACCGCATAGCTGCCGACGCCGCCGCTGGCACCGGTGACCAGGACCGGGCCCGAGTCGGGGGTGATTCCGGCCTTCTGCAGCCGCATGACACAGAACATCGCTGTCAGTCCGCCAGTGCCGACCGCCATCGCGCCCCAGGTGCCCAGGCGCTTCGGCGCACGCACGACGAACTCGGGGTCGACCCGCTGATACTGCGAGTACCCGCCAGGCTTGGTCTGCGACAGGTTCGCACCGGTGAGCACGATCTGCTCCCCGGCCTGGAAGCCGCCGGCGGCGGTGACGACCTCACCCGCCAGATCGATGCCGCAGGTAAGCGGATAGGTCATCACGACACCGGGGTACCCGGTCATCGCCAGCCCGTCCTTGTAGTTCAGCGACGAGTACACCACCTTCACCAGCAGATCGCCGCCGGTGAGGTCGTCGACACCGAGCGTCACCCGTTCGGCGGGGGTGTCGGGGGCTTTCGCCTGGTAGGCGTGGAAGGAAGTTTCGTTCATCGGAGGTCTCCTCTCGCGGGGAGTGCGACGACCGGCGCACGCGCCCCCTCCCCCACGGTGCCGGAGATCGCGCGGGAGGGAAAGGGGGGTGACAGCACCCGTCCGCCGGGGACTCGAACGCCGCAGTCGGGCCTCACAATGGACGCATGACACTGCCCCGCATCGCCATGCCGATCCGGCTCTCCGACGGCACCGCCGACCGCCGCATCGATGTCGCCAACCGCATCTTCGACGACGTCGCCGCCCTCGTCGCGGCAGCCGGGGGCGAGGTGGTGCGGGTGGACGCCGTCGACCTCACCGGTATCGACGGCGTCGTGCTCCCCGGGGGTGGCGACGTCGATCCCGCCCGCTACGGCGGTGCGCGGATCGACGCACTCTATGATGTGAACCCCGCCCAGGACGACCTCGACTTCGGGTGGGCACGTGCCGCGCGGGACGTCGGCATCCCGATCCTGGGTGTGTGCCGCGGTCTGCAGGTGCTCAATGTGCTCTTCGGCGGGACCCTCGTCGAGGATCTGCCCGCGGGCACCGTCGAGCACAACGACCGCAGCGACGGCGACCGCATCGACTGGGCCTGGCATCCCGTCACGGTGACCGACGGATCCTTGCTGGCGCGACACCTCGGCGGTGCGCAGGTCACGGTCGCGTCCGGCCACCACCAGGGCATCGGCACGGTGGGGACGGGCCTGTCCGCGACGGCCGTGGCACCCGACGGTCTCGTCGAGGCCGTCGAGTCCGCCGCGGATGCCGTCGTGGCGGTGCAGTGGCACCCCGAAGCCGCCGGCACCGATCCGCACCTGGCGCTCGCCCCGTTCCTGACCCTGCGAGACCTGGTGGCAGCCCACGTCAGACGCTGACGGCCGCACGGCGGCGAACGCACGGCGCACCGAGCCGCCTCGGCTGTCGGGGGTTCCGCCCGGCGCGGTGCCCGAACGAGGCCCGAGGACGTCGCCGGTGGGTTACTCCCCCGCCAGGCCGCCTAGCAGGTGGTCGAAGCCCTTGCCCTGACCGAGGTAGGCGGCTGGGTCGAACGGGTCGGCGACGCCGGCCGGTTCGCGGCGGGCGATCGCGGCGGCCAGCTCGCGGGCCCCGCGCTCGATGCGCGCACTCAGCGGTGCCACGTCGTCGGCGCCCGCACCCCAGTCGCCGGACGCGGCGAACACCCCGGTCGAGACCGGTTCGGCGTGGAGATACGCGAACAGCGGGCGGATGGCGTAGTCGATCGCGAGCGAGTGGCGCGGCGTGCCGGCGTTCGCGCCCAGCAGCACCGGCGTTCCGGTCAGCGCGTCGGGGTCGAGCACGTCCACGAACGACTTGAACAGCCCGGAGTAGCTGGTCGAGAAGATCGGGGTCACCGCGATCAGCCCGTCCGCCGAGACGACCGTGTTGATCGCCGACTCCAGCGCAGGCGGCGCGAACCCGGTCAGGAGGTTGTTCGTGATGTCGTGCGCCAGGTCACGCAGCTCGATCGTGTCGACGGTCGCCTCCATGCCGCGCGAGGACAGATCGGCGACGACGGCGGATGCCAGCCGGTCGGCCAGCATCCGTGTCGACGACGGATTTGACAGCCCGGCCGAGACGACCGCGATCCGGCGAGCGCTCATCGTGCGCCTCCCGCGAGCCCGAATGCGGCGCCCGTCGGCTCGGGCACGTCCTGGTAGGGCGAGGGGCCGGACAGATTGTCACCGCGGTTCGCGCGGGGCCGGGCCTCGCGTGCCGGTCCGTCGCCGTAGGCGGCGTGCACCCGCGCAGCGTGTGTGGGTCCGTCCGGCACCTGCGCGGGCCGGTCGCTCGCGAACTCCCGTCGCAGGACCGGAACCACCTCACCGCCGAGCAGGTCGAGCTGCTCCAGTACGGTCTTCAGCGGCAGCCCGGCGTGATCGACGAGAAACAGCTGGCGCTGATAGTCGCCGTACAGCCCGCGCATGCCCGCGTATCGGTCGATCACCTGCTGCGGGGAACCGACGGTCAGCGGCGTCATCTCGGAGAAGTCCTCCAGTGACGGGCCATGGCCGTACACCGGGGCGTTGTCGAAGTAGGGACGGAACTGCGTCACGGCATCCTGCGAGTTGCGCGCGAGGAAGGCCTGTCCGCCGAGCCCGACGATCGCCGTCTCGGGTGCGCCATGCCCGTAGTGCTCCCACCGCTGCCGGTACAGCCCGATGAGGCGCTGGTAATGCTCGGCGGGCCAGAAGATGTTGTTCGCGAAGAAGCCGTCGCCGTAGTACGCGGCCTGCTCGGCGATCTCGGGGGTGCGGATCGAGCCGTGCCACACGAACGGCGCCACCCCGTCGAGGGGCCGCGGCGTCGATGTGAAGCCCTGCAGTGGCGTGCGGAACTTCCCTTCCCAGTCCACGACGTCCTCGCGCCACAGCTTGTTCAGCAGCGCGTAGTTCTCGATCGCCAGCGGCAGCCCCTGGCGGATGTCCTGCCCGAACCACGGGTACACCGGCCCGGTGTTGCCCCGGCCGAGCATGAGGTCGGTGCGTCCGCCGGCCAGGTGCTGCAGCGTCGCGTAGTCCTCGGCGATCTTCACCGGGTCGTTCGTTGTGATGAGCGTCGTCGAGGTCGACAGGATGATGCGCTCGGTCTGCGCCGCGATGAACGCCAGCGTGGTGGTCGGCGAACTGGAGAAGAACGGCGGATTGTGGTGCTCGCCGATGGCGAAGACGTCGAGGCCGACCTCTTCGGCGTGGCGGGCGATCGCCGTCACCGCCTGGATGCGCTCGGCCTCGCTCGGGGTGTGCCCGGTGGTCGGGTCGGTGGTGATGTCGCTGACCGACATGATGCCGATCTGCACGTTCGGCGCACCGCTGGTGTCGTCGCTCACAGTCTCTTCTGCTTCCTGGATGCTCGTGGCATCCGATCTATGCGATTGCATGTAATAGCTACAACACTTCCCGATCCAGCCTATTCCCGGGCACGACCGGTCGAGTAGGGTGGCCAGCGACGATGAGCACGACCGAACCGCCGCGCACCGCGCCGAAGCCGCGCGTCCCGTTCTGGGACAACGCGCGCTTCGCGTGCATCGTGCTGGTCGTGCTGGGGCACGCCGTCCAGCGGATGACCTACGACTCCGACGCCGCGCTCGCGCTGTACCTGCTCATCTACGCCTTCCACATGCCCGCGTTCGCCGTGCTGTCGGGGTACTTCTCGAAGGCGGAACCGCCCACCGCCCGCACGATGGGGCGACTGATAACCGACATCGTCGCCCCGTACCTGATCTTCGAGGTGCTGTGGACCGTCGTGGTCATGGTGATCGAAGGCCGCGGCAACTGGGACCTCGCCCGGCCGTCCTGGACGCTGTGGTTCCTGCTGGCGCTCGCGCTGTTCCGCCTCCTCCTGCCGTACCTGGCACTGCTGCGCTGGCCGTTGCTGTGGACGGTCGCGATCTCCCTCGGAGCCGGCTACGTCGGCAGCATCGACACCACGCTGTCGCTGTCGCGCGCGCTGGGCCTGCTGCCGTTCTTCCTGCTGGGTTGGTGGCTGCGGCAGCACCGCATCATGGACCGTTTCGGCCTGCTGCGCCCGCCGCGGTGGTGGGTGCGGGTCGCCGCGCTCGCGGTGCTCGTGACCGCCGGACTCGCGTGCTGGGCGTTCGCCGGAACCTGGCGTTCGCTGCCGCTCACCACCTGGATGTTCTACCGCGACACCTATGCCGACCTGGGCGCGGATCAGTGGTGGGCGTCCGGCATCCGGCTGGTGCTCATGGTGGTCGCGCTGATCCTGATCGCGGCGTTCCTCACCCTGGTGCCCCGACGCCAGCTGTGGTGGACGGATCTCGGGCAGTACACCCTGTACGTGTACCTCCTGCACTCGTTCGTGCTCTACCCGTTGCGCGAGTCGGGGGTGCTGCGCGGGCTCGACCCGGCGTGGCTGTGGCTCGTCGTCGTCGTGGCGGCATCCGTCCTCATCGCGATGGCACTATCGTCGGCTCCGGTGCGGGCCGTGTTCCGTCCGCTGATCGAACCGCGCCTGTCGTGGCTGTTCGCCGACCCGACCGTCGCCGGCGGACGCCCCCGCGCGGCGGCGGTCAGCGCCGCTCAGAAGCCGCAGCGGTGAGCGGCAGCGCGCGGATCGACATCACCAGCAGCGCCACGAGCAGTCCGAGCAGCGCGACGTCGGTCCCGATGTACACGTAGTGGAGGATCGAGTCGCCCGGGTCTCCGCCGGCGATGATGACGTCACTGCGGGCGCTCAGCGCGGGGCGGATGCCGATGGTCTGCACGAGCAGTACGATCCAGAGCACCCCGATCAGCACGGCCGGACCCCGCCCCACGCGCGGCGCCCGGAACGCCAGGGCGGTGAGAGTCAGCAGCAGCAGCCAGCCGCAGATCGACATCGCCCAGAACACGAGGCGGCCGATCCCCAGGCCCAGCGGAATCGTGATGCCCGGCGCCTGGAATTTCAGCGTCGGCTCGATGAACGACAACCCGAGGAGCAGACCGATCCACACGCTCGGCAGGACGATCCGCAGAGAAAAGGTGGTGCGCACCCTCCCACGGTAACGAACTGCAATGTGTGTGCACCGGGGTGCGGGCCGTGCCTATTCTCGGGCCATGACGGAGATGAACCTGCCTGTGCTGGACCTGTCCCTGCTGGACGAGGGTGCCGACGCCGCGCAGTGTTTCCGTGACCAGCTGCGCCGCGCGACCCACGACGTCGGGTTCTTCTACCTCGTCGGCACCGGCGTGACGCCCGAGCTCGAAGACCGGCTTCACCGCGCCGCGAGGGCGTTCTTCGCCCTGCCCGAAGCCGACAAACTCGAGATCGAGAACGTGCACAGCCCGCAGTTCCGCGGCTACACGCGCGTGGGTGGCGAACTCACCCAGGGCGTCGTCGACTGGCGCGAACAGATCGACATCGGACCGGAGCGGGAACAGGTGACCGACCCGGATGCCCCCGACTATGCGGCCCTGATCGGTCCCAACCTATGGCCGTCCGCATTGCCGGAGCTCCGCACGGTCGCCGAGGAATGGGTGGAGCACCTCTCCGGGGTCTCCCGCACGTTGCTGCGCGCCTGGGCCGAAGCGCTGGGTGCCCCGGCCTCCTACTTCGACGACCACTTCGGCGACCCCGCGACGCTGCTGAAGATCGTGCGGTACCCGGGCAAGGAGAACCCCACGCCGCAGCAGGGCGTCGGAGCGCACAAGGACTCCGGCGTGCTCACGCTGCTGTGGATCGAGCCGGGCAAGGGCGGCCTGCAGGTGGAACGCGACGGGCACTGGGTCGACGCACCCCCGGTACCGGGCGCGTTCGTGGTCAACATCGGCGAGGTGCTCGAATACGCCACCGGCGGCTACCTGACTGCGACGAACCACCGCGTGATCTCGCCCCGCTACCCTGACGACCGCATCTCGGTGCCGTTCTTCTTCAACCCGTCGCTGGACTCCGTGTTCCCGCTGATCGACCTGCCCGCCGAACTCGCCGCGCAGTCCCGCGGAGTCACCGACGATCCCGACAACCCGATCCACCACCGGCACGGGGATAACACCCTCAAGTACCGCCTCCGCGCCCACCCCGACGTCGCCGAGATCTGGCATCCCGAGCTGGTCGCCGCGCGGCGGTGACCCGCGGTCGGGCGTACTGACGGACAGCAGACCCTTCGGTCGACGACGTGGCTTTGTCCGCCCGACCGTCAGCGACCCCGCGGAAGCGGTCGAAGGGCGGGAGCGCGGGATCATCGGCGGGTGCATCGCCGCCCCGAGCGATGGTGTGGGCCGCTGACCGCAGCGCCGCGACCGGTTCCGCGGGTACGACACGATGTCTGATCGGCAGCGGCCAACTCCCGCCACGATGACCTGGAGTCAGGGGCTCCCGCGCGCCTACTCTCGCGATACGACACACGGTCCGCCCACGCCCGGAGGAGGGCTACATGCGAAACATCGTGATCGTCGGCGGGTCGGTGGCAGCCGTCGCCGCAGCCGACGCGCTCCGCCAGCTCGGTCACGACGGGGCCATCACCGTCCTCAGCGACGAAACGCACGCCCCTTACGTACGTCCGCCGCTTTCGAAGGCGATCCTGAAGGGGAGCGAGACACCCGACAGCGCCGCGATCGGGATCGACGACGGCATCGACCTCCGCCTCGACGCGAAGGCCACCGGAATCGACCTCTCGCGGAACCGGGTGATCGTCGACGGCGGCGAAGAGGTGGCCTTCGACGGGCTCGTGATCGCGTCCGGCGCGCGCGCACGCCGCGTTCTGTCCGACCACACCGAATCGGTGCTGCGTGATCTCGGTGACGCCATCGAGCTGAGGAGTCGACTCGAGTCGGCGCGGTCGATGCTCGTCGTCGGTGGCGGATTCCTCGGCATGGAGATCGCCTCCACCGCGCGTTCCCTCGGCCTCGACGTGACCGTCATCGACATGGTCTCGCATTTGGAGCGCCAGTTCGGCCCCTACCTTGCCGAGCGCATGACCACGGCCGCGACCGCCCACGGTGTGCGCCTGGTCGTCGACCCCGGCGGGGTCGACTTCCTCGATACCCGGCCGCTGACCGGTGTCCGCGCGTCCGACGGCACCGTGTACGAGGCGGATCTCGTCGTCAGTGCGGTCGGCGACGTGCCGAATGTGGAGTGGCTCGAACTGACAGGGCTGGCCACCGCGGCGGGTGTGCCCACCGACAGCCGCTGCCGTGTCACCGAGCGGATCGTCGCGGCCGGCGACGTGGCGATCGTGCAGAACGACAGGTCGGGCGCGCGACGCACCCCCCATTGGGGCGCTGCGATCGACCAGGCGCGCGTCGCGGCTTCAGCGCTGCTGCAGGGCGATGCCGCCGAGCCGTACCGTGCACGCCCCTACTTCTGGACCGAACAGTGGGGTCTGGACATGAAGATCTGCGGCACGATCGGCGCCGGGGACGCCGAGTGCATCGAGGGCTCCTGGGAGGAGGGCTCGGCTGTCATCCGCTTTCGCGATGCCCACGGGCCGGTCGCCGCCGTCACCGTCAACCGTCGCATGCCGATCCCCGCCCTGCGCAAGCTTGCCACGGCAGAACGCTGAGGTCAGGGTGCCCACACGTCCGTGCGGTGCCTGACTCGCTCGCGGCACAACGATGCGACGGCATCGGGCTGCTCGTCGGGCCGGAGGCCCCCGAGGCGGCCAGCACGAGGATGCTGGCGGGCTGACACGGCGCGATCAGACACCGTGTCCGAGTCGCCTCGAAGTCCGGCGCGACCGTGTCACAGGCGCCTCGCGGACGCGGGAGAATCAATCGCATGGGAATGAACCTCGATGGCGCGGTGCAAGCATTCGCAGATCTGTTGGGACAACCGGTGGTGGTCTTCGACAGCGATCTCGGCGTCGCCGCCTACAGCGTCCACGAGGGCCGGATCGATCGTGCCCGGCGGGACCTGATCCTCAGCCACCGCGCGTCGACCCGAGCGACCGAGATGATCCGCGATCACCGTGTGGACCGCGCGGCGGGCGCCGTGCTCCTCCCGGTGTCCGCGAACATGCCCTCTCGCGTCGTGGCGGCGTTGCGCTACCGCGATCGACTCACCGGATACGTCTCCTACGTGCCGGGCGACGATGACGACCCCGAAGTGCGCGACGCCCCTGACATCACGCTCGCCCGTCAAGAGCTGGGGGCGCTGCTGGCCGCGCGCGAAGCAGAGCGCCGGGACGGCGCCGACCACATGCAGCAGCTGTTGACCCAGTTGCTCGACGGGCCGCACGAGCAACGAGAGAACGCGGCAACGGAACTCGTGCGCGAGGGCCTGATATCCTCCGCCGCGCGGTACTCCGCGATGGTGTTCCGGGTCGCCGGGGACGCCGACCACGCTACCGCGGGGGCGCGCTTGCTTATCGACCGCGGCTTCAGGGAGATCGGGCGCATCAGCTCTCTGAAGGCGGCGGGCACGGTGCTCGGCAGCGAAGGCGTACTCATCATCCCCCGCGAGATCAACCCTGCACGGCTACGCGCGCTGGTCAGCGACCCGCTCCACGGACATGCGCGCGGCGGCGGCGGCGCAGCACGCGAGCGGCTCGCGGACGTACGTGAATCCCGCCGCGAGGCACGCATCGCCGCACGAGCGACGCTGCGCGACCCCGACCGCTACGGGGTCTCGGCGGTGTGGTCGGAGCTGGGGCTGGATCGCCTCCTGCTGCAGCTCCCGCTCGAGCGTCTCACAACGGAGGACCTGCCCGAGTCCGTGACCGCGCTTATCACCGCAACCGCCGGGCCCGACCTCGCCGAGACGCTGGAGGCGTACCTCGACAGCGGCGCGGACGCGCAGCAGACAGCGCAGAACCTACACATCCACCGCAGCACGCTCTACTACCGACTCGACCGCATCCGCGCAATCGTGGATGCCGACCTCGGAGACGGCCAGGTGCGGCGCGAGCTGCACACCTCGTTGCGTATCGCCGCGCTCGCCGGGCTGCGCTGACAGGCCGCCTCCGCCCGTCACATCGCCTATGCGTCGAGGGTGACGGTCGTGGGCACTGAGGCGTAGCCGCGGATGCGGTTGTTGAGGCGGCGCTCCACACATCCGACCTCGAAGGCAGCGACCCGATCGGCCAACGCGGAGATCACCGCGGCCCCCTCCAGCCGCGCCAGCCCCTGGCCCGCGCACCCGTGCACGCCGACACCGAATCCGAGGTGGTCCATCGAGACGCGCCGGATGTCGAACCGGTCGGCGTCGGGACCCCACTTCCGCTCATCGCGGTTCGCTGAGCCGTACAGCATGAGGACGCGTTCGCCGGCCGGGATCGTGACGTCGGGAAAGTCCACATCGCGCGTGGTCACGCGGCTGAACCACTGCAACGGTGACTCCAAGCGCACGATCTCGTTGAAGGCGGACGAGATCAGGGTGCGCTCCTGGCGCAGCGCGTTCCATTGCTCGGGGTTGTCGGCGAAGTAGCAGACGGCGGCGCTGATCGCGTTGATCGTCGTGTCCAGTCCCGCCGTCACGTAGGCGCTGAGGAGGGGCACAACGGAGTCCGGTTCGATCACCCCGCGATCGGCGGCATCGAAGATCACCCGACCGAAACTCCCCTCCGCGAGGTCGTCTTTGTGCATGCGGGCGAGGTAGGCGAACTGATCCTCCAGCAGCGGCAGCGATTCTCGAGTGCGCGGCACATCGGGGCCGCCCGCGTTGAAGGCGGCCTCGGCCCACGCCAGTGCGCGGTC
This sequence comes from Microbacterium sp., assembly GCF_047972865.1. GTDB lineage: Bacteria > Actinomycetota > Actinomycetes > Actinomycetales > Microbacteriaceae > Microbacterium. The sequence continues at coordinate 13,224 of NZ_JBKEAY010000059.1, forward strand.
GGCCATCGCCACCGGCAATCCGACCAGGCCGAGCACCACCTGCACCGGGAACGCACGCGCCAGATCGTCGACGGCATCGAAGCTGCCGCGATCGAGCACGCCGTTCACGAGCGTCTTCGCACGCGCATGGATGTCAGCTGTCAACCCACGCAGCGCGCGCGGCCCGAGCTTGTCGGTGAGGACGCCGCGGAGCACGTCATGGTAGGGCGGATCGGTCGCGACAATGAGGCCCCGCGTCGTCGCGCGAGAGACGGAGTTCAGCGCCACGCCCTGCGCCGACGAGAAGGCCTGCCAGTCTTCGAGGGCGCCTCGCACATCGTCGTAGCGCCCGAGCGCCCACACGCCGTACGCGTCCAGCCGGACGGCGTGTCCGGCATCGCGAATCCGGCGGTAGAGGGGGAACGGGTCGGCAAGCGCCTGATCCGTGAACAGGTCGATCTCTTCATCGAGAACGCCGGACTCCGTCATCGTCATCTCCTCCATCGGGGTGCCCCCACGCCGACACGCAACGATGCTACGCGCGGGCGCCGCGGGGCGCTCGGTCGCGATGTCTGAGCGGCGGACTGCCGGTATGGACACCGCGTCGGAACTTGCCGACGGGCCGACGAAGAGACCACTGCCGCGACCTACTCTGGTCGCAACGTGCGGCACGACGAGGTGCCACACGGCCGACGAAAGGAACGACGATGGCGTACGGCACCATCGAGATCGACCAGGCGCGGTGCGAAGGCTACGGGTTCTGTGCGGAGTCGGCACCAACGTTGTTGGAGCTGGACGACGACGGCATCCTGCACACCCTCCGGGATGCTGACGGGGATGCGGCGGTCGCTCGCGCGCAGGCTGCCGTCCGCGTCTGCCCGGTCGCAGCACTGAAGCTTCGGCTCGATGAGGACTGAGGCGACCAGGGAGGTCCGCACCCAGGTGGCCGTCGTCGGAGGCGGCCCGGTCGGTGCGGCAGTGGCGATCACGCTCGCCGAGGCCGGCATCGAGACACTCGTGCTCGAACGCCGTGTGGAGCCGCAACGTGTTCCCAAGGGTCAGAATCTCACCCAGCGTTCGGCCGAGCACTTCCGTGCCTGGGGCGCGGTCGACGAACTCTTCGCCGCGCGCACCATGTTCGACGACCAGCCCTCGTCCGGGATGACGGCATACCGCCGCCTCGACGGTCGCTACGCCTACCCCTGGATGCGCCGCGGCAGCGTGGCCGCGTATTATTCGGCAGCGAATCTCCGGCTTCCCCAGTACCGCACGGAGCGCGTCCTGCGCGATAGGCTCGGCGCGTGCGAGCGGGGGCGCATGGCCACCGACTGGACGGTGGAATCGGTCACCCCGCACGACACGCACGCCGCCGTCGTCGCGATCAACGGCGACGGGACGTCACGAATGCGCGTCGTGGCCGACTACGTGGTGGGAGCCGACGGCAGCGGTTCCCGCGTGCGGGAGCAGTCTTCGATCACACAGACTCGTGCCGACCACGACCGGCTCATGGTGCTGCTCGTGTTCCGGTCGGCCGAGCTGGACCGCATCATGTCGGACTATCCGGATGTCGCGTTCTTCAACGTCATGAATCCCGATCTGGACGGGTACTGGCAGTTCTTCGGCCGCGTCGACGCGCGAGAGACCTGGTTCTTCCACAGCCCGGTGGCTGCGGGCACGACGGCGGACTCAATCGATGTGGCCGCCGTCCTGGCACAGGCCATCGGGCACCCGATCGCGTTCGAGGTCGACAATCTGGGGTTCTGGGACCTGCGCTTCACCCTCGCCGACACCTACCGCGACGGCCGCATCTTCCTCGCCGGCGACGCCGCGCACAGTCACCCGCCGTACGGCGGGTACGGCATCAACTCTGGCTTCGAGGACGCACGCAACCTGGGATGGAAGCTCGCCGCGACGCTGCAGGGCTGGGCCGGTCCGGGGTTGCTGGATTCGTACGACGCGGAGCGACGGCCAGTGTTCGCCTCGACACGTGACGACTTCATCGAACGGTCCATTCTGAACGACCGTGCGTTCTTCGTCGCGCACGACCCGGAACGGGACGAGGGCGGATTCGACGCTGCCTGGGCACGGCGGCGAGCCGACGCCGTCGACGAGGTGGACCTGTTCGAGCCGCATTACTCGGGTTCTCCGGTCATTGACGCTCCCGGAGCGCCTTCCGCCGTCGGCTCCCACCGTCGCGCGGCGCGCGCCGGTCACCATCTGGCCCCTGGCCGGACCGCGTCCGGCGGCGACGTGTTCGACGCGCTCGGACGCCCGGGGTTCACCCTCCTGCACGCATCCGGCGCCGCCGCAGACAGGTTCGTCGATGCCGCACGCGACCGGGGCATCCCCCTCGCACTCGTCTCGATCGGCGCCGAGTCGGCGGCCGGCTACGGTTGCGACCTGGTGCTGGTGCGTCCCGATGAGTTCGTGGCGTGGACCGGTGCGGACGACCGGGACGCAGCACGTGCGCTCGACCGGGCGTGCGGTTGGTGAGACCGTCGCGGGATTCAGCGGATGCGGAGGACCACCTTGAGCGATTCTCCGGTGTCCATTGCCTCGTAGCCGTCCTTGATTGCGTCGAACGGGAGCATCCGATCGATCAGTACCGACACATCCAACCGCCCGGCGCGGGTCTCGGCGACGAAGCGTTCGAGGTAATGGCGCGCGGGTGCGGTGCCGCCCGCCAGGTGAACCGCCTTACTGAACAGGCGCATCGGCGCGATGGCGTCCACGCCGTGCGGAACGCCGACGAAGCCGACGCTGCCGCCCACACGGACGACATCGAGCGCGGTGTCGAACGCCGCCTGCATACCTACCGCTTCGATGACCCGGTCCACTATCAGGTCACCGAACGCTTCGGCGAGTCGCTCAGCGCCGACGTCGGTGGGAAAGACGCGGAGCGTCTCGATTCCCCGGGCGGCCGCGACCCGCAGACGCTGAGGGTTTCCACCCATCAGCACGACACGTCCGGCACCGAGCATTCCGGCGGCGATCGCCGCCGACAGCCCGACGGCACCGTCGCCGACGACGACGACGACGTCTCCCGGGCCGACCCCGGCCAGCACCGCCCCGTGGTACCCGGTGGCGAACACGTCGGCCAACGGCAGCAACCGCATCGCCAGTGCGTCATCGATCTCTGCGTCCGCCCATGGCAGCGCGACGAGCGTCGTGTCGGCAAACGGCACCCGGATTCGTTCGGTCTGGGCGCCGACGCCGTCCCTCCCCCACAGCCCCCCACGAGCACACTGCGACTGCAGGCCGCGCCGGCACTCGGGGCAGATGCCGTCGGAGTACATGAACGGCGCGATCACGGCGTCACCGACCTGGAAACCGCTGACCGTCTCCCCCACCTCACTGACCACACCGAGGAATTCGTGACCGGTGCTTCCTGGCTCGTGCCGCGGGAGGAGCCCCCGATACGGCCACAGGTCGGATCCGCAGATCGCGGCGTAGCGGACGTCGACGATGACGTCGTCGGGATTCACCAGAACAGGATCGTCGACCTCACGAATGCCGATGTCGGCGGGCCCGGCAGACCAGCTGCTGCGCATCATCGCCCGGCGGATGCCGGCGTCACGGTGGCCGGCAACGCGGCGAGCCCGCGAATGAGCTGATTGAGCCGGCGCACCGGAGCGCCGATCTGAAAACGCTCGACGCGTTCGGCGAGCGCCGAGAGCATGGCCTGCGCTTCGAGCCGCGCGAGCCCCTGCCCGGCGCAGCCGTGCGTGCCGTAGCTGAACGCGAGGTGCTCGCCGGCGTCGGCGCGCGTCACGTCGAAGGCGGTCGGGTTGCCCCACTTGCGTTCATCGCGGTTGGCCGACGGGTAGAACACCACCAGACGCGCGCCCGCGCGCACCGTGTCGTCACCGACCCCGGCGTCCTTCGTGGCGACCCTGCAGAAGTACTGCAGCGGAGAATCGTATCGGAGCACCTCGTTGACCGCGTTGGGGATGAGGGATCGGTCGGCGCGGATGAGGTCCCACTGCTCGGGGTTCTCGGCGAAGAGCTGAATCGCATTCGAGATGGCGTTGATGGTGGTATCCACGCCCGCGGTGACGTACGCGGACATCAGCGGAACGCAGGACTCCGGCCGGATCCTTCCGGCGTCGGCGGCGTCGTAGATCGCCCGCCCCATGCTGCCTTCGACCAGGTCGTCCTTGCGGATGCCGGAGAGGTAGGCGAGTTGGTCCTGCAGCAGGGGGAAGGCCTCCATCGTGCGTTCGCTCATCGGCGCGGCGGCCGAGAAAGCCGCATCGGCCCAGCGCAGAACCTCATCGCGCCCCTCGGCGGGAAGCCCGACGAGGTCGAGCACGACCTTGATCGGGAACGACTGTGCGAGATCAGTGACCGCATCGAACGTCGTCGAGCGCTCGAGCAGCTCGTCGACCAGTTCCTGCGCCTGCGCTCGGACGTCATCGGCCACCGTGCGCAGCGCCCGCGGCGAGAGCTTGTCGGCGAGGACTTCGCGTAACGCGGTGTGCTCGGGCGGATCGGTGGCGATGATCATGCCGGCGGTCGCCTGGTTGGTCAGATCGTTCAGGGCGATCCCGCTGGCCGAGCTGAACGTCTGCCAGTCCGCGAGCACCTGCCGGACGCCGTCATACCGCCCGATGGCGTACGCGTCATGACGACTCAGATAGACCGCGTCGCCCGTCGCGCGAACGCGGTCGTAGATCGGGTGCGGATCGGTGAGGTAATCGTCACCGGTGAGGTCGACGTCGTCGAGTGTGGGTGTGCTCATTTCGGGCGCTCCTTTGCGCGAGTCGGGTGTGGGGTTACGTATGCGGGATGCTGCGGGCGGTCACCCACTGAGTGGCGGTGAACTCTTCGACGTTCCATCTACCGCCGTAGCGCCCGCCGTTGCCGGACGCACCCATGCCGCCCATTGGTACGTGCGGCGCATCATTGATCGTCATGCCGTTGACGTGCACCATCCCGGCTCGGATACGCCGGGCCATAGCGAGTCCCCGCATCCCGTCGGCGGTGTGGATGGCAGCGGACAACCCGTACTCGGTCCGGTTCGCCAGCGCGACGGCTTCCGCGTCGTCGGCGAAGCGGGTGATCGGGAGCACCGGCCCGAACAGTTCCATCTCGA